>DATJPQ010000001.1:0-11790 GCA_035506315.1 Opitutaceae bacterium
CGCGATGCTGGTCGGCGTGCAGGATGTTGCCGCCGCGCGTGAAGATCCAGCCGGCCGTCTTGGCGACGATCCCCGGCTGGTCCGGTCCATGCAGAAGGGCGATGAGAGTGGTGGCAGCGGCCATGGCAAGGGCTGGGCGTATCGGCCCGCCCGATGCCTGACAAACGCAAAAAACGCCGCCGGCGCCCGGCGCCGACCGCCAGTCGGTGGGCAATCTTCCACAGGTGATCGCGCCCGGCGAAGGACCCAGCGAGGCGGACTATCGGTCGCGGTCAGATCTGGAGCCCGCACCCCGGCCACCCGATTCGGCTGGCGCCGAACGAGCTGGCATCGAATGAACGGTCTCAGAATGGGATGGCGCCGCCCGGTACGGTTCCATCCGGGCCGGTGCGGATCTTGGTGGTTCGGCTCGCGGCGCATACGTCTGCTGCGGCGGCTGGCTATGCTGGACTGCCCGCCCCGGGTTGCCGTACTCCCGCGGCGCATTGAAGTGACCGGCGTTCGCGTGTCCATCCAGGCGGGGCGCCGGCGTGGGCGGAATCATCGCGGCCTGACGGGGAGGTTCGGATCTTCGCGTTTCGGTTTGCGGCGCATGCGCTCGTGGCGGCTGACTGTTCTGGACGGCCCGCCCCGGATTGTCGTATTCCCGCGGTGCGTTGAAGTGTCCGGAGTCCGGGCGTCCCACGAGGCGGGGTCTCGGCAGGGGCGAAACGATCGCGGCCTGACGGCCCCGGTGGTCGAAGTTGGCATGGGCACGGGCCTGAGCAACGGCGCGCTCTCGCGCCTGGAGCCAATGCGAATCGGGCCGCCAATGGTCTCCGCCGCGATCCAGATCATGGCCCTTCCGCCAATCGTGGAAATAGACCATTCCCCAGTTATGGCCCCACCAGGTGTGCCGGGCCCGCACCCAGATTCTCCCGTGCCCCCAATCGCAGACATAGGCGAGCCAGGGTCCGACGGTCCAGCCGATGCCGAATTGAATCAACGGGACATCCTCGTATGGAGCCATGGTGTAGACCGTGTCGCAGTTGTAGGTCGGAACATAGATCACGGCGGGTTGGGTTGGCTCGATGCTGATATAATCTCCCTCCTGCACGACCACCTGCTGCGCCGTGCTGGTCAGCGTACCGTTCGCCAGGGCCTGGGCTCGCAACCGCTGAATCGCCTGCATCACTTCCTCCGGTTGACCGGCGAAGGCCTCTCCCAGCGTGCGGATATACTCAAGATTGGCATTCATCCACATGATGATCGAAGGATAATGCGCCAGAGCCTGCACGCTGGCGTCCCACGGCTGGCTCACGATGGCCGCCAGATCACCACCTGCGGTGACGAATCGCGCCGCCGAAACGACCTCGGCGGGGAAGGTCGAGGCAGGCAGAATCAGCGCGATAAGCGGATCGGGATAAAGCGCGATCGGGCGCAACAGCTGGTCGAGTTCCCCGGCGGTGAACGGTGCGGAGACAATCGGACCGTCCATCGCCGCTTGGAGCCACGGGGCGCAAACCGCAATCAACATAACCAAAATGATCTTTTTCATGGTGCCGAATTCCGACGGTGAAAAACGCGATTGAAGAGCGACTACCTTTTCGCTCAAAGCATGCCAGCAAACCGCCTTTGATGTTAAGATATTTGATGTGTGTTGGTTACACATTCACCCTTCCATCGGTCTTTCCCCCGCCATCGCCTGACTTGGGTGCAGCCAACCAAACCTGCTCCGGGCGCGCCACGACACTGGGGGCAGCCAGCCAAATGACTTTGCGCAGGGGTGGACGATCGCCAGCGGCGATACGTCCGCGCTCCCCGATCAAAGCAGGAGAGCGTCCAGGACCGACGCTACGTTCCACCGCAACCTCAGGGCGGTTTGACTTGGGCGCGTAGTCGCTTTCGTTTCCTGTTGTCTGTGGATTGTCTATCTATTCTCCCTCGCAGCAGCTTCCCGACCGCGGCATTGTCGTGTCCCGGCCCATTCCGGCCGGGTAAGTTTCTGCCCGGAAGGTGAATCGCATTTCGGGTTCATTCCATGTTTGCCAAAAGTAAACCGTTTTTGCTTCAATCCTGTCAGAAACGAATCGTCTAATTTTGCCTTTCACCCTTTTCGATGACCATGCCACCTTCGCTTCCTCCCGCCGAATTGCCGCCGATCTTCTATGGGACGACCCTGCTCAACGGCATCCCGGTGAAGCAGGATTCTCGCGCGGTGATCGACCGGGCCTATGCCGGCCATCCGATCCTGATCGCGTCCGACAAGGACTACGTTAACCTCTATCATGTTTTTGACCGGCGGAACCGCAAACTCCCGGCCGGGGAACAGCGGTGTCTGGTCCGGCAGCAAATCGGCCCGTCACGTTGGCGCATTTTCGTGGTGCGCGACCGGGACGAGGCGCCGCCGCTGGAGCTGGAGCGGCACTACGATCCGAAGCGCGGCCGGTATAAGCGCTACGCCGAGCAGCTGGCCAACGGCGACAAGCTGATCCTGCACGACAAAGGCGAGGCGATCAAGGCCCGGCGGGCCTGGCAGCTTTATACCCCCAAGGCCGAGCGGCGCCATCAGCGTTCGTCCGTCCGCCGCATCCGCAGCCCGAAGCCAACCTTCATGGTCCAGATCGTGTCGCGCAGCGTTTAGGTAAATATAGTTTGACTAGGATAATTACTTCTGCCTTTCATCGGTGCCATGCACAGCCGTGGCACCCTGGAAAATCACCTCAACACCCTGCTGCTGGGCCAAACCGAGGCGGTCGGTGAATTCGCCGGCGCCGTGGAACGCGCGCATTTCGGCCCGGCGCGAAGCCAGCGCATCAAGGGATTTTTCCTGCTGTTGGGGCCGACCGGCACCGGCAAGACCGAGATGGTCAATCTGGCGGCGCGGTTTCTTTACGGTGAGGCGGCCGCGGCGCACCTCGAGCGTTTCGACATGGGCGAGTACGAACACCCAGATTCAGTCCTGCGCTTTCTGGGCACGCCCACGCAACCCTCGTTGCTCGGCGCCGCGATCGACCGGCTCAACGCCCAGGGCGGCGGCTTCCTGCTCTTCGACGAAATCGAGAAGGCGAATCGCGGCCTGACGAAAATCCTCCTCGGGTTCGATGCGGCGCGGGTCTCGATCAACGATGGCACGACCAAGGATCTCTCCCGCCTCATGGTCATCCTCACTTCGAACCTGGGCGCGGCCGAGGCAGCCCAGATGCAGAACAGCGGCTACACGGCGATCCGCCATAAACTCCAGTTCGAGGCCGAGGAATTTTTCGGCAAGGAGGGCGTGGCGCGCTTCGACTCGGCCATCGCCCTGAATCTGCTCGCTTACGAGGCCCAGGTGGAAATCACCCGCGGCCTCGTGCTCAAGGAGTGTCTGATGCAGAGCCAGCATCTGCATCGCTGCGTCGAGCTGGCGAACCACGATGTCATCACGTTCCTGGTCGGGCGGGGCTTTTCGCCCGATCTCGGCGCCCGCAATATCCGCAAAACCGTCGAACGCTACATCGGCGACGCCTTGCGCCCGTACCAGTTTTTGCGCAACCAACCGGCGGAGGAAGCCCGGCCGGATGTGATCGGTGACCGGCTGAGCGGAACCTTGCAGCTCGTCATCGAGTGCGAACAGGAACTTGCGGCCTGGCCCATCCGCCGTTCGGCGGCGATGACGGCGCTGCTGGGGGCCGTCGCCGCCTGAGGCGCGGTTACGGATGCCTCCCACGCAACGATCATGGCGGGCATAATCATGAACGGCCAAACTTTAGATTGCCAAATGACCCGATCGGCGGACAGGTTCATTGCCCCGCCCGAGTCACCTCCATCGGCTCTTACCGCCGAACTCGCGATGGTCAATACCCCGTCCCCTGCCCCCGCCCGTCCCAAACTCGCCCCGCGTTGAACCAGTTTCGCTTTTCTCCCGCCAACCAACCTCCCCATGCCCGCTCCAGCCACACCCCCCGTCCCTCCGCGTGAACCTTCCTTCGTCGATGTCGAAGTGCTCGACTTCGGGCCGCTCTACAAAGAGGCCGTCAGCCACTACCTTTCGCTCAGCCCCGAGCGCGCGGCCTGGTCGCCGGAGAAATGCGCCCGGCTCGTCATCCGTACGGAATGCCGCTGGGGCCGCGTCACCGTCGAGGGCGACGCGCCAGGCGACCAACTTTTCCTGCTCAACGAAAAAGGCGAAGGCCCCAAAGGACCGCTCTCCGCGACGACCCGGGCCTACATTGCGCTGTTCGCCGAAATGAAACCGGTGGCGGACGATCCCGGATTTTTCGAGTCATCCCCCTTTTGCAAGGTACCGATCGATCTCGCCACCGCCAGGACCCTGCGGGCGCTGGGCCTGGTCAAACTCGAAGACTTCGTCCTCGCCAAGTCCCGCGAGTTCGAGGCGATCTACGCCGAATGGCGCACGATCATCCTCTCCGCCCGGGAGCGGGTGAGAAGCCGTCGCGCCGAACGCGCGGCCAGTCGCGGGTAGACCCCAGCCATCCCGGGAGGCGGCGCGCCTGACCGAGTGGCGGACTTGTCCTCCCCGCGGCGAGGCCCGCCGGCGGCTAGCGGGGAAGGCGGCAGAAACGATACTTGATCAGCGCCACGATCCAGGTGGGCGGATCGCGCCAGACTGAGATTTTCTTGCCCTGTCGAAAGGAACGGGAGGCATAACTGATCGGGATCTCGATGGGCCGATATCCCCGGCGAACGAGTTTGATGAGCAATTCGAAATCGAAATCGAAACGATCGCTCTGGAATTCCAGCCCCGCCAGGCACTCCCGCCGGAAAACTTTGTACATCGTGAAGGGGTCGTTCAGCCAGATGCCCAGCGACAGGTTGAGGCAGATGGTGAAAAACCAGTGTCCCGTGTTCATGAACAGGGCCTGCAGGGGTTGATCCGTGAATTTCCGCATGGCGAACCCGCCCGGCCGGTGCCGCGATCCCAGGACAAACACCTGACGCCCGGAGGCGATGGGCGCCAGGAGCAACTCATAATCGTCCAGATCGTACTCCAAATCGGCATCCTGGATCATGATCACGTCGCCGGTCGCCACGGCCAGCCCGGCGCGCACCGCGTGGCCTTTGCCCCGGGGACGATCCTGGAGAACAACCTTCACCCGCTCCCGGTCGCGATAGGCCAGCACCAGGTCGCGCGTGCCGTCCGTGGAATTGCTTTCGACGATGATGATTTCCAGTTCCCAGCCCGGCATCTGCTTGGTCGTGAGCGCCGCCAGACAACGATCGACCGTGGCGATCTCATTATAAACCGGCACCACCACAGAAACGACATGCGGGCGAAGGGCTGGATCAGCGTAGGGCAAGCCGTCATGCTCGCCGATAGTTTTGTTCCGCCGCAACGATCAAAATACAAATGGTCCCCGAGCCGGGCCGTTCCTACCGGCCAGGCGGGACGGGGCGGCCGAGTTGCTGCAGACCTTCGCGAGCCGGAGCAAAATTGGGATCGATGCGCAGGGCCTCTTCATAGTGCGAAATCGCCTCCGACACCTGGCCTTGATTGAGCAACGCGGTCGCCAGCCAAAAGTGCGCATCGCGCCCCCGGGGATCGATCCGTAAAGCCTGCCGCAAATGCCCGATCGCCTCGTCCCATTTTCCGGCCATCGTCAAGAGATGGCCCAGATTGCATTGGGCATCGGCGAAGTCCGGAACCAGCCGCACGGCTTCTTCAAGATAGTGCAGGGCTTCCGGTTCGCGCCCGAGTGTCGCAAGGGTGGTACCCAGATCATTGTTGGCCAAGGCCGAACTGGGGTCCAGCCGCAGGCCCGCTTCCAGCCGGACGAGGCCCTCTTCCGGGTGGCCGCCCCTGACCAGCTCCATCCCATACATGCCGTAATACATCGCCCTGTCCTGCATTTTCGCCAGCCGCAAGGCCTGCTCGAATTGCTCTTGCGCCATTTTAAGTTGGTTGTCCCGGGCGTAGGCGACCGCCAGCGCAAGCCGGGGCGCGTCGAAGTCCGGCTTGTTATCCACCGCCTTGTCCAATTGCACAATCGCTTCCCGGATCTCGCCAGAGCCCAGCAAAATTTTCCCATGGATGAACTGCAGGCCGGCCCGTTCGTTGTATCCATACAGCAGGCTGAACGCCACCGAATACGCCAACAATGTGCCCCACGCCAACCGGGCTGCGGTGCGCCAGCGCGGCCGGTCCGCCAGGGCAGATTCCAATCCCAACAGACCCACGGCCGCCAGCCACACCAGCACGGGCACGAACTCCATTTGATAACGCAGGCAGAGGCCATAAAAACTCCCCATCAGCACCGCCGAAATCCCGAACAGGACTGCGGCGCTGATGACAGGCCCGCGCAGCGCGGCACGGTGTTCGCGCGCTTGCCGCCACCATGCCAGGGGCGCGGCCAGTGCGAGCCAGACGAACGGCGTGTTGGTGAGCACGCCGTAGACGTAGCCATCCGTACCGCCATGCTGCGGAGGTGGCGGCGGCACTATGATCGGGTGAAAATAGGGGAACACCCGGCTCCAGCTCGCGGGAGCCCAAAAGTAGGCCCGCAAATTAAACCAGAGATAATCCAAACTGAAATGACGGACGTTGTCCTGCCGGCTGTCGGCCAATTGGTAGCTTTGTCCGAATTCGAACGGATGATCGAAGCGCAGATAGTTATAAACCAACAGCCCCAGGCCGATGACAGTGATCGGGACTACGGCCGCCAGGGCCAGGCGCATGGTCGTGCGCCAACGTACCCGATCCTCCTCCGCGGTTGCCGCCCAGGTTTGTATCACCGGCCCGAACAGGATCACGGCTCCGAAAAGCAGGGAGGGGCGGGCGCCAACCGCCAGGCCGTAGGCCAGACTTGCGAGCACGAGCCATCGTCCGCGACGCAGCGGTTCGTGCCATGCCTTCCAGAGCGCCGCCAACGTCAGCATCGTCAGCGCATGGGCGCAACAGATCGGCACTTCCCAGACTTCGGGACGCTGCAGCAGCAGGGGCAGGCTGGTCACAAAGCCCAGCGCCAGCGCGCCGGCGCACACGACCACGACGCTCACCCGCGGGAAATACCGCCGCCAGACCGCGTGGAGCAATCCAATGCCGACGATCAGGCCGAGTGACGCGAATATCACCACCGCCTGCGCATGGCTTATATAATGTCCGGTCAAGACCACCGTCGGCCCGAAGAGCAAAAGTGCGGGGGTGACCCCGAAATAAAGATAGAATTTGCTCCGATAGTAACTCAAGTCGTGGAGGCGGCCTTCCCGGTATATCGATCCCCGGTAGGGCTGGTTCGCCTTGGGGTCGTAAGGATCGGCGAGCTGCATCAGCCCGGGGGGCGTCTCCAGCTTCAAATTGAGCTGGCCGGCGCGGAATCCTTCGACCAGCAGGTTGTAGTAAGCCTTGGCCGGCCCCGCCGCGCCAAATTCGGAGGGAATATCCCGCACGATCAGTACATAGATCCAGATGGTGAGCGTGCAAACTCCCACCAGCGCGGCGCGCCCCAGCCACGTGGCGACCGGAGGCCGCTGCGACTGATGGGGGGATTTGGCGCCATTCATGCGAAGCTTCGCAATGATGCGGACGTCTCGCGTAAAGCAAATCCCTTTGCACGGCACTGCGCCGACCGGGCCTGGCCGGCCGGCGGTCCCTGGTTCTTTCCACCCGGCACCAACCCGCCTATTTCTTTTCGGTCTTCGGCGGTGTCGCCTCTTTGGGCGGCGGGGAGAGATGGCTCTCCACCGGGATCGGGCGCGAGAGATAGTCGCCGTAATCCGGCACGATCCGCTCGTAGTCGGCATCCATCAGCGTCGACGAGATCATGAAGTCCGCCGTGGCCCAGCTGCATGCCACCGGGATGTTCCAGACGACGGCCAGGCGCAGCAACGCCTTCACATCGGGATCGTGTGGCATCGGGGAGAGCGGATCCCAGAAAAAGATCAGGAAGTCGATCTCGCCCTCGGCGATCATCGAGCCGATCTGCTGGTCGCCGCCGAGCGGGCCGCTGAGGAGCTGCTTCACCGGCAGGCCGAGCTCCTTTTCGAGGAGGTGGCTGGTTGTGCCCGTGCCGAAGAGGTGATGGCGCGAAAGCGTGCCTTTATTGAACCGCGCCCAATCGACGAGATCCTGTTTCTTGTGGTCGTGCGCGACCAGGGCGATCTTCTTGGTACGCCCCATGGCGATGATTTTTTGATTCATGTGAAATCCTCCACCAGCAGGTTCGCGGCCAGGCAGTCGGTTGACAACGCGCAAAGCTCGCCACGCATGCCATCGACGACCTTGCGGAGTCCCCCATCCGACCCATTCTCGGACCAAGCGACCGCGGATTTCGCGGATGGTCGCGGATTATAAAGATCCCATCCGTGTTTATCCGCGCCATCAGCGGAAAAATCCTTCGCCGTGGCCTTGGTTGCGATCCCGTACCCGGAGACCGACTGCGACGGCGTTACTGGCCTTTGTCGGCGTCGTATGCCAGCCCCACCGCCGCGCGCCAGCGGTCGAGGGTCGCCATGTTGCCGAGCGAATCGGCCACCGGCATCGCCGGCGCTTCGCGGGCGCCGGCGAAAAACGCCCGGCCAAAGGCATCGGCCTCGGTCGTATACAGCGGCGGCGCCGTGACGACGATCTCCTCGGGCGCGCTGGCGCCGTGCCGGTGCAGGATCAACTTCGAATCGCCGCCGTCGAAATCCAGGATGAACGGCTCCGGCACGTGCAACCAGCCTTCGCTCCCGTAAATCCGCGCCACGCGTTCCTGCCACAGGCCGATCCCGCCCGACACCTGCGCGATGATGCCGTTGGCGAAGCCCAGCGTGGCCGCTGCGTAGACATCGGTCGCCGACTGCGGATGGATCCGGGCCACGCCGTCCACGTGCTCCGGGTCGAGAAACGGCTGTCCGCCCGCCGCCCCGGCCACGAGCCGCGACAACGACACGGGATAGCAGCCCACGTCGAGGATGCCGCCGCCGCCGAGCGCCTTGTTGAACACGCGATGCGCGGGATCGAACGGCCGGTTGTAGCTGAACGTGGCCTGCACCAGTTCCACCCGGCCGAGCGCGCCGTCGCGGATGAGCTCGACGATCTTCGCCGTCTGCGGGTGGCAGCGGTACATGAAGGCCTCCATGAACAGCACGCCGCTCGCGCGGCAGGCCTCGGCCGCCGTCCGCGCCTCCGCCAGATTCATGGTCATGGGCTTTTCGCAGAGCACGTGCTTCCCGGCGAGGGCCGTGCGCATCACCCATTCCAGGTGCTGCGGGTGCGGCGTGGCGATGTACACGGCCTGCACGCCCGGATCGGCCAGCAGGGCCTCGTAGCTGCCGTGGGCGCGTTCGATCCGGTGCTCGGCGGCAAACGCCCGGGCCTTGGCCAGCTCGCGGCTGGCGACCGCGACGACCCTGCCGGTCTGCGAACGCGCCACGCCTTTGGCGTAAGTGCCCGCGATGTTGCCCGTGCTGAGAATGCCCCAATTCAAAAGCGTGCTCATGATGATGAATATTGTAGTTTCTTGCCGCGACCAGACAAGCCACGGGTGGAGCGTCTTGTCCCCGCTACGACGGACAGGCCCATGACACTCAAAAGCGCGTTGCGGTCAACGCGCTCTCGCACATTGCCCGGGCGTCAATGCAAAGACGGTCGCATCTTGCAGGAGCGAATTTATTCGCGATGCCTGCGCCGCCACGCAGACCGGTCGCAAACAAGTTTGCTCCTACCAGCCGGACCATCCCATGCTCACCCGCCATGCTCACCAGGGCGGACATCCAGCGGCTCCGCGCGCTACGCGAGAAAAAACACCGTGAAGCGGAGGGATTTTTCATTGTCGAAGGGGAAAAAGTCGTCGCCGAACTGCTCGCCGCCGGTTTTCCGTTCGCGGAAATCTATGCCACCGCCGCCTGGCGCGGCACTCGCACCCATGAGGTTAGCGAGGCCGAGCTGGCCCGTATCAGCCACTTCCCTACTCCAGCGAGTGTCCTCGCCGTGGGCCGCATCGAACGCGTCCCGCTGCCCGCCGGCGCGCTCGACCATGGGCTCACGCTTGCCCTCGACGGGGTCCAGGACCCGGGCAACGTGGGCACGCTTCTGCGCGTCGCCGACTGGTTCGCCCTCGACCGCGTGGTGCTCTCGCCCGATTGCGCCGATCTTTTCAGCCAGAAAGTCATCAACGCCAGCATGGGCTCCTTTGCCCGGGTGCGGGTGCACACCGCCGACCTCGCCACCGCGTTATCTGGCGTCAAAGCGCCGGTCCTCGGCTGCGACCTCACCGGCGCGAAGGTTCACACGCTGCCCGCGCTGCGCGACGCCGTGCTCGTGATCGGCAGCGAAGGCCGCGGCCTCTCCGCTGCCACGCGGGCATTGGTCACAAAATACGTGACCATTCCCCGGCACGGCGCCGCCGAATCGCTCAACGCCGCCGTCGCCGCCGCCATCGTGTGCGACAACCTGCGCCGCGCGCAGCTGTAGCGGCGGTCTGTGCCCGCCGTTTTGTAGGAGCCTGCTTGCAGGCGATGATCGCCGGCCTCTCGACGCGCCATTTCGACAAGCTCAAGGTCCCGAGCCTGTCGAGGGACTCGTGGCCCGAAGCCCTTCCAACTGACATAAAATCAACACATAACATAGCTGCTCTAAAGCAACATGCAAGAGTTTGTCACGTATTACGTGACAAACTCTGGAGCGGCCGAACTCCAGACGAAGGTCGTCCGTCACAGGCGGACTGATAGACTGCCGCGACCGGCTGCTACCGGTTCACTTTTTGTCGCCGTCGCTGCGGCTGCGCTTGCCGCCGCCGGCAAAGAGCATGGCCCCTGCCAGGACCCCGATGGCGAAAATGCCGAAATAGATCAGCGCCGCGGGTTGATGGAGCACCGGGACATTCGGTTTCGCGGACAAAAGCGGGAAATAGAAATCGATCTCCTTCGGGTTGGTCATGCCCACGTAAAGGATGACGAACAGGAGCGCGAGAAAGACGAGGACGCGGAGAAACAGTTTGATGCTCATGGTGGCAAGGGTGGCTGGGAGTCCGGGGCGAGAACTAGGTCGCGCCCCGCCGCGAGGCAAAACCTAAATCCATCCAGGACGTTCGTCGGCGTACCGCTGAAGCAGGCGGGACGCCCGCGCTACGTTGACCCGCAGCGTATCCGCCCGAGGGGAGCGCGGACGTATCGCCATCAGCGATCGTCCGCCCACAGCCTCGCAAGATGGCGGACGAGGCTACGCCTACGTCCGCGCTCCCACTCATCACCACGACGGGTGAAGTAAACGATAAATCCAACGGCAGGTTGCCGGCCGGTCAGGAGGCGGGCTGGTCGGCCGGAGGATCGACGGGGAGGCCCTGCTCGCGCATGTGTTGCAGCTTGTACGTCAGGGCGCGGCGGCTGATCGCCAGCTCCTTCGCCGTCTCCGTGCGGTTGAAATTATTTTTGCGCAGGGCCTTCAAAATCGCCTCGCGTTCGATCTCCTCCAAGCGCTGGACCTCGACCGGCCCGACCGGCGCCGCCCCTTCCGTCGCCGCGAGAATCCGCGCGGGGAGATGCTCCGGCAGCACGATCTCGCCGCGCGAGAGCAGCGCCGCCCGCTCCATGGCGTTGCGCAGCTCGCGGACGTTGCCCGGCCAGCGATACCGGGTCAGGCAGGCCGAGACCGACGCGGAGAACCGCGGCTGCAACCGGGAAAACTGGCCGATGAAATGCGTCGCCAGCGGCAGGATGTCTTCCGGCCGCTCGCGCAGCGGCGGGATGTAGATTTCCATCACGTTGAGCCGATAGAACAGGTCCTCGCGGAAACGCCCGGCGGCGATCTGGGTTTCCAGGTCGCGGTTGGTCGCGGCCAGCACGCGCGCGTCGGTCCGCAATTCCCGGGCCGAGCCGATGCGCCGGAACGAG
>DATJPQ010000002.1:0-25365 GCA_035506315.1 Opitutaceae bacterium
GCCGTAACGACCGCCTCTGGGCTGACCGCAGTAATAACTTGCTTGGGCTGTGCAGGCGTCGTGGGGACGCTCGTCGCCAACGTTGAGCGTGCCGGTGTCGGCACGGCTAAACTGTCGGTCGTCGAGGGCGCGACGGCGGCCGGCATCGGCCGCGGGGCGACGGTCGCGGGCGCGGGCGCCGTCGGGTTGGCGGGCAGAGCCGGCTGGATGTCGCCGGAAACTGAATCGTTCGGAGGAAATGGAACGGAGGAAGTAGCGGCCGAGGTGACGAGGCCGATCGGGAGCCCTTGACCGCGATCCAGCCTCTTTACGTCGGCTGCTACCTCCGGCGAAGTTGTTTCGACTGCGGCAACCGGTGCCATTGCAACGGCCGGCATCGGCAGCGGCGAGAGTACCGTTTGCGGTGCGCTTACCGTGGATGGCACGGGAGTGGCGTCGAAGGCCGTAACGACCGCCTCTGGGCTGACTGTAGTAATAACTTGCTGGGGCTGTGTAGGCGTCGTGGGGATGCTCGTCGCCAACGTTGAACGTGCCGGTGTCGGTGCGGCTAAATTTTCGGCAGTCGCAGGCGCGACTGCGGCCGTCATCGGTAGCGGGGCGACAGTCACCGGCGCGGGCGCCGTCGGATTGGCGGGCAGCGCCGGCCGGATGTCGCCGGAAACTGAATCGTTCGGAGGAAATGGAACGGCAGAAGTAGCGGCCGAGGTGACGAGGCCGATCGGGAGCCCTTGACCGCGATCCAGCCTCCTTACGTCGGCTGCTCCATCCGACGAAGTTGTTTCGACTGCGGCAACCGGCGCCACTGCAACGGCCGGCATCGGGATCGGCGAGAGGACCGTATGCGTCGACTGAATTTGCGGCGGAAAATTTTCCGGCTGGGTGATGACGGTTGCCGCCGGTTCGGCCGCCGGGTTGGCGGATGCCACTGGTAGCGCGAACGGTGGCGTAACCGGACTGGCCATTCCGACTGGCGTCGTCACGGGCATTGAAACGATCCCCTGCCCTGCTGAAACGGGATTTCCCAACGCCGCCGGCGGAACTGCGACGGTCGAGACGACGACTGCGGATGCGGCAGTGGGTATCGGCGAAGGCGTAGGCACGACCGGCGCAGCGATTGGCGCAGCCGGCGTGGTCGCGGGATTGACCAGAGTCGGCGCCGGTGGCTCCGCCGGCAAGTCCGTGGTTTGTTCCGCGTCGGACAGAACGTCCGGAAATTCCGGTGTGTTCTCCCGGGCTGTCACGGGCTGGTCGGTGACGTTCGGCGATGCGATATCTTCCGTAGTCGCGGGTACGATGGGTTGGGCGGCGGGCTTCGCCGGTTGCGATGGCGCGGTGATCGCGGTGGCCGTCGCCGCGGCTGCCTTCGTCACTGGCTGGGCGGTGGGCGTCGGTGGCACTGCAACTGGCGTCATCGAGCTGCGCCCGATGGAAGGTCTCTCGCCTGCAGACGCGTTGGTTTCGATTCCGGTTAAAATTGGCCGGGCGGTCGCGGTGGATTGCGCGCCATCGGCAACTGGCGTCGCGATGTCCGTGACGGCTTGGCCCATGGGAACCGTCAACTGCGATGGCGCCGCGACCGCGGTGGTCGATACGCCGGATACCGCTGCGGGTGCTATCGGGGAAACCCGACTGACCGTGATCGATGGGTCGATGACGGGCGCAAGGGGATCGTTCGCCGTCGTCGAGGCCGCAACCGGAGCAGATTTCACGACCATCTCGCTGGCATTGCGCCATCCGCCGGTCAGCGGCGCTGGCATGGTATTCGCCCCGGTCTTCGTGGCCGCGATTGCCCTGCGACCGGGCGCGTTCATCGCGGCGGCAGACGTGGGCAAGGCCGCCGCGGGAGTGGTTCCCAACGTCGATTTCGTTGCTTCCGGCACCGTCAGCTCAGACCAGCGCGATTGCACCCGGGCCGGCACCGCCGGCACGGCCTGACCGGCCGTAGCAGGATCGATGCTGGTCGGAAAATATACTGTCGGGGCCTCGGATTTGTAGCTGGAGATTATCGGTTGGGTCTCTGCGCCAACTGGAGCCGTGCCAATGGTTTCTCCGGCGGTCGGTTCCGCGCCGACCTTCGTCGTTGCCGGTTCCGCGGTGGTCATGGGCGTATCTCCGCAATCCGTGCCGGCATTCATGCCCAACTCGACCGTCAACCCTTCGTTCGTGGCGAAGTCCGGGGTTGTCTTCACGGTCGTTTCCTCCGCGGGATTCCAATGAAAAGGGACGGGCATGGCCGTCTGGGCCGCCGGGCCAGCCGGGACGGACAAGCCGTCGAGTGTCGCCAGGGTCGGGGGATTGCCCAAGCCTTCCGGGGTTGCCAGCGCTGCCGGCAAAGACTGGGTGGGTACAGTGGTCGCCGCGGAAAGTACCGTGCCAAAGGCCGGAGCCACGCCCGGGGTGCCCGGCAAGGTTCCGAACGCAGTCAGCCCTTCCGCGCCAGAAGCGAGCGGCGTGCCGGCGGCAGCGCCGGGGAAAATTGCGAGGGAAGGGAGAGATACGGACATCGGGCGGATTTCCCTCCTTGGAATTGGTCGTCCGCCTCGTCCGTGAAGCAGTCGTTACCGGCCTGGGGGCCGCCGGCGGGCCCGTGATCACGGTTCGGTCGCCGGCTTCTTGGCGGTCTTGATCATGCGCAGCCGCTCGGTCAGCAGGGCGGCGCGTTTGGCGATATTGGCGTCGGCGGCCGACTGCTTGCCCATCTCTTCGAGAATCGGCCCGACGGTATCGGGCTTCATCAGCGAGAATAGCTTGACCAGCGTGGTGTCATCCATCTCGCGAAAGATGGCGACGGCGGATTTCGCCGAAAGCGCCCCATAGGTCGTTGCGAGTTTTTTCAGATTGGCCGCTTCGCCCTCGGTCACCTCGATGAGCCGCTCATCGATCGCCGCGCGGAGTTCTTCGATCTGTTTGCGGGTCTTTTCGAGCTCCTGCTGCTCGGTGTTCAACCGGGCCTCGCGCTGGGCGAGCTGTTCATCGCGTAATTTGATGCGGACCCGTTCGTCCCGCAGATCGTTGGCGAGATTCTCCATCTCGATCGTCCAGAAATCCCAGGGTTTCGCGGGCTGCCTGGCGGCCGTCTCGGCCGCGCGGGCCGCGGTGACGTTGGCGACAAAGCGCGTCGAAGCCGACCAGAAGACAGCCAGCGAAGTGCCCACTCCGAGCACGAGCCCGAGGAGGACAAGCATAAGGGGGAAAACGTACTTCTTCATGTCATGAGCAGCGGGGCGCGGCCCGCGGTGGCGTTGGTGCGGTCGTCGAGTTGTTTTTGCTCCTCGTACTCGAGTTCGTGGCGGTAAACCTGGCGGGCCTTGACCTCAAGATTCTCGATCACGCGCAAATCGCGGCGCGCGTTGACCCATACCTCCCGGCGTTGGTCCAGTTCGGTCTTGGCGGCGGCACTTTCCTGGGCGGCCTGGTGTTCGCGCGCCAGTTCGTCGTGGTAGGCGTTGAGGTAGGTCACCTGGTCCGGCGGGCGCAGCGTCGCGCCACGCGAGGCCACCAGGATACCTTCGAGCTTCCGCCGTTGCTCGCGAGCCCGCTCCAAGCGCTCCTCCGCCGAGAGGAAAGCGTGCAGCGCCTCCGTGAAGGCCTCGCGGGCGCGCAATTCTCGCATCGCCCGCACCGTCCCGACTGAACGAAGGGGAAAAGTAAATTTTTTCATGACGACAACACCCGCTTGAGCGCGGCGAAACTTTGCTCCCGCGGTACCTGTTCGTAGATGCCCTGGCGAAGAAAGGTGCGCAAAGGATCGTAGAGCGTCACGGCCCGGTCGAGGGCGGTACTGTTGCCCTTCTGATACGCGCCGATGGTGATCAGATCCTCGTTTTTCCGGTAGAGCGCCAGATGTTCGCGCGCCTGGCCGGCCAGTTCGACCTCTTCCGGGGTGCAAATGTCGCGGATGAGACGGCTGACGCTTTCCAGCACATCGATGGCGGGATAGTGATTCTGGTGGGCGAGCGCGCGGGAAAGCACCAGGTGCCCGTCGAGAATGCCGCGCACGGCGTCGGCGATCGGCTCGTTCATGTCGTCGCCCTCGACGAGCACGGTATACAGGGCCGTGATGGCGCCGCGTTCGCCGGCACCGGAACGCTCCAGCAGGCGCGGCAGCATCGCGAATACGCTTGGCGTATAGCCGCGCGTGGCCGGCGGTTCGCCGGTGGCCAGGCCAATCTCGCGTTGCGCCATGGCGAAACGCGTAACCGAGTCCATGAGCAGAAGCACGTTCTTGCCGGCATCGCGGTAGGCCTCCGCCAGGGCGGTGGCCGTGAAAGCCGCCCGCAGGCGCAGGGGCGCCGGCGAATCGCTCGTGGCCACGACCACGACGGCCCGCGCCATGCCCTCGGCGCCGAGGTCTTTCTCCAGGAAATCGCGCACCTCGCGGCCACGTTCGCCCACCAGTCCGACAATGACGACATCGGCGTCGGCATCGCGGGCGATCATGCCCAGCAACGTCGACTTGCCGACGCCGGAACCGGCGAAGAGCCCGAGACGCTGGCCCTGCCCCAGGGGGATGAAGGTGTCGATGGCACGGACACCGGTCATGAACACCTTTTTGATGCGCTGGCGGCGGAGCGGATGGGGCGGCCGCACTGAAGCGGCATCAATCCGTTGCATGGCCAGCGGACCATTGCGATCGAGCGGGCGGCCCAGGGCGTCGAGGACCCGGCCAAAAAGTTTCTCGTCGGCCACGGGCAACGGCGGCCGGTCGGTGGCGACCACTTCGCAGCCGGGATGCAGGCCGATGGTTTCGCCGAGTGGCATGAGAAGGACACGCTCGCCCCGGAAACCGACAACTTCCGCCATCACGTTCATCGACTGCCGGTCGGAGGTGATCCGGCAGAGTTCGCCGAGCCCGACGTTGGGGCCTTCGGCCTCGATGATGAGACCCGTGATGCCCGTGACCCGCCCCAGCCGGCGTGCCGCCGGTGCGGCGCGCACTTGCATCCGCAGGGCATCGATAAGCGGGATGACTTCGGCAATGGGCATGGTCGGTGAATGAATTTGGAATTTGAGATCTGAAATTTGAGATTTTCCCTAGGCGGCGCCGACCAGCTCGTGCTGGATTGCGGCCAGTTTGGCGCTCTGGCGCGCATCAGTGATGCCGAAGCGGCTGCGCACCTGGCAGTCGCCGGGCTGGAGCGCGCCGTCCGCCCGGATCTTTAAGTTCGGATAACGGGTTTCGAGGCCGGGGGTGAGCTTGGCGAGCAGGGCCGCATCGCGCGGCGAGACGCACAGCTCGAGATCATCGCGCTCGGGATAAAGCTGCTCGAGCGCCTCGACACAGATTTTCTCCAACAGGTCAGGCGGCGGTTCGAAGCCCGCGAGAAGCCGGCGCGCGAGTTCCAGCGCCAGATCCGGCAGGGCGGTGCGGAGCTGCCCCAGCAGTGCGCCTTCGATTTCGCTCAGGCCGACGAAAAGCCCGTCCTGCAATGTCTGCACCTCGTCGCGAAATTCCACCAGCTGGCGCTCGCCGAAGCCGCGCGCCTTGTCCGCTCCTTCGCGGTAGGCCGCCGCGCGGGCCGCCGCCATCTCGCTCTCCGTGTACATTTGCGCCGAATGGCCGGGAATCGTGGCCCCGGTCAGCGGGCGGTCGAACGCGATCAATCGATTATGGGAGGCCA
Organism: Opitutaceae bacterium; assembly: GCA_035506315.1. Lineage (GTDB taxonomy): Bacteria > Verrucomicrobiota > Verrucomicrobiia > Opitutales > Opitutaceae > MWDT01. The sequence goes on from DATJPQ010000002.1 coordinate 5,622, forward strand.
TGGGGACGGAGAGTGAAGGTGAACGTGAAGGTCGGCAGGGCCGGTCAGGCCACGACGGCGTCCTCCGAATTCTCGAGGCTGATGGAGCCTTCCTCCTCGAGCCGGCGGACGACCTGGATGATGGTATCCTGGGCGGTTTCGACGTCGCGCAACCGCACGGGTCCGAGCATCGAGATCTCGTCGCGCAGGCTTTCGGCGGCGCGTTTCGAGATCGAGGCGTAGATCTTGTCGCGCAGCGGTTCGCTGGCCGACTTCATCGCCACGGCCAGATCGGCCGAGTCCACTTCGCGCAACACGCGCTGCAAATCGGACGGCTGGAGGCGCTGCAGATCCTCGAAGCTGAACATCTTCTTGCGGATGGCGGAGCCGAGTTGGGCGTTGCGCTCCTCCAGGCGGGCGAGCAGGCCCTTCGACATCTCCTTGTCGATGCCGTTGAGCAGCGTGGCCACCGCGCGGATACCACCGCTGTGGTGGAAGGTGGGACGCACCTTGGTGTCGAAATGCTTGCCGAGGTTGCGCACGATCTTGGCCACGAGGTCGAGCGAGGTGCTTTCGATCGTGCCGAGGCGCTCGATCACATCCTCGCGCAGGTCGGGCGGCAGCATGGAGAAAATCTCCGCGGCCTTCGGGCCTTCGAGATACGACAGGACGAACGAAATCGTCTGCGGCTGCTCGTGCTTGATCAGGTTGAAAATCTGCCGGCCTTCCATCTCGCTGATGTCCTTGATGACCTCGATGGAGGTGCCCGTGGGCCCCACCCGGCCGATGATCGAGGAGGCCTTGTAGTCGCCCTTGGCGATCTCCAGGGTGCGTTGCGCGTAACCGAGGCCGCCGAGCGTGGCCACGCTGCTGTCGCCAATCACCGGGGCGAACTCCTCGAGCGCCTGCTTGCGCACCTGGTCGGAGATCATCTGAAATCCGGACATTTCGCGGCAGATGAGCTCGATCTCCGCGTCGTCAAAATGCTTGAGGACCTCGGCCGCCGTCTCGGGACCGATGACAATGAGGAAAACCGCCAGTTTCTGCTGGCGGGTCAACTTGGTGTAATCGATGTCGGCCATGACGGGGAAACGGAGTTAACCGGCTTTCTTGACGTTGACCCAGTCGCGCAGGGCGTTGCCGATATTGGCGGGCTTCTGGCGGATGAGTTCGTTGAGCAGCTCGGGAGTGAGCGAGCCGCCGTTGAGTTGATAGGTGCCGCGCGGCAGCCGGGACGGGACCTCGGAGAGCAGCTCCACCGGCACCGGCTCGAGCTGCTGCTTTTTGAGGATGCGCCAGAAGACGTAGAAAACACCGAGCGCCACCACGACGGCGAAATAGCGACTGCCGGTTTCGAGCCAGGACTGCACCCGCGTCTCCGTCTGGATGGCGGCGATTTGTTGTGAGACCGGTTCGGTCTGGAAGGGCACTTCCTGCAGGCTCACGAGCGTGTCGGGCGCCTGGCCGGGCGCCAGCCTCAGACCGAGGGCATTCATCACGATCTGGCGGAGTGCCTGCATTTCTTCCGGCGTGCGCGGCTGGGCCGCGGGCTTGGCGTCGGCGGCCGCGCCGGCGGGCAGCGGAGCCAGGCGCTGGCCGACAAAGACCGCGGCCGTGACGCCCTTGATCGAGCCGGGATTGCGCGTGATGTTGGTGAGCGTGCGGTTGATCTCGTAGGAAGTCGTATGGTTTTTGCGGGTGGTCTCCGTGGTGTTGACGGGACGCGCCTGCTCCGGCTGGCTGCTGTTACGGTCGGGCACGTTGGAGGAGACGCCGGCGACGCCGCCAGTGCGCGCCTCGGTGGAATTGCTCACGTCCTCCGTGGTGGTCTGGTTGCGGACCACCTGGCCCTCGGGATCGTACCTCTCCTGGGTTTGCGTCGTGCTCTCGGTCTCGATTTCCGCCGCCACCCGCACGACCACCTGGCCGGCGCCGACGACGGGCACGAGCATGCTCTCGACTTTCTTCGAGAGGTAGTCCTCGACCTGCTGTTTGTAGCGCATCTGGCTCGTCGCCGAGCCGAGCAGGGGATCCTGCTTGAGAAATTCGGAAAGCACGCGGCCCTTTTGATCGACGACGGCCACCTGGTCGGCCAGCAAGCCCTGCACGGCGTTGGCCACGAGATTGCGGATGGCATTGACCGCCTCCACCTCGAGCTTCGGGACGGAGAGCTCGACAAACACCGACGCGGTGGGCTTTACGCCCTGTTCGGTGAGGAGCAGGCGGTTTTCCGGTTGCACGATCATCACCCGGGCCGAATGCACGCCGTCGAGTTGCGCGATGGTGCGGGCGAGTTCACCCTGGAGGGCGCGGACGTAATTGGTGCGCTGCACGAAATCGCTCAGGCCGAACTGGCCCTTGTCGAAGATCTCGAAGCCCACGCCATCGCCGGTCGGAACGCCCTTGGCCGCGAGTTCCATGCGCAGTTTGTAGACGTTGGCCGTGGGCACATAGACCGTGCTGCCGCCGTTGGTGGCCTTGAAGGGGATGTTCTGCGCCTGGAGCTGGCTGATGATGGTCGCGGAATCCTTGTCCGACAGGCGTCCATAGAGGAGCTGGTAGTCAGGCTCGCGCGACCACACGACGATGGCGACCAGGCCGGCCACGACCACGCAGGCCGCCACGATGAGCGTGACGCGCTGGTTGAGACCGAGATGCTTCCAGAGGTTTAGGAGTGATTGGCCAAAATCTTTCACGGCAATGAAGGGGGAAAGGAGAAGCGGGACGGGTTAATAAATTCAGACCGGCATGCGCATGAGTTCCTGATAGGAATCAACCAGCTTGTTGCGCACCTGGACCATAAGCGAAAAGGCGACCGACGCCTCCTGCATGGCAATGACGGATTGGTGGAGTTGATCGTTTTGCCCCAGGAGCACCTGACGCGAGAGTTGCGAGGCCTCGGTTTGTTTCGCGTCAACCGCGTTGACGAGGTTGTCGAAGAGCTGGCCGAACCCACCGGGTTGCACGACCTCCGTGCCCGTGGTCGTCGCGGTCTTGGGCGTGATCGGAGTTGCGACGGGACTCAAGCCGTCGGGCTGCATCACGCCAGTGAGCCGGGGTAAAGTGGAAGAGGTGAGCCCGGTGACGGAACCGATGAGTGACATAGGGTGAAGGTGGGAGTGAAGGTGAAGGGGGAAGGCGGAGAGAGGCGAAACGCAGGGCTAAGCCGGGTCAGCGGCCGATTTCGAGGGCCTTGAGTGCCATCTGCTTCGCGCTTTTAACGACGGAGAGATTGGCCTCGTAGGCGCGCGTGGCGGTGATGAGGTCGACCATTTCGTAGGCCAGATTGACGTTGGGCATCACGACCGTGCCGGTCGCATCCGCATCGGGATGCTGCGGATCGTAAACGCGCTGCCCGGGGGTCGGATCGCCCTGGATCGAAGCCACCCGCACGCTCTGCAGCGGCATGCCGCCATCCGCGGTGCTGCCGGTGCGGTTGACCAGCTCCGTTTCAAACGAAACGGTCTGCCGCTGGTAGGGCAGCCCATTGGGACCACGCGTGGTCTGGGCGTTGGCAATGTTTTGCGCGACGATATCGAGCCGGGTTTTCTGGGCGTTGAGCGCGCTGGCCGATACGTCGATGCCGGAAATGAGGTTCATGCGGCTCCAGTTGAAATTTTTGGGTGAGGTGCCGGCAGCACGGGGCTAACCGGATCAGGTGACGTTGCCGGTGATGGCGACGCGCAGTTGCTTGATGTTATAGCTGACGAGGTCGCTGAGATATTCGTAATCCACGCTGTTGCGGTTCATTTCGAGCAATTCGCGCTCGACCTCCACCGAATTGCCGTCGGGCCGCACGCTGCGGGCGTGTTGATCTTCAGCGAGGTGCGGCTGGAGCGTGCTTAACGCTTGGGGACTGGCGCCATTGGCCAGACGGGCCGTGAGCTCCGTGGCAAAATCGGGCGCAATATCGAGACGCCGATAACCGGGGGTTTCGGCGTTGGCGATATTGGAGGCGATGGCTTCTTGACGCAGGGAGGAGGCGTCGAGAAGTTTCCGGGCCAACTGATAGGTGTCGGACTGGAAAATAGGGTCGATCATGCTGGTGCAGAAATAGCAACGGGGGTGCCACGACGATCCGTTGTCCTGCATCGTCCCTAAGTGCGAACGTTTTAAAAATTTCGCCCCTCATCGCCGGCCCCCCTTCATTGCCGGTGGTTAAACTCGGATGCCGCTTGCGGCAGATTTTGCCGGCAGTTAGGTTCTTTTCGCCATGCCGTCGCTTCAGCAGCCATAAAACCGGTCGATTACCTAAGTTGTCGTCTCATGATCAGGGATAGTGATTACGAATTCATCCGCCAGCTCGTCTATCGACGCAGCCGCATCAATTTGGGGCCGGACAAGCGTGAGCTTGTTGTCGCGCGCCTCAACAAGCGTCTGCGTGCGACCAGAATTCCCACGATCAGCGATTACTGTCACTACCTGAAGGACCAGCCGGACGAAGAGGAATTGTGCAACCTGATCGATGTGATTTCCACCAATCACACCTACTTTTTTCGCGAAGCCGAACACTTCGAATTCCTCCGGACGCACATCCTCGCCGACATGGCCCGCCGGCACACCGCCGAGCGCTGGTCGTGTTTCAATGCCTGGAGCGCCGCCTGTTCTTCGGGCGAAGAGCCCTACTCCATCGCCATCACGGTGGCGGAATTCTTTCAAAGGAACCAGATCACCTGGCCGTGGCGCATCGAGGCCACCGACATTTCGCACCGGGTGCTGCAGAAGGCGCGCACCGGAGTCTACCGCGAGGATGCCATAGCCAAGGTGCCGCGCGAGATCTTCTCCACGCATTTTCAAAAAGGCTACGGTCCGCAGGCCGGTAACTACCGGATAAAACCACAGCTCGCCGAAATGGTGACTTTCCGTCAACTTAACCTGCTCGAAAACGAACCGCCCGTCCGCGATCCCTTCCACGTGATCTTTTGTCGCAATGTGATGATCTATTTCGACCACCCCACCCAGGAGGAGCTCGTGCACCGTCTGGCCCGCCGGCTGGTGCCCGGCGGTTATCTGCTGGTCGGTCATTCCGAAAGCCTCACGGCCATCCGGCACGGACTCGAAGTGGTACGCCCCGCCATCTATCGCCGGCCTTTGACCTGATTCACCATGCCCAGCTTTTCCCGTAAAAAAGTCCGCGTCCTCGTGGTCGATGACTCCTCCATCGTCCGCAAGCTCGTCACAGAAGCACTCTCCTCCGACCCCGGGATCGAGGTGGTCGGTACCGCCGTCGACCCGTACATGGCGCGAGACAAGATCAAGGAGCTCCAGCCCGATGTGCTCACCCTCGACATCGAGATGCCGCGCATGGACGGCCTCACGTTCCTGCAACTGATCATGGAGCACCGGCCGATGCCGGTGATCATCATGAGCTCGCACACGCCGCGCAGCTCCCGGACCGCGTTGGAGGCCCTGCGGATGGGTGCGGTGGATGTACTCAGCAAGCCCGACGGTCCCTACTCGTTCGGCGACCTCGGCCCGCAGTTGATCGAAATGGTCAAGGCCGCCGCGGGCGCCAAGTTGCGCCTGCCGGGCATGGAAAGTGCGGATGACGCCGGTCCCGCGGATGCCACCCCGGCCGCCAAGGGTCCACCCCTCACCATCTCGGTCACGGATCAGCGCGCCATCATCCTGCTGGGCGCTTCCACGGGCGGTACCGAGGCCTTGAGCGATGTGCTCCGGCAGCTGCCCTGCAATCTGCCGCCCATCGTCATGGTGCAGCACATTCCTCCGCATTTTTCCCAGGCGTTCGCCGAGCGGCTCAACAAACTGTGCCGCATCGAAGTGCGCGAAGCCAAGGACGGCGACTGGCTCCGCCCCGGCCTGGCCCTGCTGGCGCCCGGCAACTTTCATATGGTTCTTCACCGGGTCGGAGAGCGCTATCGCGTGCGGGTGACCGACGGTCCCATGGTCTGGCACCAACGCCCCGCCGTCGATCCGTTGTTCCAGTCCGCGGCCGACTGCGCCGGTTCGCATGCGATCGCCGGCGTGCTCACCGGCATGGGCAAGGATGGAGCGGAAGGGCTCCTGCGCCTGCGCAAGGAAGGCGCCACGACCTTTGCCCAGGACGAGGCCACCAGCGTTGTCTATGGCATGCCGCGGGTCGCGTGGGAGAACGGCGGCGCCCAGCGTCAATTGCCGCTGGAAAAGATTGCGGATTTCCTGATCCGCGCCAGCATTTCACTTCCCGCACCGACCCCGCCCCCGGCGCCCGCCACCTCTTCCACTCCGGATTCGGCATGACTGCAACTCCCCCCAACTCCACCCTGACCCCGATCCTCATCGTTGACGATGAGCCCATCGTGCTGGCCGCGCTCAAGGAAACACTCGAACGCGAACACTATCACGTGGTGACGTCCACCAGTCCCACCAAGGCGCTGGAGCTCGTCGCCCGGCAGGAATTCTCCGTCATTATTTCCGACCAGCGCATGCCCGAAATGACGGGCCTCGATTTTCTCACCGAGTGCAAGAAGCACCAGCCGCATGCCTCGCGCATCCTGATCACCGCCGTCCTCTCGCTCCCCACGATCATCGATGCGATCAACAAGGGCGAGATCTTCCGTTTCATCGCCAAGCCGTGGCTGCGCGAGGAGCTCACGGCGACGATCCGTAACGCCTATCAACGCTACGAGCTCATCATCCATAATGCGCAACTGACGGGCGAGACCCAGCACCTCAACGAACGCCTCAAGGCTGCCAACTCCGCCCTCGAACAAAAAGTCCGCGACCTCGAGGCGCAGAAAAAGGAGCTCGATACCGCGAACCAGCGCCTCACGGAGAGCTACGATCACTCGCTGGAACTCTGTACCCGCATCCTGGCGACCTACGATCCGCTCTTCGGCGGCCAGACCCGGACCCTGGTCGAGGTCGCGCAGAAGATGACCGAGACCGCGCACTTCACCGAAAACGAGCGCAGCGTGCTCACCGCCAGCGCGCGCCTCTGCGACCTGGGCCTGATCGGCGTGTCGCGCGAGCTGCTGCGGGCCTTCCGCCAGCATCCGGACCGCCTCACGGAGCGCGAACGGCAGACCATGCACAGCCATCCGATTTACAGCCAGACGCTCGCCTCGTTCGTGGACCCGCGGTCCGCCGTCGGCGAGACGATCCGGGCGCATCACGAACGCTTCGACGGCGAGGGTTATCCCGACGGATTGTCCGGGCAGGCCATTCCCTGGACGGCCCGGTGCCTGGCCGTGGCGGTATACTACGTCGAAAGCAGCCTGCCGCGCGAACAGGCGATCGAACAGGTGCTCGCCGAGTCGGGCAAGGGGCTCGATCCGGAGGCCGTGCGTCTTTTCCTCCAGGCGACCAACCTGCTCAACCTGCCCAAGCAGGTGCGCGAGGTCATGCTCGACGAATTGCAGCCCGGGATGGTGCTGGCCAACGGCCTGCACAGCCCCCACGGCATGCTGCTCATCGGCGAAGGCCAGCCGCTGAGCCAGGCGATGATCACTAAAATTCGCAGCCACAACCTCGTGGCTCCGATCAGCCAGCGTCTGCTGGTGTATTCATAATCTGGCGCCTTGAACCCGGTGCGACGCAGGCGGCCGGCCTTGGGGCTACCACGGTCATGGGTCGGCCCGTACCGGCTTGGCGGGCCCATGGAATCGCGCAAAACCAGCGATCAATTTGCATCAGGTTTGACTGCGAAAATCCCGCCGGAATGCCGGTTTAGGGTAAAGTTCAAACGCCCCGGGCCGAAGTTACGAATGTCGGCCTATGCTCGGCCGGCTTGCATGGCATTTCCGCAACATTTTCCCTCCAGTGCGTTTCCCGCTTGGAACGCGCCCGGCTGAACCATGGCCGGATCTCCCACCATCGCCTCCATTTTTGCCCACAAGGTCGTGATCGGCGTGGGCGACATGGCGGTATCGAACAATTCCAACGCCACTCTGAGCACCTATGCGCTCGGTTCGTGCGTGGGAGTGATCGCGTACGATCCGCTCATCCGGGCCGGTGGTATCCTGCATCTCATGCTGCCCGAGTCGCGCTTGTCGCCGGACAAGGCGGCCACGCAGCCCGCCATGTTTGCCGACACGGGATTACCCCTGCTCTTCAATGCCCTGTTCGGCATGCGCTGCGAGTTCAACCGGCTCCGCCTCTTCATCGCCGGCGGCGCGAGCGTGGTCAACGGCGCCGATCCCTTCCGGATTGGCGACCGCAACCTCACGGCGGTGAAACGATTCCTGCAGGGCTGCCCGTGCACGATCACCGGCTACGATGTGGGGGGCACGATCAACCGCACCGTGCATCTCGAGGTCGGCAGCGGACAGGTGACGCTGCGTCTGCCGGACAGCACGCGCCAGCACGCGCTCTCCGCCTGAGCTCAAATTCTGCGGCCCAGTCAAAAAAAGATCGGCCCGGGCGCCCCGGCGCCTCGGGCCGATGCAACCCCAACAATGAATCAGCCCGCACGGTAATCGACACGCGCCGGCCCGGACTTGAGGCCAAACACTGGGGTCATGACTAAGCTGGAAATGCAGGGCGGGGTCGCCGAACCCCGCCGTTTTCCCTTTCCGGCTCAAAGCTCGGCCGGATCGATGGGGCAATACTTGCCGCCGGGAACCCTGCGCTCGAACACCAGGAAATGGTCGTCCAGATAGGTGCAGCCGTAGTGCTGCAGCATGGTTGCAAACAACTGACGCCGGAATGGCCCGCTGAAGCGGCTGAGACTCGGTACCGACCAGGCAAAATTGCCGTTTCGAAAACGACACAGCGCCACCACCGGCACCTGCTCGTTGACGATGAGCTGGCGCAGGCGCTCCATGGTCAAAATGTGCCGGCGCAGCGCGGTCTGGTCGTCCATCTCGACGGTGACGCCAAACTTTCCCAGCTCCAGTCCTGCCGGCACGTCTCTTTGTGCCGCGAGCGCGATCTCTGGCATGGGCGTCAGCACCTTGTCTTCCGGCCGGGTGTGATTGCGCACATAAGCGCCCGTGCGGTCGACGGCCTCCAGGTAGCCGTCGAGAAAAATTTCGGAGGGGACGTGGAAAAGTCCGCCGATGGTCAGCGACAACAAGACCAGGGGGAACCCCACCGTCATCGCGCGGGAGGAGCCTGGTGCCGGCCCGAACAGACAGCCGCTCCCGACGATCACCAACGACAGGCAGGGCGTCGCGTAGTCCGTCAGCACTTCGGGCAGACCGGCGGAAAGGATCCAGCCGGCGAGCCCGGCCAAAAGGATCCAGCCGCCGGGTTCGCGTGGCTTGCGCCAGGCTTGCGCGAGCGAAACGGTCGCGAGCAACGCAATGCCCGGTACGAACGCGATCGACTGCCCGAGGGAATGCAGATGCTGTGACAGCGAGGCGCCTCTCGAGTGATACGGGATGTTGTACAAGAGTGGCCAGAACCAGGCGTTCATCGGGTCGGCGGCAAAAAACGGGCCCAGGATCAAGAGTACGGTCAGGACCGGCACGGTGACCAGCAGTGTCCAGGACAGCCGGGGTTTTTCCAGCACCGCGAGTCCCGCCCATAATCCCCCCACGGCCGGCAGGACGGTTAAACGACACCCCACGGCCAGTGTGCCCGCGAGACTGAAGAGCGCCAGTTTGAGCAACGGCCGGTCCGGGATGAAATAGGTCATCGCCGCCACCACCAGCCACAGTTGGGCCCAGGCATAGGTTTTGCCGATGGTGTCGTAGTACAGCAGGGGCACGCACAGGCACCAGCTGAGCACCAGCGCGGCGCAATGCCCCCAGCGGACGCCGTTGCGCCGCCACAGCAGCAGTCCGAGGACCAGGGCGAGCGCGCCGCAGGCGGCGTTGATCCAGCGCTGCTCCCGTACGCCGTAGCCCGTGACCTTCATGGCCGCGCCCTGCAGATAAGGCAGGAGGGGCGTCTGGTTGTAGGCAAAATCCCGGTACGGCACGCGACCGCGCATGGCCTCCCGCGCCACGTAGGCGTAAAATCCCTCGTCGAAATTGAGCATCCCGTGCCGGACGAAGCAGCCGGCGAGGCCAAGGTAGAGCCCGGCCACGAGCCCGACGGCCAGCAGCTTCCGCCCTGTTTCCTCCGCCAGCATGAGGCGCGACATGGATCCCAAAGTATCAGCGGACTAGCATGCCCGGGCCTGCGCGGCAAGCTACGGCGCGCGGCATGCCCGGGCATCGCAATGGGGGGCACCCCGTCTCCCCGGATTGACGGTCACCCTCCCGCCGGATTGAACCCCTCCCACGCGGGCCGCTGGACCGGGTTCGTTGCGCGACGAGAATGGCGCGCGGCTGCACGGGCCAAAACCCGCCCCAGTTCCCGGCGTCCCACCCTTGGTCTCCAAAACTTGAACACGTGGCCCGCCCGCTCCGGCTTCCCTCCCTAAATGCCGCTTGACGGCAGTCGGCCGCGAACTACTTTTGGCGAAGCGCGGAAGCACTGGTTTCCCGCAGTCCAGACCCATGGAGCATAAGAGAACATATCGTCATCAATCCGTTTGAGGGAAAAATCATGCCTATTCTATCGGATTCGGATCAGAGCTTTCTGCGGCAGGAACTGGCGGCCTACGAGTCGGAGCATGGTGTCCTCGTCTTGGAGGACGGCGACGCTTCAACCGTAAACAGCGGTTGTTCTGATTGCTACGGCACCTGCAAAGGCACGACTTCCTGTATTTGCGGCGGCAGTTGCTCGGGCACCTGCGTTGGCAGTACGAAGTAGTTACGCGAGCTTTCCGCCCGCCGCGCGATCGAGCACGAATACGTCGTGTTGATCGAGTGGCCGTCCAACTCCGGCGCGCGGCATGGCCGATCCGGCCAATTTTCGGCCATGCTCCGCGGCGCGTCACCCACGCCAATATTAAAGCAACCCCTCCAGCGGCCCGTCCTGTAACCGACCGGTGTTCCCCGGGGGAGGGACCCCCGATCGGTCCGGTGGAGTCTGCCGTCCCCGCGGAGACCGGGCGGCGTTACGCCAATGGTGGCAGCCCGGTGCGCCGGCTGTGCATGTTGCTCATCACCCACCAATGCAATCTCAACTGCGTCTATTGTTACGAATCGTACAAATCCGACCAGTCGATGCCGGTTGGGCTGGCCCGGCGGATCATCGAGGCGGAATTCGATGCCGTGGCCCGTTCGGAGCAATTCGACGAACTGGCCATCGACTTCATGGGGGGCGAACCCCTGATCCGGTTCGATCTCATTCGCGAGATCGCCGAATGGATCTGGTCGGCCCCCCGCCCCGTTCCTTATATCATTTCCGCCACCACCAACGGCACGTTGCTTGACGATGAGAGCAAGCCATGGTTCCGGCTCCACCGCCAGCGGTTTTACCTCTGTCTGAGCCTCGACGGTACGCCGGACATGCACGACACCAACCGCGGGCACAGCTGGGGGCGGATTGATCTGCCCTTCTTTCAGGAGACCTGGCCGGACCAGCCCGTCAAGATGACCGTTTCGCACCACACGATCGGCTCGCTGGCGGAGGGCATCATCTATCTTCAGGAGCGTGGTTTCAAAGTCGGGGCCAGCCTGGGACAGGGCATGCCGTGGAACGACGGTTCGATTGCGGAATTTGGCCGGCAACTCCGTCAACTGGCGGAGTATTACCTGGAGCACGAGCAGGTGCCACCGGTGTCACTGCTCGATCTCCCGATCCGCCACCTGCGATTTTCCCCCGGACTCGCCCCGCGGAAATACTGCGGCACCGGCACCCACATGGCAACCTACGACGTGGACGGCAAAGCGTACCCCTGCCACTTGTTCACGCCCTTGGTGCTGGGCCCGGCCAGGAGCGGCGAATTACCGGCCATCGATTTCCGGGAAGACACCTCCGTGGCCGATCCGCGGTGCCACGACTGCATCCTGCAACGCCTCTGCCCCACTTGCTACGGTTTCAACTACAAGCTGGCGGGCCATGTGGCTCTTCGGGACCAAATCCTGTGCCGGTTGTTCAAGGTTCAGGCCTCGGCAAATTGCTGGTTTCAGACGCAAAAACTCCGGCACAAGCGTCGCGTCGGGGTTCTGTCGGCTGAAGATGCCCGCACGGCCAAGGCCTGCCTGAAGATGATGGAGCAACTGGCCGTCTAGGGACAGGACCAAAGCCAGCCCCTGGCCGGTGGCCGGGGTGCCCGGTCAACGCCCGGGCCTGCAACGCCAGAGCGGTTTCAATGGTACATCCCGGGCGCAGCCGCCACGATCACACGGCGCGGGAGGCGCCTGGCAGCCGACCTGCGGTAGCAGAGCAAACCAAGCAGGACTAGAAGGCAAAGGAGCCGCGCAGCAGTTTTTCGCCGAGTACCTTCGTGGCGCATTCGAGCACCGCCGGCATCGCGGCCTCGAGCACCTCGGGCGTGAAGCCCCACTCGACCAGCAGGGCCGAGTTGAAATCGAACAGGAATCCATCCTCGGACACCCCGGCGCCAAGCGACGCGGCGAGGAACTTGCCCGCATGGACATGCACCGCCAGCGGCAGCACCTCCGCGGACATCCCGGCCACCGGTGGCTGAAACTCCACCACGCCGACGAGCGAGGGCGGAAAGTTCCACCGGCGCACCAGCTCTGCGCCGACCTGCGGATGATCGTAGCCGAGGACTTCGCGCTCGGCCCGGCCCCAGGAGCAGTGCTTCTTGACGCAAACCTGGCGGATGGCCGGGAAGTGGTCGGCGCAGGAAAACGCAATCGCGAGCTTGCCGATCTCGTGAATCAGGCCCGCCGTGTACGCCGCGGCCGGATCGGTCCGCTGCGATTTCGTCGCCAGATACTCGGCCGCCACGGCCGTAGCGATCGATCGCCGGCAAAAATCGCCCGGTTCCCAATGGAAGCCCCCGACGGGCTGGTTCATCCAGCGGCCCGCGAGCGAGAGCGCCGCCAGACGGTAGATTTCGCGCGAACCGAGCCGGGTGATCGCGTCGTGCAACGTTTCGGTACGCTGGCCGCCGGCGCTGAAATAGGCCGAGTTGGCCAGGCGCAGGGTCGAGCCGGCAAGCGCGGTATCCACCCGGATGATTTCCTCGATGTCCTGGGAGGAGGAATTCACGTCTTCCAGCACATGGACGAGTCGCGGCATGAGCACGGGCGAGCACGGCAGGCGCTGCGCTTGCTCGCAGACGTGATCGATCGTGGGGATGGTCATGAGATTCTCAGGATAAGAAGATCGGCGCGGTTGGCCAGACTACGATTTGCCGCCGGGCGCGGTTTCGAAAAGCGACGCGGGATCGAGGATCAGGGCGATGTTGCCATCGCCGAGGATGGCGCCCCCGGCCACCCCGACCAGTCCATGGAGAAAAGCGCCCAGGTTTTTGATCACGACCTCCTGCTTGTTGACCATTTCGTCGACGAGCAGCGCGGACACCCGGCCGTTGGCTTCCATGATGACCACGATGCCCTCCCAGGGTGTCTCGATGGCGCCGCTGATGCCGAAACGCCGGTGCAGGCGATGCAGCGACAGGATGCGTCCCCGGTGGTCGAGCACCTCGCCACGCCCATGCACGGTCGTGAAGGCCTCCTTGGTCGGACGCAGCGCCATCTGGACCGACGTGCTCGGCAGGATGAAGCGTTCCGCGCCCACGCGCACCACCAGGCCATCGATGATCGCCATCGTCAGCGGGAGCTTGATGCGGAAAATCGTGCCCTTCCCCACTTCGCTGTTGATCTCGACCTTGCCCCGGAGCTTGTCGATATTGCGCTTCACCACGTCCATGCCGACGCCGCGGCCGGAAACGGCGGTGACTTTCTCCGCCGTCGAAAATCCCGGGAGGAAAATGTAATTGAGAATTTCCTCCCGCGTATGGGACTCGCCTTCCGGCACGAGTTTCAGTTTGACGGCCCGGGCAAGAATTTTTTCCGGATCGATGCCGCGGCCGTCGTCGCGCAGCTCGATGATGATGTTGCTGCCTTGATGGTAGGCCTTGAGCTCGATGGTGCCGAACTCGGCCTTGCCTTTGGCCAGGCGCTCGGACGGGGGCTCAACGCCATGATCCATCGAATTGCGAACCATGTGGATCAGCGGGTCGGCGATCTCCTCGACCACCGTGCGATCGACCTCGGTTTCCTCGCCGCTGGTGACAAAGGTGACTTTTTTTCCGAAATCGCGGGCGAGGTCGCGCGCCAGACGCTCCATCTTTTGAAACGTGGGCTTCACCGGCACCATGCGCAATGACATGGCATTATGCTGCAGCTCCTTGGTGATGCGGCCGAGCTGGATCACGTTGCGATGCAGGGGCGAGCCGTCTTCCGCGACCGGACGCGCCGACTCGATGAGCTGGCTCTGGACAATCACGAGTTCACCCACGACATCCATCAGGACGTCGAGCTTCTCGGTATTGACCCGTACGGTGCTCGCGGCGGTGGCGCCCGCAGATCCGGCTTTGCTGACGGGAGCGGCGGCGGCCACCTTGGTTTGCCCAATGGCGGCCGCCGCGGCCGCGACGGCGGCCTTGGCCTGCTCCAGGGGCGGCACGGCGGCAGGCGCTGCGGGCGCCGCGACCGGTGGCTTCGGAATGGCCGGCGAATCGAAGGCCGCCTCCTGCTCGAAGGGAGAAGTGGTGGCCCACACCGGGGCGGGGGCGGGTTGCGGCGCTGGCACCGCCGGTTTCGCGGGAGCGGGCGCCGCAGGCGACTTGGCCCCTGCGCCGGCCACTAGGGCTTTCACCTGGCTGATGAGGTGGCTGACTGGAATCACCTCGCTGGGCAGGATGCCCTTTTCCAGCGCCAGCGTGATCTGTTGCATCATCGCCTGCACCGCGTCGCGGCTTTGCAGGATCGCCGTGACGATGGTGGGATTCAGGCGCAGCTCGCCATTGCGCGCGAGGTCCAACAGCGACTCCACATCGTGAGTCAGCACATGCATGGACCGCAAATGGAGGAAGCCCGACACGCCCTTGATCGTGTGAAACGAGCGGAAAAGGGAATCGAGCGCATCCTTGTCGTCGGGCTTTTCGTCGAGGATGAGGAGCGCCGCTTCGATCTGTGAAAGATGGTCGATCGCCTCGGAACGAAATTCGCCCAGCAGTTCGCGGTTCTCCTCGAGGTTGAGGCTCTGCACGACATCGAGGGAGCTGTTCACGGCGGCGGCTTCCGCCGCGGCGGTGGCGCTGTTGAAGGGCGTGGCGGTTTTGACCGCAGTCGTGCAGGCCGGGATGGGCTGGCCAATTTTGGCGGCGGCCACCGCGCCGGGCAGCCAGCCGACAATCGCCCGCAAGGCGCCCAGGGTGGCCTCGTCGAAGGGCATCGCGTTATCGAGCCGTTTCTCCAGCTTCGTGCGCATCGCCTGCAACGGCGCGACGAGCTGGGGTTCGGCGCCGGTAAGCTCGGTGAGCTCGCCCAACAGGCTGTATGCCGGAATCAGGCCCTCGTCGCGTCCGATTTGTGCGAGCACGGACTCGGCAGCAAGTCGATTGAGCGTGTCCTCGATCGGGGGAAACGTTTCCAAAGGGATGGGCATGAACGTGGGAATAATGAGTCTTACCTAAATTCGGCTTACTTTAGGAATACTTTATGCCAAATCGACTAAAGCCAGCTTGAGATTGGCCGATGAGGTAGTAAACCCTTGGACGCATATCGCCCTGGGGCGATTGTATTTTTTTGCCGTCATGAGTACCAACGCTCCCGCCACTGCTTCGAAAGCCGCCAGCAAATACCTCACGGTCACGCTCGATAACGAGAGCTACGGCATAGCTGTGCTCAAGGTCCGCGAGATCATTCGCCTGCAAAAAATTACGCCGATTCCGCAGATGCCCGATTTCGTGAAGGGCGTCATCAACCTGCGCGGCCGGGTGATCCCGATCGTCGATCTGCGGCTCAAGTTCGGGCTGAAGGCCGAAATCGCCGAGCGCACTTGCATCGTCGTGGTCCAGGTCAACTTGCCCTCCGGCCTGAACGTGCAAATGGGACTGGTCGTCGACAGCGTGGAAGAGGTCGTGACCCTGGGCACCGAAGAAATCGAGCCCACCCCGGAATTTGGCACCAAGATCGACACTTCGTACCTCCTTGGCATGGCCAAGGTGAAGGGCGCGGTAAAGACCCTGCTCGACATCGACCGCGTGGTGGCCCCGGAGACGGTCGAACGACTCGCCAAGACCACCTGAGCGGCCCTTCCTCCTTTTGCCGGCAACTTCGCGCCCGCGATCCCGCGGGCGTTTTTGTTGGGCGGGCCGCGACACCGATACCTCGCAGGCTTTCGCCAACACCGCGGGCGGCAGGTTGCGTGAGGTTGTAGGGCTGCCGCTCGCCGGCAGGCCGCGACTGCCTGCAGCCGCGAGCGTAAGCGAGTGGTCTGTCGTACCTCCGCTCGCTCACGCTTGCAGCCACGAGAAAATCTCTGGCGGCCCGGACACGAGGTCCGGTCCTACATTTTGAAAATCATCGGACGGAGGTATGCTCGCGAACCGTTGCGCGCCTATTTCGCGGCTGTGTCCTGGCGCAGCAAGGCGAGCTGGTAAGGCAGCTGGCTGTAGTCCGTGTCAGTGGGGGTCGACTGATCCAGACCTTGATACAGGAAGGAGAGATGATCCGGATCGATGATGAGCGTTTCGTCGTATCCGTCGCGCAGGAGTTCGCCGTGGCTGATGTCGCGCGTCCAGGGTTTGACGCCCGCTTCGTAGGTCATGTTGTTCAGACCGGCGAACGGATCGTCCTCGGTGGCATGCAGCGGTCGCCATTGACCATCGAGCCGGTCGGCGAGAAACGACTTGAAGTAGCGGTTGCCCTTCTGGCCGATGCACTCGATGAAGGCGAGGTACTGGTCCCGGCCTTTCAGGCGATACACGCAACTGCCTTCAAACAGGTCGAAGCGACCGGGCGTTTCCATTACCACCACCGGCGCGCTGAAGCCGTTCGGAAAATCCTCCAGCTTTGTCTGGCAGCGGTACCAGCGGCCATCGTCACCCGACGAGAAAAGGTAGGCGTTCCGGTCGTCGCAGATGATCCAGTAATCGATCCACAGTTTGGGCGCGCCCTTGGGTTCGGCGGCAAAGAAGTACTTCGGGGCACTCCACGTTTCCGGCTTCGAGGGATCGTCGGTCGTCGAGTAGGTCGCCGGCTGGGACTGGTAAAGCAGGTACCATTTCTGCTGGGGACGGAAATAGAACAGCTGGGGGGCGCAGTGGTAGCCGCGCAGGCCGGGGTTGGCGACGTCGATATAGACCTGTTTGGCCGACCCGGCTTCGGACCAGTCGGCAAAATTAAGATAGACCATGCTCCACTGGCCGGAGGTGTTCGCGACCGTGGCATAGATGTGCCATTTGCCGCCGTAGCGGACGATCGTGGGGTCCTTGATGGAGACGAGATGATGGCTCTCGTCCGAGATGGGCCGGATCAGCGGGCCGGTGGATTTCCAACGGAGCGGCTCATGGAAGGGCGACGGCACGGGCGCCGCCGAAGGTCCGGCCGCCGACGCCGCCGCGGCCAAGGCGCAGGCAAAAATCGATCCGTCAAGTTTTCGGGTGAAAGCCATGGTTTTCATCGGGTCGGATGGACGTTACCTTCTCAAGCCATGACGCCAAGGCGCAAAACGGATCTCCGGATTCCGATCTTTGTGACTTTGTGCCTCGTGGTTCAACCGCACTATTGAATCGGCAGTTCGACCTCCAGACCGGCTCACCACCACGACACGAAGGCATAAAGCAAGCCCACTGAATCAATCGTGTTTTTCGCTCAGAATTTCCACGGAGTACCAATTGGCGCCCATGAGCGTTCATTAGCGGTTAAAAATTCCCCATCCAATTTTCGTGTCTTCGGCTGCGGCCCGGCGACGAGTGCCGGCCCTGCCGTCGGAAAATCGTCGGACGGCGGCCGGGGCGAGAGACGGCATTACGACCATTTTTCGTCCAACACGCGCCGGAGCCGGCCGCAGACTTCCTCCAGGCGGTAGGGCTTCGGAATAAAGTCGCGTTGCCCGAGCTTCGTCAGCTCCGCCTTCATGTCCTTGGTGATGTTGCCGCTCACCACGATCACCCGCGCCTTCGGACGCAGGCGCTTGATTTCCTTGAAAACCTCCAGCCCGTGCAGCTCGGGCATGTTGAGGTCGAGCAACACGACATCGACCGGATTCTGCGGGTTTTCCAGATAGTCCACGGCCTCGCGGCCGTCGCGCACCGAGTTCACGTGATAGCCGCAGGGTTCGAGGACATTGCGCAGGAGGGTCCGCAGGCTCATCTCGTCCTCGACCACCAGCACCGCTTCCGACCCACGGGGCAATTCGCCCAGGCCCCGGGGAGCCACGGCCGCCGCGGGCGCCGCCTCCACCTCGGTGGCCGGCAAATAAACCGAAAAGGTGCTGCCGGCACCCGGCGCACTTTCGACATCGAGCAATCCGCGGTGGTTCGTCACGATGCCATAGACCACCGCCAGGCCCAGGCCCGTGCCGCCGCTATCCTGTTTGGTGGTGAAAAACGGCTCGAAAATGCGCGCCTTCACTGGCGCGGTCATGCCGGTGCCAGTGTCGGACACGCGCAAACAGGCGTAGGCCTGGGCGGGATCTCCCCCCAGTCGCGCCAATTGCGCGCCGGGCACCAGACGGGTGGAGAGCGTCAGGCGGCCGCCCTTGGGCATCGCATCGCGGGCGTTGACGCAGAGATTCATGATCACCTGCTGGAGCTGGTTCTGGTCGGCCGCGAGGGACGGCAGCGTGTCGTCGAGATCGAGATCGAGATTGATCGTGCGCGGGAAGGTTTCGGAGAGCAACGCTCCCAGCTCCCGCACCAGTTTGTTGAGGGCGAGGGGCGCGACGCGCACCTCGGCCTTGCGGCTGAAAGTGAGGATGCGCTGAACCAGGCCCACCGCGCGCTGCGCGGCGCTGTGCACCTCGCGCAAATGCCGGCGCAGCGTCTCGTCGCTGCCGAGGGCGGTGGTGCGCGCGAGGCAAACCTCGGCGTAGCCGTTGATGATGGCGAGCAGGTTGTTGAAATCGTGGGCGATGCCGCCGGCCAGCGTGCCCAGGCTTTCCATCTTCTGCGACTGCCGGAGCTGCTCCTCGAGGCGTTTGCGGTCGGTCACGTCCTCCCGCAGGCTGAGCAGGTGCGTGATCTCGCCCGCGGGATTGCGGATGGGGGAAATCTGCACGGCTTCCCAAAGGATGCCTCCGTCCTTGCGGCGCGTGCGCATCTCGCCCCGCCATTCCTGACCCGCCCGCACGGTTTCCCAGAAAGTGTTGCAGGCTTCCTCGGTCTCGAGTCCCTCGCGCAACACGGGCAGGTTCTGCTCAAGCACCTCCTCGAGCGAGTAACCGGTCACGGCGGTGAACTTCGGGTTGACGTAGTGGACGTGACCCTCGAGGTCGGCGATGATGATCGAAACCGGCGACTGTTCGACGGCGCTGATCAGCTTGTAGGAGTGATCTTCGGCGAGACGCTGTTTGGTGATATCCCGCCCCACGGCCCGGAAAAGTTCCGGCTGGCCGTTTCCGTCGAACAAGGCCGTCTCCTCCCAGGCGAGCCAACGCCAGCCCTGCGCGGTGAGCCAGCGGGTCTCGTGTTCGGCGTGGTGGGGCGGTTGGGTCAAATCCTTCGCGAGCGATTGCCAGCCGGCAAGGTCTTCCGGGTGCACGAGGGCCGCCAGGTCGCGGCCGGGCCAGGTGGCGGTGGGCCGGCCGAATTTCCGCGCGAAAGCCTGGTTCACCGCGACAATCTGGCCGGTGCCATCGCGCACACAGGCCAGGTAGGTGCTGTTTTCCCACGGCGCCACGAGGTCGCCATGGATCACCGCCGCGGCCAGGGCCGTGACCGGGGGCGGATCGGATTGCAGAGCGGCGTCACCCATGGCTTCGGGGTTGGTCACACCAGACCGCTGAGCACGACCGGCAGGCGCTGGAGGCTGTGGGACAGCGCGGCCCGGGCGATGAGATT
>DATJPQ010000003.1:0-14006 GCA_035506315.1 Opitutaceae bacterium
ACAGCGCATAGGTGAGGATGATCTGCGCCCGCACATCGGTCAGCAGACCGCTGTCCTTCACCTTGGCGAGTGTGCCGTAGGCATAAAATTCGTTGAGGATCGTCTTCTCGCCGATGATCTGGCCCGAAACCGTGAGACTGCCATAGTCGATGCCCATGAGCCAGGCGAGGGGAGCGAAGAGTACGCCAAAGATGTACTGCAACGAGAGATCAGGGTAACGCCCTCCGGTTGTATGGGTGATCCAGGCGTTGAGGCCGGTCCAGCCGCCGAAACCACCGGCCAGGGCGGCGTTCACGAGTGCAATCATGGCGGTGAACACGAGGAGCATGGCACCGACATTGACGGCGAGCTTCAGGCCGTCGCTGGTGCCGACGGCGATGGCTTCGAGCATATTCGCACCGATCTTCTCCCGGCTGATTTCGAGATTGCGGTTCACCTCCTCGGTTTGCGGCAGGAGCATCTTGGCAGTCAGCAAACCGGCGGGGGCCGACATCACCGAGGCGGTCAGCAGATGCTTGGCGAAGAGCAGACGCTGGGCAGGATCATCGCCCCCGAGCATGCCGATGTAGGCTACCATCACCGCACCGGCGATCGTGGCCATGCCTCCGACCATGATCGCGAGCAACTCAGAGCGTGTCATCGTCGGCAGATAATGGCGCACGAGCAGAGGCGCTTCGGTCTGCCCGAGAAAGATGTTGGCCGAGGCGGAGAGACTCTCCGCGCCGGAAAGCTTCATCGATTTCGAGATTACCCACGCGAAGGCGTGGACGATCTTCTGGAGGATCCCGAGGTAAAACAGCAGCGAGGTGAAGGCCGAGAAAAACACGATGGTCGGTAGCACGTTGAAGGCGAAAAGATAGCCGAAAGTCTTTTTATCGCTGATGAGATTGCCGAAGAGAAACTCCGCCCCGGCGCGGTTGAAATCGAGCAGGGCGACGAACAGGTTGCCTACCCAGTCGACACCCACCCGCACCGCATCAACCTGCAGTACCAGCAGGCCGAAGACCACCTGGAGGATCATGCCGGCGGTGACGAGCCTCCAGTCGATGGCTTTGCGGTTGTCACTGAGTGCGTAGTTAATGCCGAGAAAAGCGGCAATACCGAGCAGGCCGCGGAATATGTGGATTAAATGTTCCATACGACGAAGGCGCGGAATGCGCCGGGACCACGCGGAGCTTGCGCAAGGGCCGCCGGGGCGCGAGAACAACTTTGCCATGACCGTGCAAAAACGCCTCGCGAAACACCTCGGACGCAATCCCAACATCGCCCGGGCCACCTGGGTGGCGCCCAACGCCACGGTCATCGGCGATGTGACGCTCGGGCCCAAGTCGAGCGTCTTCTATGGCGCCGTGTTGCGTGGCGACATCGCCCGCATCGTCGTGGGCGAGGGGAGCAACCTGCAGGACAACGTCATCGTGCATCTGGCCGACGATGGAGACGCGATCATCGGCGCGTGGTGCACCATTGGCCACGCCGCCATCGTCCATGCCTGTACCATCGGCGACGAATGCCTTATCGGCATGGGTGCGACGGTGCTCGACCGGGCCAAGATCGGTGCGCGCAGCATCGTGGGGGCAAATGCGTTGGTGACGCAGGGCTTTACCTGTCCGCCGGGTTCGTTGGTGGTGGGATCACCGGCGAAGGTCGTCCGTGCACTTTCCCCAAAGGAACAAAATGGCCTACGGAAGTGGGCCAGAAAATACGTGACCGTGGCTCGCGCCCACAAATCGCGGAACCAGGGGTAATTGCTCCGTAAGTTTGGCCGCTGAGGGTGGCGCGCGTTGACCCCAACGCGCGTGAAGCGTCTTGGGGTCAAGCCGCTCCACCTACTGAATCTCGCAAAATTGGCTGACGCGATCCGACGGTAGGTCGGGGTTTATCGGCCCATAAAGCCCGACCTACGAAGTCGACGGCCATCGTCGCTGTATTACGCGAGGCTCAGTAGGACACCAAATCTCCGGCAGTCAGTAACCCTGCCGGATGAGCTGCTCGGCTTGGGCGCCGTAGATGGCCCGCAACTGTTCGGGTGAACGGGCATCACGAATGTCGTCGCGTACCGGCATAGCGCTGGCTTGACGGTTCGCGACATAGGCGACGTTACCATACGCCGGCGCATAGACGGGGCATATTTCGGGTTCGAAATTGGCGGGGCGCCCATACCAACCGGCGTAACGATACGATCGCGGCCAGCCATACCACCCATCATAGAGGTAGTCGTCGTAACCGAAGGAGAGCACGGCGGCCGGTCCCCACCAGCCGAGACCGAAATCCCAGAGATCATCGCGGTCGCGCCCATGTCGGAAGCCGTCGAAATGCAGGCCTCGGCGATTGCCGGTGAACGCTTGCCGGTGATCGCCCATCACGCGTGCCGAACGGTCAATTTGCCCGCCGCGTCCTCCGACGATGCGGGGTACGAAGATCTCGGCGCGAGCCATCGCGCCGAAGGCCAGAGCGAGGACCAAGAGCAGGATCGGTTTCATGGGAAGGATGATGTTGGAAGTGAACGATGATTCAAGCCGGTCGACAAGGAAGGACACCGTGTACGCCAAAGAGTGCCGTCGCTGGAATAGCCGCGGTGGCGTTCCATCAACCGGCCGGGAATTCCCGGCCTTGCGGTGTTATGCTCTGCGTACCGAGGCTTTTCCCTAGATTTTTACTCCGATGGCTCATTCTCCAGTCAGCGCCGCTGCTGCGGCCAGGACATTCCGCCTGCACGCGGCTGTTTTTGCTGTGGTTTGGCTCGTCGCGGGCCAGGTTGCCCTCGCGCAGACCGATCCGGGTGCGGTTACGGAGAATTCGCGCGATGGCCGCGAGATCCAGCTGACCCTTCGTTCGGGCCCGCATCCGCTTCCCGGCGACTACCCGGTGACGGTCTATCTGCCGCCGAACTACGATACCGAAACCGCCGCGTATCACGTGATCTTCGCCTTCGATGCCTATGCCCAAGACATGGTCGCGGAGCACGACGCCCTGGTGCAGGCGAACCTCATCCATCCGGCGATCCTTGTTTCGATCGCCAACAAGACCTCCACGTCGCGCAACTACGACCTGACTCCAACCGTAGCGGGCGCGTTGACCGGAGGACTCGAGCCCTTCACCGATCTGATCGTCCATCAGCTCAAACCCTACCTCGATGCCCATTTTCGCACGCGTCCGGAGGCGGCTTCCACGGGTATAATTGGCGTCTCGTACGGCGGATTGGCGGCGTGCTGGCTGGGTTATTTCCATTCTGAGACGTTCGGGCTGGCCGGGTGCCTCGAACCGTCACTGTGGTGGAACGGCAACGAGCTGCTCAATCACCTGCAGTCCGATACCACGCCGAAGTTCGCCACGCGCTTCTGGATCATGGCGGCCGACCAGGGGCTCGATTACATGTGGCAGAATGCGAAATATGCGGCCTACGCGCTGACGCAACGCGGCTGGCGCGAGGGCGGGGACGTGGCGTTCTGTCAGGTGCATAATTATGGGCATGGCTGGGCGGGCGCCGACACCCAGGTGCGCAGCATGTTGCACTTCTTGCTGCGCCGCGCCCCGTCGGAACTCATCAGCACCGAGCTCACCAACTGCCACGGTCCGCAACTCGTGCCGCTTCGCCCCGCCGAACTCGGCGGGGTCGCCAACGCCTACCTCGATCTCCACTTTCGCCACGACCTGCGCACGACGGCGATCGCGCCGGTGCTGCAGGTGGCCAATCCGCAGGTGGCATTGCTGACCGTGCCACTTCTCGGTCAACTCCTCCCTGTCGGTCCGGGGTGGACTACCGTATCCGCGGATTATGGCGGGTTCCGGGCGGTCATCGATGTGGAAGGAAACCCCGTTGGCACCGCCCTGCAACCCCCCGTGCGACCGGGGCCGCCGGTTGTCGCCGAGCATCCGGTGAGCCAGACCGAGGCTCCGGGCGGCAGTGTTGTGCTTGGTGTCGCCGCCACTGGTACCGCACCTTTCTCCTATCAGTGGCGACTCGAGGGTCAGCCGATCCCCGGCGCCAGCGCTGCGACGCTGACATTCGCGGGCCTCACCGTCGCAGATGCCGGCGACTACGACGTGATCGTCAGCAACGCGCTCGGCGGCTCCACGTTGAGCCGCACTGCGCGCCTCGTCGTGGCCACGCCTGATCTAGGCCGGCTGACCAGTCTCTCGGTCCGCTCGGTGTCGCGGAGCCGGAGCACGCCCCTGATCGTGGGCGTGAATGTGGCGGGTGGGAGCAAAACGCTGCTCATCCGCGGCATCGGCCCCACGCTGGCCCAGTTTGGTGTGCCCGGTTTTTTGCCGGACCCGCTCCTGGAAGTGCATGCGACGGTGAATGGCCGGGATACCATCGCCGTGAGCAACGACAACTGGGGCACGGGTGATGTGGCGGCGTTGCGCGCGGCATTTGCGTCCACGGGCGCTTTCGCGCTGCCCGACGCCACCACGCGGGACGCGGCCTTGCTCTATCCGGTCGAGGGAATGCGTTCGATTTTTGTTTACGACACCGCCGACCGCAGCGGCGTGACACTGGCCGAAGTGTACGACACCGGCGCCGGCAACGCCGCGCGTCTGGCGAGCATTTCGGCCCGCAACTTTGTGGATACAGGCGACAACCTGCTGATCGCCGGCTTTTCGATTTCCGGCAACGTTCCGAAGCGGCTCCTGATCCGCGGGGTGGGGCCGGGTCTGGCCGGCTATAACGTGCCGGGCGCGCTCGCCGATCCGAAGCTCGAGCTCTACGAGACCAAGCCCGACGGCAGCAGCGTATTGTTTGCCAGCAACGACAACTGGGGCGACGGCGATGTGGCCGCGCTGCGCGCAGCGTTTAATGCCACCTACGCTTTCGCTCTGCCGGACACGGCCAGCAAGGACGCGGTGTTGTTGCTGACCCTGCCGGCGGGCACGTTTACCGCGCAGGTTTCCGGCGTCGGCAACACTACGGGCGAGGCCCTCATCGAGGTTTACGACCTGGATCCGTAACCTCGTCCGATCAATGCCCTCCAGCACCGCCGGCCGGCGACCAGGACCGGTCCAGCACGAAAAACGTGTAACGGTAGTTCTCGTCCTGGCTGTCGCGGCGCGATACCTCGTTCCACGAGAGATGGCGCCAGTCGGGGAAGTACACGTCGCCCGGCACCTCGGCGTGGACGAGCGTGAGATATAGCCGGCTGGCCAGGTGCAGCGTCTCTTCAAAGATGCGTTGTCCGCCGCAGACAAACGTCTCGCCGGGGAGCGTCTCGGCGATGTCCAGCGCCGCCGGCACCGAGCTGGCTACTTCCGTGCCGGGCCGGGCGATCTCGGGATGGCTCGTGATCACGATCGGTTGACGACCGTCGCGATCGACCCGCGGCCAGGTCTGGTAACAGATGCGACCCAGCACGACGACCTGCCGCTCCGTATGCTCGTGAAACCAACCGTAATCTTCGGGGATGTGCCAGGGCAGGCGACCGCCCCGGCCCATGACACGATTCTCGGCGCAAGCGACGATGAGATTGATGGGTTTGGCCATAGGTCCCGGAAGGTGACTGTATTGCGCTAATCTGCAAATTTCACCGGCACCGCCGCGCGCTCGAAGCCTTCAACCTGCAACAGCGCCTCGGGTTGCATCGCCCCCAATCGCGCCACCCAGCGATCCGGCACCTGCTCGAGGCGCGTGGCGAACTGGGTGGCGATGTCGTTGTAATAGGTCCGGGCGAGCGCAATGCGCTGCTCCGTCTCGACCAGTTCGCGTTGCAGCCGGGCAAAGCTCTCCTGGGCGATCAGCTCCGGGTATTTCTCCGCGACCGCGCGCAGCGTTACCGCCACGCCGGCGAAGTCCGGTCCGGCCACACCGGGCCGGGTGGCCGTCATTTGCGCACGCAGCGCGGCGAGGGCCGTCTGCGTTTCGCGCTCGTGTTGGCTGAGGCCGCTCACCGCGTTCGCGAGATTGGGGATGAGGTCGTGACGGCGCTTGAGCTGTACCTCGATGAGCGACCAGCCCTGGCGCACCCGTTGGCGCAGGCCGACGAGGCTGTTGTAGACCATCCAAACCCAGCTCAATCCCCACAGCAGCAGGTACGTGACTAGTGCCGCGATGGGGAGGATAACGAGCAACGGCGACTCGTGCAGCTCGGGCGTCTGGCTCAAGCCGATCAGCAGGAATCCAGGCGCGATCAGCAGGCCGAGCGACCACCAAGCCCACGAACCGATGGCGAAACCCTTTTGCACGCGCTCCTCGGAGCGCGTCGAGATGAGGAACATTGCGGCTTCCTTGCTCGCCGCGATCTCCGGGGCGACGACGTCGGCGCGTTCGCGCGCCTGACCTACCACATAGAGCGGTGCGTGCAGCGGCAGGCCCTTCTCGACAAAGCGCCGCCGATGATCGGAATTCGCCACGGCCGATTCCGGTCCTTTGGCATAATAGAGCGGATCGCCGCGTGCCACGGTCTGGTCGAACAACGTTTGGGGCTCGAGCTTTGCGCCCTCGGGCCTCACCAGTACGGCACCGGTATCGTCGCGCAGATAAAACGACGTCGCTTCGCCGCCTTCGGCCACGGTTTTCCAGCCGCTCTCCTGGCGCGTGCGGGTCTGGGTCTTGCCATTGCTGTCGGTGTAGGTCTCGGTGACGGTGCGCGACCAATGCTCCTCGACCGTGTAGTGGTATTGGACGCAGGGTTGTTCGCCGAGGAAACTGCGCAACGGCGCCTCGCTTTCCGCCGTGCCCTTGATCTCCACGAGGCCGATGAACACGCCTTGCGTCTTCGAGGTTGGCAGATCGCGCAATAGGCGTTGCTTGCGCCGGAGCCGCAGACTGAGGCCGAGAAACAGCAGGCTGAGCGCTCCGCCCGCGACCGCCAACCAGAGGTATTCGCTTTTCATCGCGCCCCCGTTGTGCCGGATCGGTGTTTGAATTCCAAGGCGGGAGTATTTCCCCGCTCCGCCGGCGCATTCCCCGCCATCTGCCGGCCCTGGCGGCTCCCAGTTACCCGCAGGGTTTGTCGTCTAATAGATGACGAACATTATGGGCCCGGCCCGTTTCTCGCTGCGAAAATGACGACCGGACCGGTTGAGCCATTGTCATCTAATAGATGACAATGGCTTGGGCGCCGCTTAATTTTTCGCTGGGAAAATGGTGATTAGATCGACGGAGCGTTTGTCATCTAATAGATGACAAACGGTTGTGGGGCGGCTGGACTTCCTGTCGTTTAAAATGGGCATGATCAACGGAGCCATTGTCATCTATTAGATGACAATCGCAGTTGGGCGGATGGTGCGGTGGTGAGGGCGCGGAAGCGATGGCGCGCCCCGGATGTAGCGTGTCACGGAGGCGCATGGCAGCGGCGCGTGTTAGCCGTGCGCCATGGTGGACGCGGATAGGCCTTGTGACTGTTTGCCAATTCGCCGGAACTGCAGATGATTAGGCCATGACGATAGGCGTTCCGAAGGAGATCAAGGATGGCGAAACCCGCGTCTCGATGACGCCCAACCTGTGCCGGCGTTGTGTAAGACTCGGCGCGAAGGTCCTCGTGGAGAAAGGCGCAGGCCGGTCCGCCGGTTTTGTCGATGCGGAATATGCCGCCGCCGGCGCGCGGCTGGTACAGAGCGCGAAGGCCGTATGGCGCGAGGCGGAGCTCATGCTCAAGGTCAAGGAGCCGCTGCCCAGCGAGTACGGCTTGCTGCAATCCGGGCAGGCGATTTTCACCTATCTGCATCTGGCCGCCGGACGTGAGCTCGCCCGTGAACTCATCAAAAAGCACGTGTTCGGCATCGCTTATGAAACGGTCGAGGGACTCGATGGCAGCCTGCCTCTGCTCAAACCGATGTCGCAGATCGCCGGGCGGCTCTCGATCCAGATCGGTGCCTACTTTCTTCAAAGCCAGAATGGCGGCTCCGGCGTATTGCTGGGCGGCATTCCCGGGACGATGCCCGGCCGCGTGACGGTCGTCGGCGCCGGGAATTCCGGCGCCAACGCCTGCCGTATGGCGGCCGGCATGGGCGCCCGCGTCACCATCCTCGATCTCGATACCCGCAAACTCGAACTGCTCGACGAAGAATACCGGGGGCACGTCGTCACGTTGGTGGCCAATCCCGGCAACGTGGAGCTCGCCGTTGCCGACGCCGATCTCGTGATCGGGGCGGTGCTCATTCCGGGCGCGAAGGCGCCGATGGTCGTCAGCCGGGCCATGGTGCGCACGATGCGTCCGGGCAGCGTGATCGTGGACATCGCCATCGACCAGGGCGGCTGCGTGGAGACGATTCGCCCGACTTCGCACCATGAGCCCGTATACACGCGACACGGAGTGGTGCATTACGCGGTGCCCAACATGCCGGCGCTGGTGGGGCACACGTCAACCCTCGGCCTCACGCAGGCGACCGAACCCTATGTGGTGCTCCTGGCCGGGAAAGGAATCCGCCAGGCGCTGGCGGAACACCGGGGATTGGCCCGTGGCGTCAACACGCGCGACGGTGGTATCGTCAATTCGGCCGTCGCCAAGGCACTCGGCTACATGGGCTGACGGCGCGACAGTCGCGAAGGCAAAAGCTGAAACGCTGAGAAGCTGAAATGCTGAAACCTGAGGGCTGAGAGCTGAGGACTGAGGGCGGAAACCGAGAACGGAAAACGCTGAAATCAGATTCCGCCATTTCAGCATGTCAGCTTTCAGTTTTCCGGCATTTCCAATCCGACAGTCCACCCTGCTTCGCCCAGGCTTCCGCCGCCGCCAAGGCTATGGCGGACAAGTCGCAGGACGCTGCCGTCATCCGCAATAGCCAATAACTCCGCTGCAGCCTCAATAAAACAGATTCCGGTCGAGACTCCGGTACTGGATGGCTTCGAGCAGATGGGGGGCGGCGATGCGGTCGGCCCCGGCGAGGTCGGCGATGGTGCGGGAAACCTTGAGAATGCGGTCGTAGGCGCGGGCGGAGAGGTGCAGCTGTTCCATGGCCTGCTGGAGCAGGTCGCCGAGCGTGGAGTCGAGCGCACAATGGCGGCGGATCAGGGCGTGCGGCATCCGGGCGTTGGCGGAGACCTTCGAGTGCGCGAAGCGGACCTGCTGACGCTCACGGGCGGACTGCACCCGGGCGCGCATGATCGAGGAGAGCTCGCCCTTTTCCTCGGAACGCAGATCGCCCACCGAGACGGAGGGAGCCTCGACGTGCAGATCGATCCGGTCGAGCAACGGACCGCTCACCCGTGCCCGGTAACGCTGAATTTGCGCCGGCGTGCAGCGACATTCGTGCTTCGGATCGCCGAGGTAACCGCACGGACAGGGGTTCATCGCGGCGACGAGCATGAAACAGCAGGGCAGGGTGACCTTGCCGGCACTGCGCGAGATGGAGACTTCGCCGTCCTCCAACGGCTGGCGCATCACCTCGAGCGCGGAGCGTTTGAACTCCGGCAGCTCGTCGAGAAAAAGCACGCCATGGTGCGCGAGCGAGATTTCCCCGGGACCGGGGATCGTGCCGCCGCCGAGCAAGGCGACATCCGAGACCGTGTGATGCGGGCTGCGGAAAGGGCGCGCGCCCCATTGCATCTCGCCGTCGAGCGTGCGGCCGGCGGCGGAATGGATGCTGAGGATTTCGAGAAATTCCTCGGTCGTCGGCGCGGGCATGATCGTGGGGATGCGTTTCGCGACCATCGATTTTCCCGAGCCCGGCGGGCCGATCATCAGCAAATTATGCCCGCCGCTCACGGCGACCTCGACGGCGCGGCGCAAGGCGGCCTGGCCCTTGATCTCGGCGAAATCGATGTCGGCGGGCGCGGTGTAGGCGCGCAGCCGCGCCGCCTGGGGCGACACCGGGGTGAGCGGCTGCTCGCCGTTGAGGAAACGGACGGCGCGGTCGAGCGAATCGATCGCAAATACGGCCACGCCCTCGACGAGGGCGGCCTCCAGTGCGGAGCCGGTCGGCAGCAGGACGCCCCGTTTGCCCAGCCGCTGGGCGAGCCGTGCCATCGCAAGGGCGCCGCGCACAGGGCGGGTGATGCCGGAAAGGCCGAGCTCGCCGGCGATGAGGTAGTCGCCAAGCTGATCGGTACGGAGCTGGTCGGTGGCGACGAGCACCGCCAGTGCGATGGGCAGATCGTAAAGCGGACCTTCTTTGCGCAGGTGGCCAGGGGCAAGATTGATCGTCGTCCGCATGCGCGGCATCTTGAATCCGGAGTTGCCGACCGCGGACGTGACGCGGTCCTCCGATTCCTTGACGCTCGCGTCGGGCAACCCGACCAGGATGATGTCCGGCTTACCGGCTTCGCCGGTGTTGACTTCGACCTGTACGGGTTCGGCCGCGATGCCCTGAAGGGCCGCAGAGAGAATTGTAGCTAACATGTTGGAGAGGGATAATTTGGCACCAACCAGTCGTTGACTGTTCTACACTGATACAGTGAAGCGGACGGACCGTAACAGCTCCCGGAGCTTACACAAGCCCGGCGCTCAGCTATTTTTTGCGGGGAGCAAGGCAGGTTTCGAGCAACGCAGGCGATCGGCCGAAACGCAAAAGCTGAAACGCTGAAATGAGAAATCTGGAAATTGTTTCAATCTCTTCCCAACCTCCGATTTCAGTTTTCAGCTTTTCAAGATTTCAGCATTTTTCCTCTCTCCGCTCCGCCTTCCGATGCCACTGCCGCCACTGATTGCCACGGGTCTGCGCATCGCCCTGATCGTGCTCGGGGCGTTGGCCATCACGTCTGCGGTCGTAAACATCATTGCCGCCGCTGCCTTGCTCGAGCCGGGCGACGAGCAGGTGCTCGGTCTCAGCCGCCACTGGCTGCTCGCGCAGTATGCGCTGCAGATTATCCTGGGTGCGGTGATGATCTTCATCGGGTTTCGCCGCCCGAAGCCGTAAGCGGCGGAGCTGCATCCGGGCGCAAGTGACGGGCAGGCCATCGTGGGGGCGAAGCCTTGGGCTCGGTGGATGGCGTACGATGGTTCCGGGTTGCCGCGGTCCAATTATCTCTTTCGTGTGCTGGGTGTGTTCCGTGGGTTAAAAGGTATTCGGTGGCCGGCAGCGGTCGGGCTATTGCTTGCCGCCGTGGTGGCGCACGCCGAGCCGGCGCGGTGGTTCATGCCGGGACCGCTGGGGTACGAGCCCGGCGACGCGCCGCTCCCGCCGGCGGAGGAGGCATTTCTGACCCGGGCCATGTGCATCGACCGCACGGACGGGGAAAAAGAGTGGTCAGAAAAGAATCTGCTGACCACGCGGCTGGATTTCTCGCACAATCTGGCGTCGATCGTGCGCAAGGAGGATTATGCGTCGCATCCGGAGTGGTTCCCGCTGGTGGGCGGCCAGAGGTACCGGCCACCGGAGCAGATCATAAATTGGAATCCCGATCTGGCCTCGGAGGCGGTGGTGCAGCGGGCGGCGCAAGCCGCTTGTGCCGCCTTTCAGGCAGATGCCAGGCGCGAATCATTCTCCCTCGGAGTCAACGACGCCCTCATCTTCGGCGAATCGCCGGACATACTGCCCTGGATAACTCCGCCGCGCTATTTCCGCTCGCGCCCGAATTATTCGGACCTGGTGTTTCAATTCAACAATCGCGTCGCTGAACAGGTCAGCCGTTCGTTCCCGGACCGATATCTCGGAGTGCTGGCGTATTACTGGTGCGAAGCGGTGCCGACGATCTGGGTCCATCCACAGATCGTGCCGTATTTGACGGCGGATCGATCCCAAGGATATGACCGGCAGTGGTGGCAGGAAGAGACACGGTTGCAGCTCGCCTGGGCCGCCAAGGGGACCAAACGCATCGGGCTGTACGATTATCTCGATGACGCCGGATTTTTGATTCCCCGACTGCATACGCGCCTGATCGCCGAATACCTACCCCGAGCGCGACGGCTTGGTTTCACCGACTACTACGGGGAATCCAGTCCGAACTGGGGGCTCGACGGGCCGCAGCAATGGTTGGTGGCGCAGTTGATCGCGCAGCCGGACGCTTCAGCGTCGGGCCTGCTCGACGAGTACTACACGCGGTTCTTTGGCGAGGCGGCCGCACCCATGCGGCAATTTTTCGGACGGTGCGAAGACCTCTGGATGGCGCAGCCTCCGCCGGCGGATTGGCTGAAGCATTACCGGAGCGAAACCCAGGCTGTCCTGTTTCCCTCGAGCGAATGCGTCAAGCTGCGCGCAATGTTGGCGCAGGCGCGGGCCCTGGCGAAAGGGGAGAATATCCGGCAGCGGGTGGAGTTCGTATCCGCGGCGTTCGGGGTGACCGAGCGCTTTGTGGCGTTTTGCGAGGCGAAGGCGGAGGTGAGCCGGCTAGCAGAGGGAGTGAGGGAAAAAGGGAGTGAGGGAGTGAGGGAAAGAGGGCAGACGTCGGACGACGGACGGCAGACGGTGGGCGGAGGACGACTGCGCCCTGCGAAGCGCCTGGGCGAAGCAGGTAACTCCGAACCCGGAACCCAGAACCCAGAACCCAAAACAGTGAGCGAAGCGCGAGCGCTGCTGGCAGCATTGGAAGGGTATCTGCGCGCCAAAGCGGAGTTCATCGATTACGTGAAACGACTGGAGCGAACGCAGCCGCTGGCGATTTATAGTGGCAAGCTGGACGATTTCATCGACATGGATCCGGCATACGACGCGGCATTGACGCTGTTGGAATCGGGTGCGGACCCGATGGCAAGCCGGTCGCCGGCGATGGCAGACGCGGCCGTGCAGGACGCAATTTCACGCTGGCGGAACGGCCTGGCCGATGCCGCGCAAGAGCGGTTGCGGTCGCCGTCGTTCGAGGGCGATATAGCGCGCGGGTTGCGTATCGCCGGCTTGCAATATCGGGCGGACATCACTGCAGGGTGGAACAGCCGGGTGGAGCCGGCGGAGAATGTCGTGGCCGCGGTCACGGCTGCGGCCGCCCGCACGGGCAATGGCGGCTTGCACCTGGCCAATCACAAATATGCCAGCGTGTTTGCCTGGAGTCCCCGACAACAGGCCAGCGGCTTCGAAGCGGCGGTGTACCTGCGCGGCCGGCTCTCGTCCAGCGCGCGTGTGTTGCTGTCCATTTCCTGGCTGGATGCGTCGCAACGAATCATCGGCAGCCGCCGGGTGCGCTTCATCCCGGCTTCGACCACCGAATGGACCCGGCTGCGGGTGGGGCAGTCCGCCCCCGCCAATGCCGTCTGGGTGGGCGTGAGCATCTCGGCAGTTTATCAGCTTCCAGGCGATTGGGTGGACGTCGATGATGTCTCGCTCAGACCGTGGGCGGAGGAAACGGCGAAAAACTGAAAAGCAGAAAAGCTGAAAAGCTGAAATCGGACTTCAGAAAGACGGGGTGGGATCAGAAAAGCGGAAAGCTAAAACGCTGAAAGCGAACTTACGTGCCAAATGCTGACAACTGACAGGTCGGACTCTGATTTCAGCGTATATCATTGTCCTCTCCATTCCGCTGGGTTTTGGCCACCATGGTCGCAAAGATCGCGATCAGCTCGTCGCTCTCTTTATGCAAAGTTGGGATCGTGGGATCTGTGATGCCGCAATCTTCACGGAGCAACTCCAACCACAACTGCGATTCGTCTGCCTCCTGCAAAAGGCCGTCCAGTTTGGAACGAAACTCCGCATCCGATCTGGCCCGCGACGCCTCACGGGCGTGAGCAGCCACCGATGTTCCCGAGCGAAGAAACTGCTTGCCAAGTACCCGAACCTCCTCCCGCTGCTTCGGCAGCGCGATGTAGAGACGGATCACCTGCGAGGCAAAAACCTTACAACGGCCACGGAGCTCAGCAGTAAGGCGGCTCATGGGTCTCCCAATTTCCCAATTTCAGCGTGTCAGCTTTTCAGCGTGTCCGTGACACGGACGACGGTCCGACTGTTTACAGTCGGACCGTCGGACTGTCTGATCACATCTTGCCGCCGAAGATCGCGTTGGCGCCGAGTTCCTCCTCGATGCGGAGGAGCTGGTTGTACTTGGCCACGCGGTCGGTGCGGCAGAGCGAACCGGTCTTGATCTGGCCGGCGTTGGTCGCCACGGCGATGTCGGCAATGGTGGTGTCTTCCGTCTCACCCGAGCGGTGCGAGATGACGGCGGTGTAGTTGGCGTCCTGGGCCATCTCCACGGCGTCGAGCGTCTC
>DATJPQ010000004.1:0-36659 GCA_035506315.1 Opitutaceae bacterium
AACGGATTTTAACCACTAATGAACGCTAATGGGAGGGATTGAGGGCGGACGACGGAGGACGGAAGAAAGAGGCACCCACCACAAAGGCACTGAGGGCACGAAGTGTTCTCTGCGACCTCTGCGGCCTTCTGTAAAATCTGGGGTTGGGCTTTGCTGCTCCACCGGTAAATCAGTTCTGGCGCGACTTTTTTGGCTGCGGGCGTTCTGCTGAAGCTGTCATCAATCGTCCCGATGATCACACGACGAGATTTCCTCACCGGCCTGGCGGCCCTGCCGCTGGCCGCCGCGCTCTCCCGCGGTGCAACCGATGCGCCGGCCAAGTATGCCGATGAGCAGATCTCCGATTTCTGCCGGCGCCTCCGACCCGTGGGTCGTATCCTCGAGATGGAGGGCTGGTTCGTCTGGTGCAACGCCCCCATCGATGGTCCCGATGGCAGGACGCACGTATTCTTCTCGCGCTGGCCGGCCGCGAAAAAAATGAGCGGATGGATCAATTGCAGCGAAATCGCCCATGCTGTCGCCGCCTCGCCCGAAGGCCCGTACGAGTTGATCGGCACGGTGCTCGCGCCGCGCGGGCCGGGATTTTGGGACGCCACCACCTGCCATAATCCCCACATCCAGAAAGTCGGCGACCGCTACGCGCTGTTCTACATGGGCAACGCCAACGGCAAGACCGACACCAAGCGCATCGGCCTCGCCACGGCAGCCTCGCTCGACGGCCCCTGGCAGCGGCCAGACCGCCCGCTGCTGGAACCGGGTACGCCGGGCGCGTGGGACGACCATTGCACGACCAATCCCTCCCTGGTCCGGCATCCGAGCGGCCAATTCTGGCTCTATTACAAGTCGTGGAACACGCACGATTACGACACCGGCACTCTCCCGGTCCGCGGCAACCGGAAGTATGGCATTGCCGTCGCCGACCAACTCGAGGGCCCGTATCGCCGGCACCCGGCGAATCCTGTGATCGATTTCTCCGGTCGGGGCGGCAACCGGCAGTGCGAGGATGCCTTCGTCTGGCATGAGGACGGAAAATTCCGGATCGTCGTCCGCGACATGGGCGTTTTCAGCTCTGACGTCGGACTCTATATGGAGTCGGATGACGGCGTGCGCTGGTCCGAGCCGAAGATCGCCTACCGGGCGCTCCGCGAATACGTCGATCAGCCGCCAGCTCCGCGCGAGCTCAACCGCTATGGTCGCGCCGAGCGGCCCCAGCTGCTGATCCGCAACGGCCGGCCGGCGTATCTTTTCACCGCCAGCCAGGGCGGCAAATTCATGACCGCCTCCGGCTTTTTATTCAAAATCGTGTAGTCGCTTTGCATGCCATTTTCCGGTGCCTTTTGTAGGAGCCTGCTTGCAGGCGATCCCAAACGCTGGACAGAATTCTTACCCAAACATCGCCTGCAAGCAGGCTCCTACAACGCAGCCAGACCCTCAAGCCAGCTTCGGAATATCTGACCCAACGCAAATGAATCATCCCTCTTTCCCGTCCATTTCCACCCTTTGCTTCTCATTTCTATCGGTTGGCCTGCTGGCGACTCCAGCCCACGCCGCACCGATTGACCGGCAGGCGGTGGTGAGCCGGCAGGACGTGCACGTTCGCCAGGTCGACCCGGAAAGCGCACTGAGCGTCGGCAATGGCGATTTCGCTTTCACGGCCGACGTGACCGGCCTGCAATCGCTCAGCGAGTTGTATTTCCAGAGAGGGATTCCGCTGGAAACACTCTCGACCTGGGCCTGGCACTCGTTCCCCAACCCCAGCGGGCTCAAGCTGGAGGACACCATGAAGCCATACGATTTTCATGGTCGCAAGGTGCCCTACGCCAGTCAGCAGAACAGCCCGGCGGGAAAATATTTTCGCGAAAATCCTCATCCGATTCCGCTCGGGCAGATCAGCCTGCTCTACCAGGGCCGCGCACTGACGCCGGAAGATCTCGGCGCCATCGACCAGCGGTTGGACCTCTGGACCGGCATCATCCACAGCTCCTACACAATCGCGGGACAACCGGTCACGGTCGAGACGGTCGCCCATCCGGAACTCAGCGCGATGGCGGTCAAGCTCAAGTCGCCGCTGGTCAAAAAGGGCGACTTGCAGGTGCGGTTTCGTTTTCCCTACTCGCATAAATACAGCTCCGACGAGCAGGGTGCCCGGAACAATCCCCCTTACATCTGGGAACCAAACCGCCATCGCACCGAGGTGAGCAGTCGCAGCGCCGGATTTGCCCAGTTGACGCGCACACTCGACGACAGCCGTTACTACGTGAACGTGGCCTGGCAGGGTACGGGTGAACTGATCGAAACCGCCCCGCACGATTTCCGGCTGCAAGCCAGCGCCAACGACACTCTGGTTCTCACCGTCGCGTTTACGGCCGACGCCGCGCCCACCCGCGGACCATCGTTCGCCGACACCCGGGCAGCCAGCGCCCAGGGTTGGAAGGACTATTGGACGCGCGGCGGCATCGTCGATCTTGCGGGCAGCACCGACCCGCGCGCCGCCGAGTTGGAACGCCGGATCGTGCTTTCGCAGTATCTGATGAAGGTCAATTACGCCGGTAACGTTCCGCCGTCCGAGACCGGGCTCACGCAGATCAGCTGGTTCGGAAAGCACAATTCCGAGATGTATTTCTGGCACGCGGCACAATTCTACCAATGGGGGCACCCCGAGTTGCTGGAAAAGGGTCTCGCCTGGTATCGGAAGATCCTGCCCATCGGCCAGGCGGCGGCGAAGGAGCAGGGTTTCGACGGCGTGCGTTGGCCCAAGATGACGGGACCCGACGGCCGGCCGGGGCCGGGCTCGATCAATCCGTTCATCATCTGGAACCAGCCCAACCCGATTTATCTCTCCGAGCTGGTCTATCGCGCGCATCCCGACCGGGCGACGCTGGAGAAGTACCGCGAGATCGTTTTCGAGTCGGCCAAGTTTCTCGCCTCCTTCGCCTTTTATGACGACGCCACCGGACGCTACGTGCTGGGTCCGCCGATCAAGAACGTGAGCGAAAAGGCCGTGGCGAACACCACCCAGAATCCGACGTTCGAGCTGGCGTACTGGTACTACGGTTTGCAGGTCGCCCAGACCTGGCGCGCGCGCCTCGGGCTGGAGCCGGAGCCGCATTGGGCGGACATCCTGCAGAAGCTTTCCAAGCTGCCCGTCAGCGACGGTAAATATCTGGAGATCGAGACGGAACCCAACCTTTATACCAACAGCCGGGGTGGCCTGCCCACCACGATGATGCTGTCACTCGGCTACCTGCCCAAGACCGATTTTGTCGACCTGGAGACCGCCCGTCGCACGTTCGCCGAGATCAACCGCCGCAACGGCCCCGACCGCTGGGTGAGCTGGCAGCTGGGACAGGGCGCGCTCTCCGCCGCCCGACTCGGCGAGCCCGGGCTGGCCGTGCATATGCTGACGAATGCTTCGGCCGCCACGCGTTTCATGCCCAGCGGCCATGTGCGGCGTCCGAAGGAGCCCAACGGCTGCGTGACCTATCTGCCGGTAAACTCATCGCTGCTCGCCGCGGCGGGCTTGATGATCGCCGGCTGGGACGGCGCGCCGAAGGTCAATGCCCCCGGTTTCCCGCAGGACGGCACGTGGAGCGTAAAGTGGGAAGGCCTGAATCCGATGCCGTAAGGTTGGCGGAGGTGGGGCAGCTTATCCCTAAGCCGCCGTTTTTTTGGTGATTGAATCTCCACGTTCCGGTGCGACCCCGGCGCGTTAGGGATAACGCGCCCTACCCGCCGATCTCAGCCCCGGCGCGTTAGGGATAACGCGCCCTACCCGCCGATCTCAGCGTCTTGTGGTAGGGCGGCTTATCCCTAAGCCGCCGTTTGCATGTCCGTCAATCCGGCGCGTTAGGGATAACGCGCCGTACCCGCCGTGTCCAAGGCCTTGTCTGCGGCTTGCCATTTCCACGGCCAATCTTCCGGAGCGACACACAGACCTTTGCGCACCGGATTCTGCTCGATATATTGCCACGTCTCGTTGGCTTTCTTGGCCGATCGCAACCGGTGATCGAAAAAACCGTCCTGCCAGACGATCCCGCTTTGCTTGGCGACGTAGCGTTTCCAGTCTCGCAGGACCCGTTCCATCTGCTCCTGCTCCGGGAATGCGATTAACGCGTGCCAGTGATCAGGCATGGCCAGAAAACACTCCACCCACCAACGCCCGGTTGTTACATAGTGTTCGATCGCTCCAGTTATCACGGCAAAGACCGCCGATTGGTTCAACTGTGCCCGCCCGCGCTCGGCGCAGCATACTGTGATAAAGAATGGCTCATCGGTTTGGACCCACGACGGCGGGGTGTGATATAGCCGCTTCCGGATCGGAAGCGACGGGCACGAACCGCCATCGGAATTCTTGTTTTCCATTGCGAGCATCAGAAACGTGACACCTGCCGAGGTAGGGCGGCTTATCCCTAAGCCGCCGTTTGCGTGTCCGTCAATCCGGCGCGTTAGGGATAACGCGCCCTACCTGTCATGCATCTTTCCGTTTCAGGGCGGGCCCACGCAGTTGAGCCTTATTCACATCCGATCATAAAGGTGCCAAACGGTAGGGCGGACTATCCCTAGTCCGCCGTCGAGTTCGACGAAAGGAGCCCGGCGCGTTAAGGATAACGCGCCCTACCTTAATACATCTTTCGATTTTCAGCGTGGACGTAGGCAAAGCTTCGTCCGCAGAGGAGACCGGCGCGTTAGGGATAACGCGCCCTACCCTTTATGCATCGTCCGCGCTCCACCACAAAAAAGGCGCCCGGCCTTGGGATCCGGGCGCCTGGAAAGCTGACCGATGACGCGAAGGGTTATTCCTTCTTCGCGGCCTCGTCGAGAATGTCGCCGAGGTTCATCATGTCGGAGCCGGGGCTCTGGCGGTTGATCACTTCGTAGGCGGCGGACTCGGCCGCGACCTGCTCCGCCGAGTAGTTGGCGGCCTTGATCGAGAGGCCGAGGCGGCGCTCTTCGCGGTCGATCTTGATGACCCGCGCGGTGACCTCCTGGCCGGCCTTGAGCACGTCCTTGATCTTCTCGATGCGGTCCTCGCTGATCTGCGAGATGTGCACGAGGCCGTCGATGCCGTCCTTGAGCTCCACGAAGGCGCCGAAGGCGGTGATCTTGGAGACAGTGCCCGTAACCACGTCGCCGATGCGGAAGTGGGCGTCGATGTCGGACCACGGATCGGTCGCGAGCTGTTTCATGCCGAGGCTGATCCGCTGCTGCGAAGGATCGACGTCGAGCACGATCGCGTCGACCTCGTCGCCCTTCTTGAGGACCTCGGACGGATGATTGACCTTGCGGGTCCAGCTCATGTCGGAGACGTGCACCATACCGTCGATGCCTTCCTCGAGTTCGATGAAGGCGCCGTAAGTCGTCATGTTGCGCACCTTGCCGCGGACGCGGGCGCCGATCGGGTAATTGTGGCGGACCATGTCCCACGGGTTGGGCTCGAGCTGGCGGAGGCCGAGCGAAATCTTCTGCTCCTCCTTCTGGATGCCGAGCACGACCGCATCGAGCTCCTGGCCGACCTTGAGCAGTTCGCCGGGCTTGGTGATGCGCTTGGTCCAGGACATCTCGGTGATGTGCACGAGACCCTCGACACCGGGCTCGATCTCGATGAACGCGCCGTACGGCACCAGATTGACCACCTTGCCGTGGACCTTGGCGCCGACCGGGAATTTGCGGTCGATCTCGTCCCACGGGTTCTTGGTCGTCTGCTTGAGGCCGAGGGAGACGCGCTCTTTCTCGCGGTTCACCTCGATGATCATCACGTTCACCTCTTCACCCTGCTTGAGCATTTCGCTCGGGTGCGTGATGCGGCCCCAGCTCATGTCGGTGATGTGCAGCAGGCCGTCCATGCCATCGAGGTCGATGAACGCGCCGAAGTCGGTGATGTTCTTGACCACGCCCTTGCGGAGCTGGCCGGGCTGGATCGAATCGAGGAGGTTGCGGCGCTTGTCGGCACGCTGCTGCTCGATGAGTTCGCGGCGGGAGAGCACGATGTTCTTTCGCTCGAGATTGATTTTGAGAACCTTGAAATCGTAGGTCTGGCCGACGTACTGATCGAGGTTCTTCGGGGGCTGGATGTCGATGTGCGACGCCGGGAGGAAGGAGTCGACGCCGATGTTGACGATGAGACCGCCCTTGACCTTGGCGCGAACGCGCCCGGTGGCGATGGAGCCCTCGGGGAACTTGGTGAGGATGTTGTCCCAGTTCTTCTTTTGCTCGGCCTTGTCGAAGGAGACAATCGGATTGCCCTCCTTGTCCTCGAGCTTTTCGAGCAGCACTTCGATCTGCTGGCCGATCTGGAGTTCGCCGAGATCGAGGAACTCGTTGGCGGGCACGACGGCCTCGGCCTTGCCACCGATGTCGATGACAACCTCGTTTTGGCGAATTTCGGTAATAATGCCCGAGACAATCGAACCTTCCTTCAATTTGTCGAAGGACGACTGGGCGAGCAAGTCTTGCATCACAGAACTCATAAAACAAAAAGCAGCGAACCTTCGCCTGCTCCGGAGCGCCGGTTCACCGCGGCGGCCTTGCGACCGCTGGGTTGATGGTTGAACTGAACTTACCCATCCGCGGGAGCGTGCGGCGGACGCGAATGGGACCGATGTAAATGCCGCGAATGGCCAGACTCGCCCAGTGCCATTCCCGGCCGCAAGCCAAAAACTCAGCCCTTGGGAAGCGCGGCCAAAGCCTGTTCGATGTGACGGAACAACACCTCGTACTGCGGCGTGTCATGCAACGGAGATTCCGTGCTGCGACCAGCGCCTTTATTAAAATCGTCTTCAACAACTTCCGTAAGCACCACCCGGACTTCGGTACCGTCAGGCACAGGCACCAGACGTATTTTCATCGAGATCTGCCGGGTAGTTCGCAGCGAGTTGTCGGTATCAAGATCGCTGACCGCATCGATTTCTCCCTGCGCTGGACCGCCGCGCAGGAAACGATACCCCATCTCGGTTATCGCCGAACGCGTTGCGGCATACAGCACCCGCGATTCCGTGGCAAACACCCGGGTATGGGGAGCCGTGCGAGCCGCTAACCGCTCGCGCACGCTGGAAGTGGCATCGCGAACCGACTCGCAACCGGCGAGAGCCAGACACAGGGCGGAGGCGACCAGGGCGAAGGGTTTCATCGGATTAATGCGAGATCATGCCGGCTGTTGCTGCGAAATGCAATGCAACGTGCCGCGACCCCAAATCAGGTCACGACAGTCGACCGGAACGATCTTGCGCCCGGGGAAACAGCCGGCCAGCACCTCCGCCGCTTCCGCATCTCTTTTCGGCTGGCGGAATGCCGGCATGAGCACCGCCTCGTTGAGCATGAGAAAATTCGCGTAGCTCGCCGGCAACCGTTGGCGGCCGGCAAAGCATGGTTCGGGCATGGGCAGCGCCACGACTTCGAATTTTTTCCCGCGCGGCGTGCGGCAGCGGTGCAGACGATCCAGGTTCTCCTGCAAGGCCCGGTAATTCCGATCGCGCCGATTGCGCTCCACCGCCGTGACAATGCCATCGACCCGGAAGAACCGGCTCAAATCGTCGACATGTCCATCGGTGTCGTCGCCGACCAGGCCGTCGCCGAGCCAGAGGATTTGTTTCACGCCCAGATAATCGCGCAGGTTTTGTTCGATTTGCGCCTTGGTCAGCTGCGGATTGCGGTTCGGATTCAGCAGGCACGCCTCGGTGGTGAGGAGCGAGCCCGCGCCGTTCACGTCGACCGAACCGCCTTCGAAAACCATGCCGTTCACGAAGCGCCGCAAACCCAGCGCGCGCGCCACCAGTCCGGGAATCGCATCGTCCTGCTCCCAGGCCGAGTATTTGCCGCCCCAGGCGTTGAACCGCCAATCCGTGACCGCCACCTCCCCCGTGCGGTCGTTCTTGACGAAAATCGGCCCATGATCGCGGCACCACGCATCGTCTGTCGGATGATCGAAAAACTTCACCCGGGAGGGATCTGCCTTCGCCCGGTGAATGAGCGCCCAAGTGCGCTGCTGCAGCGAACGGGCAATATTGAGGCGCACCTCCTGAAACTGGCTGATCAGAGCGATGATCTCGGCAAATTTAGCCGGTATCGGACGAAAGTTACCCAGCCAAGTCGCCCGCCGGCGCGGCCAGGATAGCCAGATCGCCTGCTGCGGCTCCCACTCTGCCGGCATGCGGAAACCCTGCGCTGCCGGGACCGGCCGGGCGCGTCCCCCGGATACCTGCCTTGAACTGGGCGCTTTGGGTGATGAAACCACGGTCGAAATATCTGGTTGAGCGAAGCTATCGGCCAAAGCAGTAGCCATTGGCGAAGCAATCCGCGTCGGCAAGCCCGGATTGGCGCCCATGGGCTGGTTCAACAACCTAGGAAGATTTCCGCCGGCGGCCCAAGTTTAGTTGGCCAGCCGCCTGGTGGTCATGCGCGACAATTGGGTGCCTCGATTTTCCCCTGTGTCCTATCCATTCTAATCAATTGCCCTAGATTCTATTAGCCTACCACTAAATTCCCAAAGCTACACCGAACATCATAGGTTGGCACGTTCTTGGCAAAGTCATCCTCCTTGCGTCGGAAGCTAGATTGTGTCACCCACTTCTTGGCGTTACACAATCTCATCATCCCATGAAAATCCGTACTCTTTTGATTTCACTCATTCTCGGTCTCGCGGCGTCCCTCGCGTTCGCAGCGGATCCGGCGGCACCCGCCATGTCTGCAGCACTTCGCGCCAAGGTCGTGGCCGCCGCGAAAGCCAACGACACGAAGACACTCGCCCAGGCTGCAGTCGACAACCCGACGCTGGCAGCGCAGATCGCGTCAGTTGCCGCCACCTCCAATCCCTCGCAAGCGGTGGCCATTGCCAGTGCAATCACATCGGCGGTACCCGCGCAGGCGGCGGCTATTACGGGCGCAGTTGTTACGGCGTTCCCAAGTAAGGCAGCCGAGGTCGCGTCAGCGGTAATTTCGGCTGCTACCGCTGCTTCCAAGTCGAATAATTCACAGCCGGAAGCGGCACTGGTGAGCGCGGTGGTAGGCGCGGCGGTGACCGCGGCCCCATCTCAAGCGGGCGTGGTGCTCGCTACGATGCAATCGACACTTCCTGCCAGTCTGCAAGTGGCGGCGGTGACGGCCACGCAACAAGCTTTGGCTCCGGCATCTGGAACGCAGCAGCAACAAATACAGCAGCAGCAGCTGCAACAACAACAGCAGCAGCTGCTGCAGCTGCAGCAGAACACGCCGTCGATCGAGATCGGCATTCGTTCTGCCAGCCCTTCTTGATTATAGCTTAAAATAATTTCTGCACCAACACGCCGGCAAAAGTGCCGGCGTGTTTTTTTGGCGAACGCCGCAGACGCCATGCCGGTCCCTTTTGGTCTTTTTGAGAAAGGATTAAGCTAGTCGATCAGCCGCTTCGTCAGATCGCCATAAGCATCGATGCGACGGTCGCGCAGAAACGGCCAGTGCGTGCGGGTTTCGTCGATCTTCGCCAGGTCAACCTGCGCGAGGACGATTTCCTCCCGGTCGGCGCCCGCCCGGGCCAGCAGTTGGCCCTGGGGGCCGGCCACGAAGCTCTGGCCCCAGAATTCCAGACCGGCGCCACCCGCGGGAGCCTCGTGGCCGACGCGATTGCAAGCGGCCACGTAGCAGCCGTTGGCCACGGCATGGGCGCGCTGGATCGTTTCCCAGGCGTCGTGCTGGACGGCGCCGCTGGCGGATTTCTCCGCCGGATGCCAGCCGATCGCCGTGGGGTAGAAAATGATCTCCGCGCCCTGCAACGCCGTAAGGCGCGCGGCCTCGGGGTACCACTGGTCCCAACAGATGAGCACGCCGATCCGGCCATAACGGGTCGGCCACGCGCGAAAACCCGTGTCGCCCGGAGTAAAATAGAATTTTTCGTAGTAAAGCGGGTCGTCCGGAATGTGCATTTTCCGGTACACGCCCAGGAGCGAGCCGTCGACGTCGATGACCGCCGCGGAGTTGTGATAGAGCCCGGGGGCGCGTCGTTCGAAGACCGACGCGATCACCACCACGCCGCGCCGCTGCGCGAATTTTTGGAAGGCTGCGACCGTCGGCCCCGGGATCGGCTCCGCCAGCCGGAAGTGAGCGTAATCCTCGCTCTGGCAAAAATACGGCGTGCGAAACAATTCCTGGGTACAGACGATCTGCGCCCCGGCCCGGGCGGCGCGCCCGGCGAGCGCGAGCGCCCGCTGCAGGTTCTCCGCGGGCTTCGCGGAGCACGCGTGCTGGAGGAGTGCGATGGTTACCTGGCCCATGGCGATGCCGGGAGCAGGCGGACGGAGGCGCGAGCGCCGCGCCGCCCCCTCAGTAAACGACTTTGTTGAGCGGATACTCGACGATGCCTTCGGCGCCGAGCGCCTTGAGTTGGGGGATGATTTCGCGCACGACGTTCTCGTCGATGATCGTCTCGAGGGCGATCCATTCCGGACTGCTGAGCGGCGAGATCGTCGGATTGCGCAGCGCCGGCAGCTTGCGCAGGATCGCTTCGAGGGCGGCCTTGGGCAGGTTCATTTTCAAGCCCACCTTGCTCTCCGCCTCGAGGGCGCCTTTGAGCAGCAGCGCGATGGTTTCGATCTTCTGCCGCTTGGCGGGATTCGCCCAGCTCGCTTGGTTGGCGATCAGCTTGGTGTTGGTCTCGAGCAGCGTGTCGATGATGCGAAGCTTGTTGGCGCGAATCGAATTTCCCGTCTCGGTGATGTCGACGATGGCGTCCACCAGGTCGGGCACCTTGATCTCGGTGGCACCCCAGGAAAACTCCACCTCGACCGGGATCTGCTTCGCCGCGAAATAGCGCCGCACCGTGCCGACGAGCTCGGTGGCGACGCGCTTGCCCGCCAGTTCCTCGGGCTTCTGAATCGCCGAGGCCTCGGGCACGCAGAGCACCCAGCGCGATTTTTGCGCCGAAGCCTTGCTGTAAATCAGGTCGCACACCTCCACGACGTCGGACTCGTTTTCCTTGATCCAATCGTAGCCCGTGAGGCCGCAGTCGAAGAAGCCGTGCTCCACGTACCGGCTGATTTCCTGCGCCCGGACGAAACGCCCGTCGAGCTCCGGATCGTCGATCGACGGTTTGTACGAGCGTGAGCTCGTGACAATCTTCCAGCCGGCCTTGGCGAACAAACTCTTGGTGGATTCCTCGAGGCTGCCCTTCGGCAACCCGAGCATTAGTAGCGGTTTTTTCTCACTCACAGAGCCAAGG
The DNA here is from genome assembly GCA_035506315.1 of Opitutaceae bacterium. Taxonomy (GTDB): domain Bacteria; phylum Verrucomicrobiota; class Verrucomicrobiia; order Opitutales; family Opitutaceae; genus MWDT01. Next base: position 11,186 of record DATJPQ010000004.1, read on the forward strand.
GACACGCGGCGGTTACTCCCTTCAAGTCAATTTCACCGCAGGCCGCAGGATTCTGCCATCATGGTGTCTGGCCTCCGTCCGCTTCCCTGCGGGGAAGGAACAGCCGACCGGCGGCTTATGGTCTAAATCACTATACTTATGAACCATTTGGGCACTCTCTGAGGAGGTTTACCCAATTGGCCTGACGCAATCGATCGACCACGTCGCCGCCACCTTCTCTTGGCCCGAAAAATGTCATTTTCCAAACGCATACATGCCAAATTATTGTGTCTCGATTTCAGCCAACCCCGCCGATCCATCGCGTTCTGAGGATTATTTTGACAATTGATTCTATAATTGTAAAAAGTATCCATCCTTCAGGGAGTCCACTACCCTCATGCGTGCCGAACCGAAACCGCTAATCGTAATCATTGAAGATGAAGAAGAGCTGGCGAAAGTTGTCGCCATGCATCTGGAGAAAGCCGGCATGCAGACCCAGGTTTGTACTCGCGCGGCGCATGCCCTGCGTTTCCTCAAGCGCAATTTTGCCAATCTTCTGCTCCTCGACCTGAATCTGCCCGATCAATCGGGCTTCGCCCTGCTCGATGACTTGAAGAAAAGCGACCTGTCGGTCCCCACGATTTTCCTCACGGGCAATGCGCTCGAAGTGAACAAGGTCAAGGGGCTCGAGATGGGGGGCGACGACTACATCACCAAACCCTTCAGCTACCCGGAGCTGATCGCCCGGATCCGCGCCGTCCTGCGTCGCGCCGAATCGAATCTCGATCTCAACGTGACCAAGAATGTCAAGGTCTCGGATGAACCGTTTGTCTTTTGCGATGCCGAGGTCACGCCGATCCGGCTGGAGATCAAATTTCCCGACGGGGCGATCGAAAAAGTCGGCCGCAAGGAACTCGGCATCCTCGCTTTTCTGCACGAGCACGCGGAGGTGATCATCACCCGCAAGGAACTGATTCATTCCGTCTGGGGCATCCATGCCGACGTGCGCAGCCGTTCGCTGGACCAGTATATCGTCAAGGTGCGCGACCTCTTCCGCAAACACGGCATCGAGCTCGACAATTTCCGCACCGTCCACGGCGTGGGCTACATCTTCGAGCCCGGCGGCAAGAAGTCCTGAGCGGCGCGGGGCCGGGCCACGGACGCTTCGTAGGGTCGCAGTCTTGCCGTTTCGACGAGCTCAAGTCCCCGAGCCTGTCGAGGGGCTGCGTCTTGCTGCGATCCCAGGGCGTCCCACGAAGGCCACACCTTCGGTGGCCCGCGGAATTGATTCTGCCAGGAAAGTCTGTCATCCTGAGCGTAGCGAAGGATCCAGCTGCGCGTCGCCGGCCCGCCGCATCCTGATGGATCCTTCACTTCGTTCAGGATGACAAACCGGGGCTGTTTCGTTAACGCCCTCCAACGATCCAAGGGCGCAACAAGATTGCGCCCCTACCGGGCTTGGACTCCGGACCGGGACGTAGCCGAAAATCTCAGTGCCGCTGGTATTACTTCCCCTGGATGCCGCCGTTGTGGCAGTCGCTGCAGAGCAGTTCGGCATCGAGTTCGCCGCCCGGGTGCTTGAACGCCGTGCCTTCCGGCGTGATCTTGAGCAGATCCTCGCCGCGGCCCTGGGCCAGGATGGTGTGGCACGCCGTGCAATCGCTCGAGCGGACCTTCTCGTGGCCGTCAACCGTCAGGTGTTTGTCGTCGTGGCAGCGGAAGCAACCGGGCCAGTCCTTGTGTCCGATGTTGCTCGGATAGGAGCGCCAGTCGGCCTTCATGAGCGGGAAGAAATTCTCCTGATAAATCCGCTGGACGGTCGCGATGGATGGTCCGATGTCACCTGCGTCCGGATACTTGGCGCGCAGGGCGGCGGCAATCCCCTCGAGCGCCTCGTCCACCCCGGCATACTTTTGCGTGAGCGCCTCGACCGCGACCAGTTTGATTTTGGGCAGGCTGGGGTTGATCCGGCCGAGGGCCAGGTTCCCCTCGACCGCCTCGTTGGCGGTTTCATAGGCGTGGGCCGGCCGGTTGTGGCAGTCCATGCAATCCATCACCCGGATCGCGGCGGCGGGCGGTTCGCCCGAAAAGTCCTTGGTGCGGTAAACCCGGACCTCGCCGTTGGTCGTCGAGGTCATGCGGATCCACGGGATCGTCTGGCGCTGCGGATCGGAAGCGTAGTACTCCACCTTGTTGGCCACATTCATGTGCCAGTGGATGCCGCCAAAGGGTCCCTGGCCCGGTTGCCCGCCCCCGACGCGGAGCGAGAGCCGCACCGTGTATGGCGTGTTCTTGGCGTTGGAAAGAAAGTGCGCATAGGTGCGGTCCAGGCTCCCGGTGAATTTCTCGGGCCAATGGCAGCGCTCGCAGGTTTCCTGGGCCGGCCGCAGGTTGGCGATCGGCGTCGGGATCGGCGTGCTGTATTTCTTGAACAGGACGGAATAGACCTGGTAGGCGCCACTGATCTTCGATTTCACGTACCAGGAGGCGCCGGACCCGATATGGCACTCGGCGCAGGACACGCGGGCGTGGGCGCCGTGCTGATAGCGCGTGAATTCCGGCTGCATCACCGTATGGCAAGTCTTGCCGCAAAACGCCTCCGATTCCGTGATCTGGTAGGTCTGGTAGCTCCCAAAGGCGGTCAGCAGCAGAAAGCCCACGCCGACCGATCCGAAGGCGACCAAATAGCGCCGGTGCTGCGGCCGCGAAAGATCGATCGCCAGCGAGCCCGCCTCCCCTCCCTCGGAATGCCGGGCCAACTGGCGCCGGTGCAACCACCAGCCCAGCAGGATCAGCACCAGGCCCGCGATCAGGAAGGCCGGGCTGACGATATAGGTGAGAATGCCGAGGTAGGGATTGCCTTCGCGGGCAAACGTGTCGATCGCGACGAGAAACACGAACGCGAACAGACTGCCCACGGCGATGATGGCGCCGGCCAGGCTCAGCCAATTTCGAAAATTGGGCGCGGATTCCGGGGCGGCTTTTTCGGGCGTGTCGGACATGGTCAAACTTCAATTCGGGTTTCCCGGGAAGGCGAACGGATTTCGCCAAAAAAACGCCCGGCCAGCAAGGGCCGGGCGGACGGTAAATCGAACCGGCGGGCGATGAGCCGGCCGGTGCGACCGGATCATTTCTTCATCTTGCGGATGAAAGCGACGAGATCCTGGACCTCGGGCGCAGAGAGCTCGCCCTTGAATCCCTTCATCTTTTCTTTCCCCGCATCGGTCACGCCGTCGTTGATGGCCTTGACCATATCCTCGTCCTTCAAGGCCGCCTGCACCTTGGCGTCGGTATAATCCTTCAGTTTGAGTTTCTTGCCGATCTTGGTGCTGCCGGTGCCGTCGGGAGCGTGGCACTTGGCACAGGAGTTCTCCCAATTCTCAGCCGCGGTCGCAGCATAGCCGAGGCCGGCGCTGAGGGAAAAAAGCCCGGAGACGAGAGCGATTGTTTGGATGGTTTTCATGATGGGATGTTGGAGGAATCAGGGGGAGTTGGATTGGGCTGTGGTATGGCCAGCTGTCGCCATCAAGACAACCTCAGGATCTGGCTAGAAAGCCTTCTCCAGGGTCACACAGACCAGGGGACCGCGGTAGTTGGTCATGCCGCCCGTCGTCTGGTTGTCGCTATGGAAATAGCCGACCTTGAAGTTGCCCACCAGCTTGGCGTCGAACTTGTGCTTCAAACCGACGGTGACGCTGTAATCCTTGGTCGCAACCCCGTAGGGCATCGTCCAGAGGGCGAGGACGGCATTGCCATCGTTGGCCCGGTAATAGTTACCCTGCACCTGGAAGTCGTCTTCCTTGTCGACCACCCAGCCGGCGATGAGGTTGACCGTGACGTAGTTGTTGTTGGAATTTTGCACCACCTTGTTGGAGTCGAAGCCGGCGGCCGTCGTCGTTGGAGCCGTGTAGCCGGCCGTCGGGTAGATGGTGCCGATCACGTTGTAGACCAGATTGAGATTACCCTGGGCGTAGAACTGGGTCGTGGGATTCCAATCGATCGTCTCGCCAATCGTATGATTGGTGGTATTGGCAGAATTATACTGCTCGGCGCCGGGCAGGACACCCGTGACCTGCATCTTCCCCTTCTGGTAAATGTAGCGCGTGGTCGCGGAGACCGTGTCGGTGGCCTTGGCAATGCTCGTGAGCTTGATGCCCGTGAATTGATTATCGAGGGCGTAGTTGTCGCCAAGGTTCACGCTATATCCATCGGCTTTCGTCAGGTGCTCTTTGCGGAATAGTTCACCCCGCACCGTGAGCCAGGCCGACTGGCGCCAATTCGCGCCCAGCGTGTAATTGCCGTAATTCTCGGAGGTGTCGTTGTTCGCCTGGCCGCCGACCGCCAAGGTCAGGGCATTCACGGTGAGCAGCCGCTCGTCGCCATTGTTGATGCGATCGCTGGCCGAGGCATACAGCGCGACATTTTGGATGCCGGTGTAGCGGATGTCGAGGGCCGGGGTCACCACTTGTTCCTTGATGCGTGAAGACTCGGCATTGGGCGTCGAGGAGTACGTGATTGCTCCCGTACTTCCGCTCTGTGAGCTGGCCAGGGCAACATAGGAGGCCGCAGACTTGGTGTACAGGTCTTCGCCCCGTATCGCAAAATTGAAGTTAAGGTCCTTGGCGGCCTTGTAATCCAGGGCGATTTTCCCGGTGTAAACCTTCGACCGCGACCCGCCGATCAGGCCAAAATGCTTGTCGGTGGCGATGAGCACGCCGGCCGGCGCCGTGGGCGTGGGGGTCAAGGTCAGCAAGGGCCGGCCCCCGCTGATATCGCTGTTGAGGAGCTGATAGCTCAGGCCGGTGCGCAAGGTAAGCCTGGAGCTGATGACCGTCTCGGTCGAAGCCTCGGCGCCCAGCGTCCTCGCCTTGATCCCGTCGAATTGCGTATAGAGCACCTGGTTGTTGAAAACATTGCCCGCGATCACCGTCTGGGCGTTCGGGCTCGGGAAGGGTTTCACCTCACCGGGTGAGTTCAGGACGATGCGCGTATCGAGGTTGTTGACCTCGTCACCCGTCAACTTGAACTCGAACGAAGTGTTGCCGACCTTTTGCTTCATCGAGGCCTCCAGCATCTGATGGCGCTCGCCGATCTGCGTGATACCCGCGCCGAGTTTGCGGGTCAGCGTATAGGTTAGCAGTTTGTTGGTGCCATTGGGGTCGGTATTCGGGACGACATTGGGAATTCCGGTGATGTCGGTACCACCCCAGATTGTCGTGTCCTTCATGCCGTCGCGCAGTTCATTCGAATAACGAACCTCGAAGACCGGCTTGTTGGGCAATGCCACCTTGGCGTCGAACCAGAATTGGCCGCGGTCGACGTGGAGCGCTTCGTTCCCCAGCGGCATCCACTGGTTGTTGATCGGGAAGAACCCGCCGACGCCGTCATAATAGGTGCGGAATCGCTTGTAGCCAAACTCCACCGAGCCCACGTCGTTCTTGGTCAGGAGGACCGAACCCCGATAGTCGTCGGTCAGGCCCAGGGCCTTGCCGTCAATCTGCACGGTGACATCTTTCGAGAGGTCTTTGCCGATGCGCAGATCCTCGATGCCGTAATTGCCGCTCTTGGCCTGCTGGGTGCGGGTCTGGAAGGCGGCCTTGTCGCCGTTCAGCGAAGCGGCCTGTCCCGAGACCGTGATGTAGTTGTTGTCGAACACCGGAAAGGCATCTGCCTCCGCCGTTGCAGAGCCCGCTCCGAAAGCGGAGAGGGCGAGTGTGGCGCCAGCCAACAGGCCGGCCGGGCGAATGAGAGAGTGATGGGTCGCGTACATGGCGTCGGTCGATTGAAGGGGATTAGGGTCGGAAGTGGTACTGATCGTTCGAGCCGTGCACCTCTTCATGGCAGCCGGCGCTCCAGCAAGTACCCTGCATGAGGCGGGTGTTGTGGTTCTCGGAGGAAGCGACCTTCACCCCGCCCACCACCGCGCTGCGCACCGCGTTGGCGTTGATTTCGCCCGCTCCGGGCACTCCCGGACGTTCCAGATGGCAGCGCAGGCAGAGATTGGCGTCCCGGGCGACGAGCATCTTGGCGTTGACCGTCCCGTGCGGGTTGTGGCAGACGGTGCAGCCTTCCTTCATGGCGGCATGCTCGAAGACGAACGGACCCCTTTGCGCCGTATGGCACCGGGTGCACGTCTCGTTCTGGGCCTCCATGTCGGCGCCCGTGCCCTTGATAGCATTGCCCTCGTGCGGGTCGTGGCAGTCGCCGCAACTGATCTTGCCGGACATCACCGGATGGCTGTTCGGCAGGCTAAACTGGCCGCGCTTGTCGAGGTGGCACTGGAAGCAGGTTTCCGGAGATTTCTTCGGATTGATGATGGTGCCGGCGCCGCCGCCGGCATTCACGTGCAGGCTGCCCGGCCCGTGGCAGGCCTCGCAGCCCGTGCCGTCGGGCAGGCCCGTGTCGGCGCTCAGCTTGGCGTGGGTGGCAGTGCCGAATTTGGCGACGAGTTCGTCGTGGCACTGGGCACATTGCTTGGAACCGACGAATTTGGCGCCGGCAATTTGCGGAGGCGCCACCAGCGTGCGCTGGGCCGTCATGCACGCGACGGCGAACAGGCTCCACGCCGAGACGGCGGCGATGAGAACCCAAGGTTTAAAGATACGACGCAATGGAGTCAGCATGGTAGGTGCAGCGATAGGATTACCGCAGGAGAATGCGGGCGAAATGAGCAGTGAGTGTCAGGCAACGGATCCAATGGGGTGATCGAACGACAGCTATTAATAAGGATGACATCGTCGAAGGCTAGAGTTTCTTTACCGGCGATGTGCATTTCTTGCGACGGAACCCGGGTTCAGGAGAATTCCGGCGCAGGACCGGGTCAAAAAAGCAAAATTCGCCGGGCTTGGTGGCGACCTGTTACATTTTGGCGACGATTCGCTACTTATTTTTTTCCTTTTACTTACGAATGCTCTGCCAGTAACTAGCCAGCGCTTCGCCAACTTGTCTCACGGGAGGGAGGCCCTCAAAAACAGAAGTCCTACTGCTCAGTCTTACTCGTAGACAATGAAATAGGCCGGCCTAATAGACCGGCCTAATATTTATCAATATAAGTCTATTTTCTTACTAGGCCATCGACTTGACAGTTGCGACAATGGCGTCGGTGGTAATGCCGAGCTCCTTCATGGCGATGCCCCCGGGGGCGCTGATGCCGAAGCGGTCGATGCCGATCGCCCGGCCGTCGAGCCCCACATACTGCCGCCAGAGCGGCGTGACCCCCGCCTCGATGGAGACGCGGCGGCGGCAGGCGGACGGCAGCACTTCCTCCCGGTATTCCGCCGGCTGGCGGTTGAAGCGCTCGAACGAAGGCACCGACACGACGCGCACATTCGGCCCGAGCACCCTGGCGGCGGCGAGCGCGAGCTGCAGTTCGCTGCCCGCGGCGAGCAGGATGTGGGTGAGCGGCGCGGCTTCCCGCACGGCAATGTACGCGCCGCGCAACACGCCTTCGCGGCGGAGCGGCACGGGAATGTCGTTGAGCATGGGCACGGCCTGGCGCGTGAGCGCGAGCAGGGTGGGTCCGTCGGTGCGCTCGAGCGCGGCGGCAAATGCGCCGGCCGTCTCCTCGGGATCGGCGGGGCGGATCACGTCGAGCCCCGGTATCACGCGCAGACCGGAAACGGTTTCGACCGGCTGATGGGTGGGTCCGTCCTCGCCGACACCGATGGAATCGTGGGTGTAAATGTAGACGACCGGCAAATGCGAGAGCGCGGCGATGCGCATCGACGGCCGGGAATAATCGGCGAACACCAGGAAGGTGGCGCAGGACGGACGGAACAGTCCGTCATAGGCGATGCCGTTGCTGATGGCGGCCATCGCGTGCTCGCGGATCCCATAGCGGATATTGCGGCCGGCGCGGTTGGTCTTGTCGAAATCCGGGGCGGCGGCGATGTAGTTGAGCGTCGATCCGTAGAGATCGGCGCTGCCGGACATGAGGAGGGGCAGCGCAGCTGCCACCGGCTGGAGCACGTCCTTGCCGGCGGCGCGCGTGGCGAGTTTCGCGTCGGCCGGAAAGGCCGGGATTTTCGCCAGGAGCTCGGCTGCGATCGGCTGCTGGCCCGCGCTGTCGAGGAGCGCGGCCTTTTCGGGATTGGCCGCCCGCCACGCGTCGCAGGTCTTCACCCACTTCTTGTAAAGCCGGGTGAGGCGTTTTTGGTGCGCGGCAAAATAGGCGCGCACGGCGTCGCTCACATAGAAGTGCTGGTCGGCAGGCAGGCCGAGGCCGGCGCGCGCCGCATCGGCGAACTTTGCCCCACCCTCGCCATGGCCCTTGGACGTGCCCTGCACCTCGGGAATGCCTTTGCCAATCACCGTCTTGGCGATGATCAACTGCGGACGGCCGCTGGTGGCCCGCTTGGCCTTGTTGATCGCCTTGAGAATTGCCGCCAGGTCATGGCCGTCGGCCAGAGTCTGCACGTCCCAGCCGATCGCCTTGAACCGTTTCGCGGCGTCCTCGTTCTGGGTCTTGACCGCCATGGCGTCGAGCGTGACGTCGTTGGAGTCATAGATGAGGATGAGATTGTCGAGCCCCTGCAGGCCGGCGAAAGCGGCCGCCTCCATCGAGACGCCTTCCTGCATGCAGCCGTCGCCGGCGAGGCAGATCACGTGGTAGTCGAAGATGGGATGCTCGGGGGTGTTGAAGCGCCCTGCCGCCATCTGGCCGGCGACCGCCATGCCGACTGCATTGCCGACGCCCTGGCCGAGCGGGCCCGTGGTGCATTCAACGCCGGGCGTCACATGGAACTCGGGATGGCCGGGGGTCTTCGAGTGCAGCTGGCGGAAGTTCTTCACCTCCTCGAGCGGGAGGTCGTAGCCGCTGAGGTGCAGCCAGGTGTAGAGAAACATGGAGCCGTGGCCGGCGGAGAGCACAAAGCGGTCGCGATTGAGCCAGCGGGGCTCGGCGGGGTTGTGCACCAGCGCGTGGCCGTAGAGCACGGCGCCGATCTCGGCGGCGCCCAGCGGGAGGCCGAGGTGGCCGGAGGAACACCGGTGGACGGCGTCGATTGCCAGCCCACGGGCCTGGGCGGCGGCTTGAGTGAGTATGTCGGTGGCGAGTTTCATGAAAAAAGAAAGGAGTTCGTTACCAAGCGGAGCGGAGCCGGGAAAGGCGATTCTGACGAAATTATGGGCAAATGATTGCAGGAGTTCCCGCCGTCCGGCGCCAGCCATAAAAAAGCGAGCCTGACCGGCAGGCTCGCTGAAGGGAAAAAACTGGCGAAAGCGCGGATCAGCTCGCCGGCGCTGAGGCGGCCGGGGCCGGAGCGGGAGCAACGACCGGAGTAGCGGCCGGGGCGGGCGCCGCGACGGCGCCTTCCAATTCGGTGCGCTTTTCCTTGATCGCCATGGCGGCCTTGCCGGTGCGGTCGCGGAGATAATAGAGGCGGGCCTTCATCGGCTCGGACGCGCGCTCGATCTCGATCTGCTCGATGTTGGGCGAGTTGACGGGAAAAACGCGCTCAACGCCCTCGCCGTAGCTGATACGACGCACGGTGAACGTCTCATGGATGCCGTGGCCCTTGCGCGCGATCACGATGCCCGCGAAAACCTGGATGCGCTCTTTGTCGCCCTCGCGCACCTTGGTGTGCACGCGGACGCCATCGCCGACTTTGAAGTCAGGAGTGTCTTTCTTCACCTGGGCGGCGGTGATTTCTTGGATGATGGGATTCATGGCAGTGTTTATTTGAGTAAATCGGGTCGGACCTGACGGGTTTTCTCGGTGCGGCGCGCCTGCCGCCACTTCTCGATTTCGGCATGGTTGCCCGAGAGCAGGACTTCGGGAACGGACATGCCGCGATATTCGGCGGGACGCGTGTACTGAGGAAAGTCGAGCAACTTGTTGGTGAAACTTTCGTGCGTCAATGACTTTTCCTCCCCCAATACGCCGGGGATGAAACGGCTGAGCGCATCGATCACCACGGCGGCGGCCACAGTGCCGTTGGTCAGCACGAAGTCGCCGATGCTGATCTCCCGGTCGATCAGGCAATCGCGGATGCGCTGGTCGATGCCCTCGTAATGGCCGCTCAGCAAAATCAGGTGCTGCTCGTGCGAGAATTCCTCGGCCAGCGCCGACGTAAACGGCTCGCCATCGGGCGTAAGGTAGATGCGGCGGCAACCCGGCCGTTGCAGTTGCTCGATGGCGGCGAACACCGGCTCGGGTTTCAGCACCATGCCCGCGCCGCCTCCGAATGGCCGGTCGTCGGCCGTGTGGTGCTTGTCGGTCGTCCAGTCGCGCAGATCGTGGACCTTGACCGAGAGCAGGCCGCGCTCGAGCGCCTTGCCGAGGATGCTCTCGGCCAGAAACCCATCGAGCATCTGCGGAAAAAGCGTGAGGATGTCGAGGTGCAGCGGCATGGCGGAAACCAACGGCGGGAAATTAGGGAAAAACCGTACCTGGCCCAGAAAAGGAAAAGCCCCGGATTGTCTCCGAGGCTCGACGAACACGAGGCTGGCCTGGGCCCCGGGCGATTTTCGTTTCCGGGTGGGCAGAATTCGCTCAGGAGGCGGCCGGGGCGGCGGCTTCGGCCGGAGCGGCTTCTTTCGCGGGCGACTTGCGGGCGCGCTTGATGAGCGCATTCATGGTGTCGGTCGGCTTGGCGCCCTTGCCGAGCCAGTAGTCCACGCGGGCGAGGTCCAGTTTGCACTGTTCGGCGCGGACCTTGTTGGTGGGCTGGTAGGTACCGAGCACCTCGGTGGCGGCGCCATCGCGCCGCGAGCGCGCCTCGGCGACGACCACGCGATAGTAGGCCTTGTGCGTAGTGCCAACGCGAGTGAGACGGATTTTGAGTGCCATGATAGAGATTGATGCCAGGCGTTCTTTGCCCGGAAAAGTCGAGGAAAGCACCGGGACGTGGCCCCGGTGTCAAGCCCCATGTCGGCAGGAGAGCGCGGAGAGACGTGTTCCGGGTTTCGCGTTCCGGGTTCCGGGTTGCTGATTCCCCAACCCCATTCGCGTTCCTTCGTGTCCCTGCCTGATGTCGCTTCGCTCGGTACGCGGTTAAAATCCGGTTCCGGATGCCCAAACCTTCCAAACCTTCCTCGGTGAGCTCTGGTTTGTGCTCAGTGACCTCTGTGACGAGATCGTTCTGCGGAATTCAGAATTACGAGAACGATTGAATTTGACCGCGCCCGGGGGGCGGGCGACGTTGCGCGTTCCCATGCTCAAAGCCGGCATCGTCGGGCTGCCCAACGTGGGCAAATCCACCCTCTTCAACGCCGTCACCCGCACGCACAAGGCGGAGGTGGCCAACTATCCGTTTTGCACCATCGAGCCCAACGTGGGCGTCGTGACCGTGCCCGACGAGCGCCTCGACCAGCTGGAGAAGATCTTCCACACCGGCACGATCATCCCGACGGCCATCGAATTTATCGACATCGCCGGCCTGGTCGCCGGGGCGAGCAAGGGCGAGGGGCTGGGCAACCAGTTTCTCGCGAACATCCGCGAGGTGGACGCCATCGTGCACGTCGTGCGCTGCTTCGAGGAAGCCGACGTGATCCACACCGCGGGCTCGATCGATCCGGTTCGTGACATCGAGACGGTCGCCACCGAATTGATGCTCGCCGATCTCGAGGCGGTGGCAAAGCGTGTCGAGAAGGTGCAGAAGAAAGCCAAGTCCGGCGACAAGGAGGCGCTGGCCGAGCTGGCGCTGCTCGATCGCCTGACGCCGCACCTCAACGCCGACAAGCCGGCCAGCACCCTCGTCGTCCACGAGGAGGAGGCGCGGCTGTTGCACCTGTTCCAACTGCTCTCGGCCAAGCCCGTGATCTTCGCCTGCAACGTCGGCGAGGGCGATCTCGCCACGGCCGCGCAAAATCCGTTCGTGCAGGCGGTCGCCGGCTACGTCCGGACGCACCACGGGGCCGCCTACCTCCCGGTCAGCGCGAAGATCGAGGCCGAGCTCGCCGATCTTCCGCCCGCCGAGGCGGCGGAGTTTCTGCGCGACCTCGGCGTCGAGGGGTCAGGCGTCTCCGCGTTGATCCGCGAAACGTACGCGTTGCTCGGGCTCATCACCTTTTTCACGCACAACGAAAAGGAAGTCCGCGCCTGGACCGTCCGCCGCGGCGCGAAGGCCCCGCAGGCTGCGGGCGTCATCCACACCGATTTCGAGAAAGGCTTCATCAAGGCGGAGGTGCTCGCCTCCTCCGAACTGGCCCGCCTCGGCAGCGTGCACGCGGCGCGCGAGACCGGCAAATACCGCCTCGAAGGCCGCGACTACGCGGTGCAGGACGGCGACGTGATGCTTTTCCGTTTCTCGCCATAACCTCCGGGTCAGGGATTACCGTAGGCAGCGAGCTTGCCCGTTCGACAAGCTCAGGGCCTTGAGCCCGTCGAAGGGCTCGCGCTCCGACATACCGCGCGGGCAAGCTCGCCGGCCTACGAAATACGGAGTCTTTAGGGGTGCCCTTGAACATGGAATCCGCCCGGGGCGAAACGAAGCGGACATAAAACAGGCGGCACCCCGGGGAAGGAGGTGCCGCCCGGAGCAAACGGGCCGGACCAGCAAGACCAGCAGCGATCAGAATTTGAAGGTTATGCCGGTATAGAGGGTGCTGGCATTGAAATGACCGTCCCACGCCTTGGCCGACGTGAAGCGATAGCCAATATCCAGATCCGTCTTGTCCGCCAGCTTCACGGCACAGCCGAAGGACAACGCCCAGGTGAATCCGTTTTGGGAGTCGGTGATGGTCAACGTGTCGACGTATCCCGGGCGGGTGCCAACCAGGACTTCAGTATACTTCACGTTGGCATACCCGACCGAGGGGCCAACATAGAAACGCGTACTGTCGGCCTTGGCCCCGAAATAGTAGCGATAGTTGAGGAGAACGGGCATCGCCTTCACCTTAACGGAATCCGAGCCGGTGGTGTAATTCGTGCCGAGGAAGTTGAACGGCGTCGAGGTCGAGGTGGAGCCCTTGACGTCGGCAAAGCTGAGCGAAACGCCGATTTCCTGCTCGTCCTGCGCGCCCAAGACCGCACCCATCGCGAAACCATAGCCGGCCGTCGACTTCAGTTTGGCATCGAACTGGCCGGCCTTGGTCGTGGGTATGACCAGGGACAACTCCGGACGGATAAAGCCGGACTGGGCGTAAGCGGAAAGGCCGAGGGCGAGAAAGGCAGCAACGGCCGCGATTTTGATGTTCGTTTTCATGTTAGGGTTTTGTTTTTTCTTGGCCTCACTCTGCGGCATTCGCCGTTCCTGACTTGGCACAGGCGGTCGATAACAGTTGGAGATTATCGGCGGTGAGTTTACTGCGTGACATTGGGTCTGCGATGACGTGGGGCAGCGTGGCGGTGGCGTGAGGCGATTCCGACGCCCGGCGTCGCAGCCAGCCTGACCGGGCGGTCAGGCTGGGCCGGGGCCGGAAGCTACATGCCCCAAAACGAGTCTCCTCCTTCCGGTGGCGGCTGGCCGGCACACCAATCGTCCCACCGGCGCAGAATTTTCGCGCACAACGGGCAGGCTTGAAGCGAGGGCAACTGCTCCCGGAGCTCGGAAATCCGCTCCCTGACTTCGCGCGTATTCACCTGACCCGGGAGGAGCCGGGCCCGTAGAATCAAGGTGCGGGCAAAGCCCATGCGGTTGTTGGTTTCGAACTGGATTTCCTCCGCCCGTTCCAGCAGGCGGCTGACTTCGCGACCCGCCGGATCCAGTTTGACCCGGTTCAGCAGGGTGAATTCGGACAGGTCGCCGAAAGCCATGGCGTCCGTCTGGAGGCGCTCCGCGTCATCGAGGCAGGTGCGGGCCTGATCCCGCTCCCCCAGCCGGCGGCAAACCTCGCCGAGGTCGGCAGACGCGAGGGCATACATCCGCGGATGCGTGCGGCGGCGGCGGGTGTCGGCCAAAACCTGTCGTAAGAGAGTCCGGGCGTCGTCCAGCTGCCCGCGGTGCAGCCAGGCGCAGGCCTGGTGCTCCCGAAATCCGAACGCCTGGGCCGATTCGGGCTCCGGGTGTTCATCCAGCAGAGCATTCCCGATCCGGATCCATTCCCAGATGTCCTTTCCGGGAACCAGCCCCTGGAAGCGGTGGATGGCCACGTACTCGTAGACGGATGAAATCGAATTCAGCCGGGCCGGGGTGCGGGCGTTCAAAGCGGCCAGCGCGGCCGGAAAATCGCCGCGGCGGCACTGCACCAGCGCCATCATGTCGTGCCACTGCCGCTGGGCGGGCGGCACCGGCCAGCCGGGATGACGGGCGATTTCCCGCAGACAGGAGAGGGCCTGCTCAAAGTTGCCGCGCTCGTATTCGCTTTTCAGGAAATCGAACCGCTGTTCGAGATCGTCGAGACCGGCCACCGGAACCGGCGGCGCCGGGCGGACCCAGGGCGGCATCTCCTGCAACAGGGGGTCGGACAGATCGAGCATCTTTTCCTTGTTCTCGCTCCACACGCTCTGCCAGTCGCACAGGTGGCCGCCCCGGCCGTGCAGCTGCTGCACGGCGCGCCCGCGCACTCGGGCCCGGCCCGTGGCCGGCGGCTCCCGCATCGCCTGATGCACCCGGTCGGCGCTGATATCGGCGAGGCGGTGATGCAACAGGCCGGCCCGGTCGAGCGTGGCGAAGAGCCCCTGGGATCCGAGCTGGCCGAACCGCACCTCCAATTCGCAAAGCTCCGCGCGCACCTGCTGGAGTTTCTGGAGTTGGGCGCTGCTCAGCGTGACCGCCCTCGCCTCCGGCAGCGGGACCTCCGCGCCCGGGGAATCCTGGGCGGAATCGAAACCGCCGGAGACTTCGTCCGACGAATCGATGGACGGGTGGGTCTGCCGCATGTGCCGGTTGAACGCAGCCACGTCTTCCATCGATACCTGACGGCGCCGGAGGTGTTCGGAGTAGAGCGAGTATTTGATGGCCCAATCGATCCGGGTGCGGACCTGGTCAGGTCCACGCGCCAGCCGCTCGAGCATCTCCTGCCAGGCGGCGCACACCGGTTCCGCCCAGACCGGAAGACACGGGTGCCCCAAATGCGCCTGCACAAAGCGGAGGTAATGCCATTGCAGGTCCAGCGCGGTCAGGCGCTGTCCATTGATCAACTCCGCCGTGCGGCGCAACGCGAGGTCACGGTTGAAACGGCGCATGGCCCGCACCGGATCCTGCAGCCCGACCGACTGGCCGGGATGGAACCCGCCATCGACCAGGGCCACCACGAGCGCCGTGGTGCCGGCCTTGAGCCAGGTGCCCAGTTGCGAACACAGGCTG
The DNA here is from genome assembly GCA_035506315.1 of Opitutaceae bacterium. Taxonomy (GTDB): domain Bacteria; phylum Verrucomicrobiota; class Verrucomicrobiia; order Opitutales; family Opitutaceae; genus MWDT01. The sequence goes on from DATJPQ010000004.1 coordinate 26,353, forward strand.
TCGCCGCACAACACGTGCAAACGATGCCAGCCCTGCGCGCTGAGGGACTCGTCCTTGAGGTGGAAGATGCCGCGATTCTCGGTCGAGCTCCCGGAAGTGGCGCGTTCCAGGTGATACACGCGAGGGGACAGGCAGAATTCGATCCCCGGGGAGCGCGGATTCAGCCCCCCCGCCCCGGTGTAGATGATACGGGAGACGAGATGCGGGATGATCTGCAGGGGCAGGCCGAGCGGATTGCCCCGATGGCCGTAATTTTCGTGGCAGGCCCACGTGGCGCCCGTGAGGTAATCCACATTGCAGCGGAACAGGGTCAAGGGCGGCGTGCCCGGCGCCCGCGCCAGATCGCCGGCAAGCTCCTGCAGCAATTCCGCGCCCGCATCGGTGTAGCAGACGACGTCCCACGGATTGTCCACCTCGGGCGTGCACATCTCCGGGTGCGCGCCGCAGTCGATGTAGAAACGGGCGCCGTTGCCCAGAAAGACTCCACGGCCGCGGCCGTCGGGAAGGGACGGATACCGCTCCATGGCCAGGGAGACGAGACTCAGGCCGGCTTCGGCCAGGTCGTCGCCCACCTCCGGATCGTCTCCCGCGCCCCGGGAGAAACCGTACTCCGTCTCGATGCCGAGCAGTCTTCGGGTCATGATGCGCTCCGGGCGGCTCACTCCCCGCCCCGCTGGCGGTTGGCGGCGAGAAAGGCCTGGCTGTCGCCGGACAGCGCGGCGTTGATGATGTCGTGCCCGGCCGCGAGGAAGGCTGCGCCTTCCTGGGCCAGGGCCTCGAGATTACCGCCGCCGGGGTCGCCCGCTCCGATGACGGGTGACGGTGGTTGATGATCGGTTCGTTCGCGTAGATTAGTCGTCATATTCATTTGGTTTGGTTTTTTCTCGGTCGATCGGTTGCAGCGGCCGGGAGAGGGCCGCAGAATTTTTGTGCGACCAGACCTGGCCCGCGTCCTGATACCAGCCGGTGGTTGCGACCGGCGGCGCGCTTTCCTCGGCGGCGAGGGCGGTCATGGTGTCCGCCATCGAGTTCGCCCCCGCCAGCAGCGGGGCGACCCGGTCGCGCGTCCAATCCAGCGGGTTGGACAGATTGACGGTAAAGAGGCGGGCCTGGCCGTTTCTCCCGCCCGCCAGGCGAAAACGGACGAAGTCCCAGTCCACCTCCTCCACTTCGTCCGGCTGCGCTTTCAACAACAGGGCGGCGCGGGTCCAGGCCCGCGTGTCGGCCGGCGGCTCGTGCACGCAGCGGGCGATCTGTTCCTCGGTCACCAGACGATCCACCAGTCCGTTGCGCTCGTACGCGTGGAACAGTCCGTCGGCCGGATCGAGGCTGGCGTAAAGCTGGTCGAGATGCTTGAGGCCCGGCGACTGCCAGTCCAGGTCCGGATGCGTGCGCAGGACCTGCTGCAGCATCGAAAGCTTGCGCACCCAGTCGAGGCGCGGCGCGAGCGCGGCCAGGTCGCCCGCCCGCAGCCGGTCGAGCGTATCGCCCCACAGCCGGAGAATCTCCTCCGCCCGGGGGATGGCGGCGGCACAGGCCCCGGTGGCCACGAAACGTTGCGCGGCCGCGAAGAAACGCAGCTGCAGCTCCACCGCCGTGGTTTCGCCGCCGGAGAAAAGCGGCGCGCGGGCGCGCAACAGCGGGTCATGGCTCCACTGCACCGCCGTCGCAATGGGATCTTCCAGCAGCAAATCCGCGTGAGCGGCGCCGGCCTCCAGCATCGCCAGGATGATCTGCATGACGCCGACCTTCAGCACGCCGGCGACATGGCAGAGATTATGGTCGTAGAAGATGACGTGCAACCGGGCCAGATCGGCGGTGTCTTCGTCGCGCCGGCCACGGCGCCAGCTCCCGCACAACGGCTCGGCGCGACTGTTCACGATGGGGCGCAGATAGGTCGTCTGTGGGCCGCAAAGCATTTCGAAAAAATCCGCCCGCTGGGACAATTGGTAACCCACCGCGGGGGCGCCGTTCTCGGCACCGACCTTGCCCTGTCCCGTGAAGACGATGCTGGAGACCTGATAGGCCGCGAGGTAGCCCTGGTGCAGCAGGCGCCGGTAAAGAATGTTTTCCCAGGCCTGGCGGTGGATCAGAAAGTTCAGATGGCTGCCATAGCTGTTGCCCTGCCCGTCGCTGTTGTTCGCCAGGACGTGGATCTTCTGCCCGGCGGGCCGCCGCCGGTTGGCCGCCTCGGCCGCCTGCCACGCCATCCGATAGAGTGCATGGGTATAGGCCAAGTGATCGTAGGCGCTGAGCACTTCCGGCAGGCAGAGCTCCAGGTGGTTCAAGTCCACATAAGCACAGCCGCCGTTGAAGAGGTACCGGCGGCCCCAGTCCTGGGAACTGCCGGCCGATTCCACGTCCTCTTCCCCGTCGCAGGCCGGCACTACGGCGGGCAGGCTGTCGTACCAATGCGCGCCTGCCGAAGTCGCCACGACGCCGGTGTTCCACGCACAGCTCAGCACACCGCCCATCTCGCGCAACAAGGCGCGCGAGGCCCGGAATCCCGTGCCGTCCCGCTCGGACAGGCCGGTGATGAAGTTGCCGAGTTCCACATCGGCCCCGCAAAGTTTCGGCAGGATGCCGGCAAAAGCGTCCGCGGGGGTGGGCGCCATGGCCGGCGCGGGTAATGACACTGGATTCATGGGAGGGACGGAGGCTGGGTCAGGCGACGTTCAGGTAACGCTGCGGATGGGCCACCTTGCGCGGCACCGGTTCGACGTTCACGATATCCAGATCGTGGGGCAGGCCGCCCAGGTGTTGCCGGCAATTGCCCGGTGTAATCGTGCCGGCGGCCTCCTCGAACCATCGCTCGATCGCCTGCGCCACGTCCGGCCACAGGATTCCCGCCACGCCGGTCTTGGCCTCGCGGAGCAGCGCGCGTTTGCCGGCGGTCTTCGTGATGTTGGCGATCACCGCACCGGTGATCAGGTCCGCGGCGCGCACGGTCCGGCGTTTGCCATCCCGAAAAGTGATGGTGGCAAGTTCATTGTCGCCGTTGGGCGCAAAAATCCGGGACACGGCGGAGTCGATGATCTCGGCCCGCGTCGCGCTGAAATTATCGCCGTGCCCGTTACGGGCATAGGGGATTTCTTCCGTCAGGTGCTTGGAGAAAATGTCCCGCGCCGCCTCGCGGCTCGGTCGGGGGATCTCGATGACGAGGTCGCCCAGGCGTCCGGGCCGCAGCAGGGCCGGGTCAATGGCATCGCGCCGGTTGGTGGCGCCGACCACGACCACATCGCCGCGCTCGGAGAGGCCATCCAGCTCGGCGAGGAAGGCGGTGAGGACGTTGTCATGCACGCGCATCTCGGAGTTCCCCCGGGCGCCGCCGATGCAGTCCACTTCATCGAAAAACATCACCACGATCGAGCCGGGGTGGGCCGCGGCCGTCTCCCGCGCCACCCGGAAGACCTCGCGGTAATTCGCCTCGCTCTGGGAATACCACATGCTGTGCAGCGCCGAGGGCTTGATGCTCATGAAAAACGAGCTCCCTCCGGGGGACATGCGCGCCAGCTGGTTGGCGAGCGCCTTGGCCAGGAGCGTTTTGCCGGTGCCGACCGGGCCGTGCAGCAGAATGGATCCCGCGGGCCGCAAGTGGTACTTGCGGGCGAGATCTCGATGGTGGAAGTGCAACAGCAGGGATTCGGTGATGCTGGCGATCTGCGGGCCCAGGCCGCCGACCACGTCGAACGTCTCCTGCGGCGTATCCTCGAGGAAATACTGGCTGCCGGTGGCGCTCTCGATCCGCTCGAACGCGAACATCGAGTTGCGGTCCCAGCGGAGCCGGTTGCCGGGCTTGAGGTCCGCCGCGGTCAGCGCCGGCAACGCGTAGATCACGTGTTCTTCGTCCTGGGTCTTGACCACCATCCGCCCGTCACCGATCCAGCGTTCGAAGCTGCAGGTTTCGCCGGTGTGGCAAAACTCACCGGGGGCACGACCCATGATCACGTTCAATTCGCGGGCGAGGTAGATTGCGTCGCCCAGGCGGAGAGCCGTGTCATCCACGTCATCGCCGAAGCCGACAATCCGCTCGGTTCCGCCCTGGCGTATCAAGGCCCGCGGGCCGTGGGGGGAATCGAGCAGCGAGATGAACAGGGCCGGGAAGAAAGGCGGCGCCTTGAACTTTTCGATCACCCCTTCCAGGCCGCGCAGTTGTTCCTTCGCCGCGAGCAGCCCCTGGTGCTGGCTGTGCAGCCGGCGAATCAGGCCCAGATCGAGCCAGCGGGAGGAGGCGGCGTCCGCGCGGACGGTCGCGAGCCGCTCGACGGTTTCCTCGAGATTGAAGTTGGCGTCGTCGAGATCGATCAGTCCATCCAACATGGGTCGGTCATTGGCAGAGGGTCGCATGCGGTTTTTCTCCTTGGCTCGGGGCAATGGTTGCGTTCACCGGCGTCCATGGCCGGTCGGGGTTGAGGATGTGGAACCCGCGCTGACCGACCGCGCCGCGGCGCCAGCCAAACAGGGCGTGTTGCAGGCCGTCGTCGGTGTTGGTCACGACCAGCGCGGTATGATAAGCGGCGGGAAAGACGGCCTCGTGCAGGCACACATCGTCCTCGCTGAAAAAACTGCGCATGAGCACGCAGGCGCGGCGGCGCTCCGGCGGACATTCCTTCTCGCACCAGAAACGCGCCGGATGCGAGTGCCACCAGCCCAGCATGATCTCGTCGCTCCGGCGCAGGGTCACGGCGGCCTGCACCGCCGCCCACGTGTCGGCGGTGAAGGTGAGCTTGCTCAGCTCGCCCCGGGCCTGTCGGGCCGGAATCTGCGCCGTCACGGTGGCGCCGATGTCCGGAATGCTCTCGTCGCGGCAGAGGTGCCCGATGAGAATGCCGCCCGTCTCGACGGCCCCGGCCTGTTCGGTGAGCGCGGATACCTCCTCGAGGACCGTTTGCGGCAGGAAGACCGGCAGGTCCTCCGCGTCGAGTTCGCCGCAGGGCGCGGCCGTCGCCCGCAAGGCGGCGAACGACGCCGGCCGGAGCGGGACCGCCGCAGGCATTTCCGCCACGTTGAATGCTGCCGGTGTGCCGTTCGTTTGCTCGCGCGGAAAAGCCAGCAACTGGTAGCGAATGGTGTCGCCGGCCTGCAGCCGGCCGGCGGCAACCAGTTCGGACGAAACGGCGCGCGCCTGGGCGGCGAAATACGTGAGCGGAAAATCGCACCGGTCGAGCGGCTCGCCGTTGGACGCCAGCGTCACCCGGAATCCGCTCGCAAACGGGAGGCCGGCGGTGCGATGGGCGACGGGCGCGATGATCGTCTCCATTGCTGCGGCGGCCGCCGGCTCGCGGGTTTTGCGCCACCACGCGAACCGGGCCCAGGCGCAGGCCGGCTCCCAATTGGGTTCGATGAATTGCTGGCCGAGCACGCGCCCGTCGTGGGCGCGTATCTCCAGCGCAAACCGGTATTCGTTGGTGAGCATGACTGGTCCTGGGTGAGGAGCGATCGGGCGGGGAGGTAGTGCGGTGGTGGGGCGCGATCAGACCGGCCCGCCCCCGGCGAGGATGCGCGGGTGCATGGTCAGATGGTCGTCGGGCTGCAGGGCATCGCCCACCAGTTCGCTCCGATGAAGGTGACGCGCCTCGCGATCGAGACGGGCGTCATACTGCACCGGTTGCCCGGCGCGGTCCCGGTGCTGGAGTTGCATGCGCGGCAGGAGGCCGTCGATCATTTCGCCCACCGAATAGGTGACAGGCACATCGCGCACGGTGACTTGCTTCTGGCCGGTCACATCGCTCGCGGTGAGGTTGAGGGTGTTGATTTTTACCATGGTGTTGCTGCTTTCGTTTGAGGGTTGAGGTTGGGAACGGAGAGGGGAGCCATGACCCGCAGGTATTCCTGGGCGGCAGGTGCATCGAGCAGTGCGGTGGCCTCGGCCGCGCACCACCGGCAGGCGAGGGAAAGTCCGCTCCAGGCGTCGACCAGGTCGGCGGCGGTGGGCTCGGACGGGAGCAAGACTTCGAAAACCGCCGCCCACCGGTCGCCGATCGCGCGGACCGCAGGCCTCACCCAGCGCAAGGCCCCGCCGGCCAGCAAGAGCAGCATTGCAACCGCTTCGCGTGCCGCAGTGGTCCCGACGCCGATCGTGGCGAGTTCGACCAGGGCCAGGATTTCGTTCGATGGCAGGACCAGGAGGTTGGCCGGCCAGTGCCCGCCGGGGACATCGAGGCCGACGACCAGAGTGCCGTCCGCCCGCCGATTCACCTCCCAGCCGGACTCAAGGCAGGTTTGGGCCAGTGGCGCGGGAAGGACGGCGGCTGGTGGCAGCGGAGCGATACGCGGCGAGGCATCCGTCTGATGCCAGAGGCGCCGCGCTTCGGCGAAGCCGGCGGTGACCGCCGCCATCGCCCCGGACGAATCGCGATCCTCGGCCCACGGCAGTTCGGCGCGCAGGCTGACCCGGCGCTCAGGCGAGAGGACGAATTTCACTCCACCCGGCACAGCGCCGTTCCACGCGAGGAGCGTCTCCCACGCCGGCGGCCGCGAATCCCCGGACCAGGCGTTCTCGCCGTCGTCGGCCGCGAGCAACAACCAATTGTCCGCGATGCACTGGCGGCAACGGCAAGGGGCGGCAGGAAACGCGGGCAGCACGGTGTTCATGGCTCGCCTCCTGCGACGAAGGGTTGGACATCCAGCGTAAGCGGGCGGCGCTTGAGCGGACGCCGATCCACGGGAAACCGCCCGGGATCCTGGTGGCGGGACCATTGCGCAGCCGCGTGGTTGAGGCCCTCATCCCCGGTGGCGAAGAGATTCCAAGTGAGAAGATCGTAGAGCCCGAGGGCGATATCCACGAGCGGCGCGCCCGGCGTGAGGTGCATGCAGATGAAGGGCGCACGGATGTTGGGGTGCCAGGGTTCGGGGACCGGGCCCAAATAGGTCAACACCTCCGCCACGTGCACGGAGGCGCGCAGGTAGTTTTCCGGGAAGAAAACACCCACCCGCCAAAGATTCTTCTCCACCACCCTGCCCTGCTCGCGGGCGAGCCCCTTGCACCGGAACTCCAGGATGAAATGCGCCGCCGGCCGCTCGGGCAGCGGCTGCAGCGTGAAAAGATCGCTGCCGGCCGCCAGGCGCTGCCCCTCTTCGAGCTGGCGGGCGAGAAAAGCGTGGTAGATGGGATCGCTCATGGAATCGCGGAATTTCTGGTTGCGTGGCAAATTATCATGCGCCGCGGGCGCCTTGGGCCGAAAACGGCGCAGTCACACCGCGGCGGCGGCAAAACCGACGGGTTCAGGAGGGACCGGGCATTACCGGGGTTGCTGGAATCACGACGACTCATAGGAGATCACAAAGTGGCATTCGTGCCGGCCGCGGCGGACCCGCACCACATCGCCGGGCTGGATTCCGACCGAACGCAACGTGCCGCCCAGCACTTCCCGGGGAGAACGCGCGTCGAGTTCGACGATCAAATCAAAACCCGCCGGCAGCAGATCGCAGCCCTGGCAACGCGGGCAGGACCGCGCCACCCGGCCGGGCAGGTGCGGGCCCGGCACGGCCTGCCCGCACTGCCGGCAGTGCAGCATTTGCGCCAGGGGATGGCCCGCGATGCTCAGCGTCAGACCAGCCGGGCCCCGGACCGCGATCCGGGCGACGCGCAACAGATCGGCCAGCGTATCCGTCGGCCGGAGTCCGCGCAGCGACGCGAGCCGCCACACGGCGTGATCGAAACGGCAATGCGGATTGGGGCGGAAGGAAGTGACGAAGTGCCGGTGATGCGCCACGTCGATCACGACCTGGCGGCCGACCAGCGAGCGCGCGAAATCGCCCGCTAAAATCTTTTCGCACTCACCCGCCAACAGCGCTCCGGCGAGTGCGCCGAGGCTGGAGGAGCCGTTGGTAGGCCGGTTGGCGCGGGCCGGCCGACACGGGTGGCGGGTGGCGAGATTCCGGTAATCGACATCATCCAGCGCACACTCCAGGCACGGGCGGTCCGGACCGGGCCGATAACCGTTGATCCGCACGAGTTGCTGCGCGGGTTCGACGCCGGCGTCGAGCCACGGCACGCCCAGGCGCCAGGCCCGGTCGTTCACGACCAGGCGCGCCTCGAGGGAGTCCAGACCGGCCACGATAACGTCTGCGCGCAGCCGGCCCGGCGGGATGTTGGCCACATCGTCCACGATGGCGCAGATCTCCAACGCCGGATTAAGGGCGCGCAGAATCCGGCTTTGCGCCTCGGCCTTCGGTTCGCCCACTTCCCGCGCGGTGATCTTTTGGGTGCGCAGGTTGGCCGGCTCGTAGACGTCGCGGTCCACCAGCACCACCCGGGCCAGACCGGACATGCGCCCGGCGTGGTCGACGAACTGGGAGCCGATGTTGCCAAGCCCAACGACAACGAGTGAGGCACCAGCGGTTGGCGTGGGGGAGCGGCGTTTCATGGGACACCCTCCGGTTGCCAGCGATAGCCGGCGTCGAGCGCAGTGGTTTGATCGCAAACGGCGCAGGTGGGGCCGTAAGTCCAGCACTCGCATCCGGCCGATTGGTGATGCCACATGCGGCAGCCGGGACATTGCACGGCCGGTGTCCCCACCTCGATCACCCGCCGACACCGCGGGCAATGCGCGGGCCGCGCCAATCCGGGGAAAGCCATCACCCGGGCAAGGATCTCCGTGGAAAAATACATCGGTGACGCTCCCCGCAGGTGGATTTCATCCCGGTCGCGTAACACTCGTAAACCCACGACCAACACCTGGCCGTTGATGCTGACCCGGCCCGGAGGCGCCAACAGCAACCAGTGTTCGCCGGCCTCGCCGGCAAACGCGCGCCGCAGCACGACGTCACCGGCCGAATGGTCGTCCGCCGGGCGGACTTGAGCCGGTACTTCCGCGCCGGCGCGCAGCGTAAACCGGTCGGCGGCCAGCGGGAGGGCCGCCCAGCCTTCCGAGGAAGAATGAATCCAGAGATGAGCCATGGTGGAGTGCGGGTTCAGGATGACGGTTCGGGGTGGCGGTAACTGGGTCGTTGGGCCGGTGGCGTTGGGTATGAGGCGGCGGCGAGTTTATTCCACCCGGCCCAGGTCCCGTGGAGAAATGCGGCGGATCTCACCGCAGCCGCGGACATCAGCATTGTCCCCCGGGGATTTTAGCGTTGGGGAAAGTTGGCCGGTCATAATGGGTCACAGCCGCTCCCGTCGACGAACGCCTTCCTTTGGACGGCGAAGCGCAGGCCATGCACCGGATGGACTCTTACAATATCCCGGTGTAAATTGATCTGGAGCCGGAGTTCCTCGCGCAGGCGGAAAACCAGGCCGTTCAACGCATGATTGGTGATGGGTTGCCCGAGCTTCGTCGCGAGGGCCAGGCGCACCTGCAGGCGCGACTTCCAGGGAACCAGCGCATCGGGGCTGGCGCCATCGGGGCTGACGGCCCGGGCCAGTATTTTCAGCAGGGCCCCCAACCTCGGCGAAAGCTTCAGCCGGTGACCGTCGATGCGGAATTCGTAATCGCCGTTGGGGAGTTCGAATACCTTCAGCTCTGCGGCACCGGCCGCCGCGTAGTCCTGACGGGCCTTTTCCTGCGTCAAGCTGTCGACGATCATCGATACAGTCGGCCCCACCAGGGGCAAACCACCCGACGGAACCCGGTCGTATTGGATCAGGAAAGCCTCCAGGTAGCAGATGAAGGAATCAATTTCCTCCTCGGCCGCCTCCCTTTTGCCGACGGCGCGTTTCAGACCGCGCAAAAGCTGCCGTAGCCGGGCAAATTCGTCCGCGATCATGGGAATTCCCCCCGGGGGGCTGGTCCCGGCGGGTTGGGAGCGGGGGAGTTTGGGGAGGTGGGGCATGGCAACTCGCAAATCTCAACGGGCGCGTGAGCGGAACGCGTCCGGCAGTTGTCGACGCGGCGGTTTGAAACTTCCAGGTGGTGACGGCGGCCGATGACCGCCGACTGACCTTCGCAGTTTTCCCGCGGGATGGCGGCAGTACCAGATCGCCGCCACCAGCCGTCGGCCTGACCCCGCGGTCAGTTTGGGGCGGAGGGTCTTCGTCTGGCGAAGGCGAGGAACGAACGAATGCATCGGATAGTTCATGGGGGCGGTCGGTCCCGTCGCTGCGCCCGCCAATTTCGGCGAAATTCCGCGGCATGCCGGTCGATCCATTCCACGTTGATCTCCCAGGCCGGGCGGTCGTCTTCCGGGTCATGACCGAGTTGCTCGCTGAGACGCTGTCGATATCGCAGCATTTCCTCGCACTCGGCCTCGGCGGACTCCTTCAGGTCCTGTTCACTCAATGGCTCGCTCACATCGTCATCGAAATTTTGGGTGTTCATGGGATGGCTCCTCGGGGAGGGTTGGGCCGGCGGCTCGCGGGGTGGGCA
>DATJPQ010000005.1:0-8481 GCA_035506315.1 Opitutaceae bacterium
TAGTGCAGCGTCTCGCCCTCGGCAAACGGTAAAGCGGCCCACGGCGTGCGATTGAGCAGCAAACCCGTGTCGGGGAGACTTTCGAAAGTGACCCTGGCAAACTGTGGAATCTCCGTCGCCAGGGTCGGCCAGAGCGTGGTAACGGTAGCGCCAAACGGTTTGCCACCGAGGGCGGTGACGAGCTGCGCGAGAACCGCCAGATCGTCGCTCGCGCCGATGGGACCGGGCACCGCCGCGGCAAATTTCTGCAGGCGGAACTGCTGGTTGACGAAGGTGCCACTCTTTTCAAACACCGTCAGCGTCGGCAGCACGACCTTCGCCGTCTCGGACGTAGCGTTGGCCTGCGTGCCGAGGTAAATCACGCTGATCCTGGCGAGCTGTGCGGCCGTCAGGCCGGCGGCAACCAGGTCTTCGCCCACGGTGACGACCGTCCTCACCAGGCCGGCGTCGATCTGCGCGGCGAGTTCGGCGAGCGTCGGGGACGGCAGTGTCTTGATGAGGCCGGTGACAAGTGCGCCGCGGGTGTTGGGATTGCGGTCGGCGGAGACGAGGAGGCGGTCGCCCTCCCCCACCCGTGCGACGACCCACGCTGGCGCCTGGAGCGCCGCCGCGAGTTTTTTCGTGAGAAATTGTTCCTCGACCGAACTGCGGCCGGAACCAACCACCGCCACGGTGGATTTTCGATTTTCGATTTTCGATTTTTGATTGGGCGATCCGGCCTCGCCGCCTTCCGCACCTTTCAATAAAGCGATCGCCGTTGTCATCGCTGCGGTATAAGTCGCCGGCTGGCCGTTCACGCGGGGTTCGAGGAGGCGGTTGGCGGCGCGGACCTGCTGGTAAAGCAGCCGGCCGCTGTCGGCCATCCAGGTGTCGTTCACCTCGTCGTTCTCGCGCGGCGTGATGCGGTAGATGACGCCCTCGCGCGACCAGACGACGGTGTTCGCGCCGACGCTCGATTCGGTGTCGACGCTGTTCGTCTGCTTGAGGAACCAAACGCGCATCTTGAAGCGGAAATCCACGCTCGTGAGCGCGCCCACCGGGCAGATGTCGACGGTGTTGAGCGAGTAATTGTTCTCCAGTCGCCTGCCGGGATAGCAGGTGAGCGTGGAATAGCTGCCGCGGTCGATGAAGCCGAGCACGTCGTCGTGGGCGATCTCCTTGCTGAAGCGCACGCAGCGCGAGCAGAGGATGCAACGCTCGTCGTCGAGCATGACGCGCGGTCCAAGCAGCGTGCGCTTCGGCTTGACGTTCTTCCGTTCGACGAAACGCGAATAGCCGCGGCCGTACTGGGTGGCCTGCTCCTGCAGCTTGCATTCGCCGGCCTGGTCGCAAATCGGGCAATCGAGCGGGTGATTGATAAGGAGAAATTCCATCACCCCCTCGCGGCACTCCTTGATGAGCGGCGTGTTGGTGCGGATGTACAGACCGGGGGCGGCGGGCGTGAAACACGCGATGACCGGTTTTGCCCCCCAGCGGATCGCCTGCCGGCCCGTGGCCGGGTCCAGAATCGGCTGTTTCGTCGCCGCATCAACCGCGGGTTTGCCCATTTCGACGAGACACATCCGGCAATTGCCCGCCACGCTCAGCTTCGAATGGTAACAGAAATGAGGGATGTCGATGCCGAGCAGCCGGGCGGCCTCGATCATGTTCGTGCCGGGGGGCACAGCGATCTCCCGGCCGTCGATGTTGACGGCAATGAGGTCGGATTGGGCGGGCTGGGTCATCGGAAAAGAAATCAGATGAGTGTCAGGGCGTCGGCGGTTTTCGGCTGCTGCTTGGTCTGCGGATAGGCATTGAACTCGTCGCCGAATTTCTGGACGAAGCTCTGCGTGGGCCACGCACAGGCCTCACCGAAGGGACAGACCGTGCGGCCGGCGATCTGGTCGGCCACGTTTACCAGCAACGCTCCATCCTCGGGGCGGGCGTCGCCATGCACCATGCGCGCGGTGATCTTCTTCATCCAGAGCGAGCCTTCGCGGCACGGCGTGCACTGGCCGCAGCTCTCATGGGCGTAGAACGCGTTCAGGTTGCCGAGCGCCTCAACCATGCTGGCACTGTCATCCAGCACGATCATGCCGCCGGAGCCGCCCATGGTGTCGCAGAGGGCGAACGAGTCGAAGTCCAGCGGGATGTCCTCCACGCCCCAATCGACCGCCGTGCCGTCCTTCCGCTTGAATCGAAACCGCTCGCCGAATCGGAGAACCTTCGACGAGGAGCCGCCGGGGATGAGCGCCTTGAACCGGCGGCCGGGCCGCGGGCCGCCGCAGATTTCGTGGAGCAGCCGGCCCACGGTGACCTTGCCCAGCTCCAGCTCGAAGTAGCCGGGACGTTGTACGTGCCCGCTCACGCCGATGAGGCGGGTGCCGGCGTTGTTGGGCGTACCGATCTTTGCGTAGGCTTCGCCGCCCACGTCGGCGATGTACTTCACGTGGCAGAGCGTCTCCACGTTGTTGACGATCGTGGGGCACTGGTAAAGCCCGAGCACCGCGGGGAAAAATGGCGGCTTGATGCGCGGATACGGGCGCTTGCCCTCGAGCGACTCGATCAGGCCCGTCTCCTCGCCGCAGATGTAGGCGCCGGCGCCGCGGTGCACGTAGATTTCGCAACTGTAGCCGCTGCCGAGGATGTTGGGGCCGACGAAATTCTTCGCCCGCGCCTCGGCGATGGCGGTCTCGAGCAGGCGCGCGCCGTGGGGAAATTCGCCGCGGATGTAGATGTACGCCTGCTTCACGTTGTTCGCGTAACCGGCGATCATGATGCCTTCGATCAGCTGGTGCGGGTCCTGGTGAATGATGTAGCGATCCTTGAAAGTGCCCGGCTCCGATTCGTCGGCATTGACGATCAGGTAGACGGGCTTGCCACTGTTGCGATCCACCAGCGACCACTTGAGTCCGCACAGGAAACCCGCGCCGCCGCGGCCGCGCAGGCCCGACCGTTTGACCTCATCGATGAGCTCCTGCGGCGGGCGCCGGATGGATTTCTTCAGCACCTCGTAGCCGCCATGCCGCAGATAGCACGCGAGGTCCGGGACATAGCCGGGCTCGTCGAGGTGCTGGCAGATGATGCGGCGTTCGAGCGGATGAGGCATGGGCGAATTTTCGATTTTTTGAATTCGGATTTTCGATTTCAGGGCGGCAGCGGCCGATGCGGTCATTCCGTCGTTCAGCTCTTCCGCCCTTCTTTTTTGATCTGGGCTGCGAGTTCGCGGGCCCGGGCGCAATCGACTTTTTCGTGGAGGTCATCGTCGATCATCACGACCGGCCCGGAGCCGCAGCTCGCGAGGCACTCGACGAACTCGATGGTGACCTCGCCGTCGGCCGAGGTTTCGCCGCGACGGGTGTTGAATGCCCTTTCGAGTTCCGCGCACGTCCGGTAGCCGCCCGCCAGCGCGCAGGAAAGCGTGCGGCAGACCTTGATGTGGCGGCGGCCGATCGGCTTCTGCCGGAACATCGGATAGAAGGTCACCAGCTCGTAGACGTTGATCGGCTGCAGCTCGAGTTTCTGCGCGATCCACTCGATGGCCGCGGTCGAGATGTAACCCTGCTCCTCCTGCACGAGGTGCAGCAGCGGAAGCGCCGCACTCCGTTTGACCGGATAATGCGCGATGACCTCGTCGATGCGCTGGAGGGTTTCGGCCTTGAGATTCATGAAAAATTGCTCCGCAATTTTTTAGCGATCGCATTCACCCATGACGAAGTCGAAGGAGCCGAGGATAGAGACAATGTCGGCCAGCAGCGCGCCAACGCAGACCTTGGGCAGGATCGAGAGGTTGCAGAACGACGGGCTGCGGATCTTCAGGCGCCAGGGCACGCCGCCGCCCTTCGACACGACGTAGAAGCCGAGGATGCCCTTCGGGTTCTCCGCCTCGAAGTACACTTCACCGGCGGGCATCTGCGGTCCCTCGGTCACGATGATGAAATTGTTGATCAACTCCTCCATGCTGGTGAGCACCTTGTCCTTCGGCGGGGCAAAAATCCGGCGCGCGTCCTTCGCGTACCAATCGCCACCGGGGAAGCGGGCGACTGCTTGTTTCACGATGCGCACGCTCTGCTTCATCTCCTCGCCGCGGCAAAGGTAGCGGTCGTAGCTGTCGCCCTTGGTGCCCACCGGCACGTCAAACTCGTACTGGTCGTAGCCGCTGTAGGGGCGGTCCTTGCGCAGATCGAGCGGGACGCCGGTGCCGCGCAGGTTGGGGCCGGTGAGACCGTAGGCGATCGCATCGGCCCGCGATATCACGCCGATTCCCTCGGTGCGATCGAGGAAGATCCTGTTGCGCGAGAGCAGCGCCAGAATCTCGTCGAGGATCGGGAGGAACTGGTCGCAAAAGGCGTTGACGCGATCCGTCCAGCCCTCGGGCACGTCGCGCGCCACGCCGCCGATGCGGGTGTAGCTGTTGGTGAAACGCGCCCCGGTGAGCTCCTCGAAAAGTTTGTAGAGCTTTTCGCGCTCGGTGAAGGTGTAGAGGAAGATCGTCCACGCACCGACGTCGATGCCGTAGGCGCCGAGACCCATGAGGTGCGACGAGATGCGCGCCAACTCCGCGACGATTACGCGGATCGCCTGGCAGCGCGGCGGCACCTCGAGACCGGCCAGCCGCTCCACCGCGAGCGCGTAGGCGACGTTATTGGCCAGCGGCGCGAGGTAGTCCAACCGGTCCGTGTACGGCACGAACTGGTTGTAGGTCATGTTCTCGGCGATCTTCTCGTCGCCACGATGCAAATACCCGACCACCGGGTCGGCCTTGATCACCGTCTCGCCGTCGATCTCCATCTGGAGCCGCAGCACACCATGCGTGGACGGGTGCGAGGGGCCCATCGAAAGCGACATCTTCTCCGGCGGGAACTCTCCCGAGGCCGGAGCGGCCGCGTTCTTCGCGGCGTTGTCGGGATAGGCAAATTCGGCGGCCATGGGATGAGGCGGTGGTTGCGGCGGCGGTCGGCTCACATGGGTTTGGCGCGACGCTCGTTCCAGCTTTCGTCTTTCGCGCGTGGCTCGGCTTCGGTCAGGTTCAACTCGCCGCTCGACGCGACGAAGGGACCGCCGGCCATCGGCGCTGAAATCAGCCTGGCCGGAATTTCGCCCGCGATCTCGGCGTCGGGCAGCTCGGCCGGCAGGCCGGCCAGCGGGAATTCCTTGCGCAGCGGATGGTACGGATAGCCCTCCCACATGAGGATGCGGCGCAGGTCGGGATGGCCGGGAAACTTGATGCCGAACATGTCCCAGACTTCCCGTTCGTGCCAGTTCGCCGCGGGCCAGAGCGTGGTGCTGGTGGGCATGGCGGGCTCGGAGTCGTTTTCGCACTGGGCGGCCACGCGCACATAGTCGAGCCGCGTCAGCGAAAACAAATGCCAAACGATCGTGAAGCGCGGCGACGCGGCGACGCCACCGTCGATGGCCGTCAGGTCCACCAGCATGTCGTAACCCTGCTCGTCGCGCAACGCCTGCAGTATCGCGATGGCATCCGCCGCCGGCACGTTGATGGCCGGATGATCGGCACTCGGACGCGGCGTCGCGCGAGAAAACCGCGATTGGAGGGCGGTTAGGACATCGGCGGTCGCGGTCATCAGTGGTGGAAGAAGAGACGGGAAGTGGTTGATGAAATCTGGCGGGGCGGTGTCAGGCACGGAAGAGCCGCCGGGCGGCGGGCTCGCGTCGCACCTTGGCCTGGAGCGCGATCAACGCATCGAGCAACGCCTCGGGCCGGGGCGGACAGCCGCTCACATACACATCGACCGGCAGGATGCGATCGACGCCCTGCAACGTGGCATAACTGCGGTACATGCCGCCCGAACTGGCGCAGGCGCCCATGGCGATCACCCATTTCGGAGCGGGCATCTGGTCGTAAATGCGACGCACCTGCGGGGCCATCTTGTAGGTCACCGTGCCGGAAACGATCATGCAATCCGCCTGGCGCGGCGAAAAGCGCATCACCTCCGCGCCGAAACGCGCGATGTCGAAGCGGCTGGCGGCCACGCCCATAAGCTCGATGGCACAACACGCCAAACCCATGGGCATCGGCCACATCGAGTTGGTGCGTATCCAATTAATCACCGCATCCAACCGGGAGACGATGACATCGCCTTCGATTTTGCTGTCGTAATTTAACTCGGTGGTCGCGGAAACCATGGTAGGCAGCGAAAATGCTACTGGTGATAGCGAGCGCAAGCTACCAGCCGAGATAGCGCCTGCAAGGAGTTTCCGGATTGACTGCGCGCCTTGGGGGAAAAGGCGGATTTAACCGGCCTCGCGGAAGGATTTGCCGTTGACCCGCGCGGAGGCATCGCCCTTATGTGCCCCCTTTCCGCCCATGGTCGGCGCTCCAACGCCGGGCGTGTGCGCCACTCGGAGAGGTGACGGAGTGGTCGAACGTGCGTGATTGGAAATCACGTGTAGTCGCAAGGCTACCGGGGGTTCGAATCCCCCCCTCTCCGCCATTTGCGCTCCGCGCAAATGGTGCGTTTTGCGAAGCAAAACGGTGCACAGCACCAAGGGGGGATGCGAACGAAGTTCGACGGAGCGAAGCGGAGAAGGGGCGCGCAAAGCGCGAGTGCGAAGCACCAGCCACAGGCTGCCAATCCCCCCCTCTCCGCCAGTTTTCTTTCCAAATTGGAAAGAAAACTCCCGCCGTCTCGTCCCGCCGTCTTGTCACGCCGTAGTTGGACGAAGGCGGAAGTTGAACGAAGGCGGGCCAAAAAAAGCCGCCGGGGACATTCGTCGTCCGCCGGCGGCCACCTTATATTAGCTTCAGTAGTATCTCGTGCAGGCTGTGACCAACAATCCAACGACTGGTAGCTGCACCCTCCCATGATACGGCACTGGCGGGAAAATAACCTCAGGAAAATTTCCCGAAGGGCCGGGAAAATTTCCCGGTTTTAATGCAGGTTGCGTGCACTAACTTTCGCGAACACCTGCCTGCGCAAGCCTTATTCCTCCAGCTCTACGTTCCAGTAGGCTATATCGATAAAGTCCTTCCACAGCTCCCGGTGCTGGCTGCCCAGCATCATCGAGATGACCGGCCGCCATTTCGGGCGCGCTGGTTTGCGAATGAGGCGCATGCCCGCCTCGTGGGGAAGGCGATTGGCCTTGTGCGTATTGCAGGCAATGCACGAGCACACGATGTTCTCCCAGGTGGTCTTGCCGCCGCGATCGCGCGGGATGACATGGTCGAGATTAAGTTCCTCGCGCGAGAACCGCGTGCCGCAATACTGGCAGGTGCTTTTGTCGCGCTCGAATACATTGTTGCGCGTCAGCTTCAGCTCCTTGCAGGGCAGTTTGTCGAAAAACGTCAGCAGAATCACCCGGGGCAGCCGGATCGTGCGTGTAGGCGTGTGCACCGACTCGATCCCTGCGAGCGGCGGATTGTGTTGCGAGAAATCCATCCAATCGAGCAACGAAAACACCCGGAACTCATCGGCGTCGGGATAGACGACGTGGGCGTGCCCGCGCGCCAGCAGCGCGAAGGCCCGGCGGGCGCCGATTACATTGATCGCCTGCCAAAGGCGATTGAGCACCAGCACCGGCTGATTGAGTGCAGCCTGCATACGGGCCCTCGAAATAGTGAAAGCGTGCCCCCGCTGTCAAGAAGTGCGGCGGCGCGTTTCAGGATTCGAGGAGATGATCGGAATTCTCGCGGACGGGTTCGTTGGATTCGACGAAACGCAGTCCAAAGCTGAAACGCCAGAGCCAGCACGAACCGTCGTGCGTGTCATGGACGAGCAGAAAATCGGGCACGACATCGTGCGAGGCGCTGGCGATGCTGTACTGCCCGTGCGTGAGGCGGTCGATCTCCGCCGGCAGATTGCCGAGCACGGTGTCGGCATCGAGCGTGACCACCCAGTTGCCGGTAACCCCCACTGCTTGCGGTCCCTGGAAAAAATAGCCGAAAAATCGCGGCGGCACGAAATAGCCGGTCGACCGCAGGCGCCGGAGCTGCTCATCCACCGCCGCCACAAAACGCACCCGCCACGGATAGTCCCGCGGCAGGGCAAAGCCGGGAAGGGGGACGAGGATGTTTTCCGTGATGAGGGACATGTTAGGTTTTCCAGCATTACAACGGCCAACTTCGGCTAGATTTTAGCCAGAATATGCTCACGCTGCCATTTTCGTGCCTCTCCCGGACAAACTCCAACGACTTATCGACGAGTTCGCCTTCATCGACGACCCGCAGGAACGGATGGCGCTGGTGGTGGACCGCGCCCGCCGTCTGCCGCTTTTCCCCGAGGGCGAACGCACCGAAACGCACCGGGTGCGCGGCTGCGTCTCCCAGGCCTGGATCGTGGGCGAACTGCACAACAATCGTTGCTTTTTCCACTGTGACGCCGACTCCCCGCTCGTGAAAGGACTGCTGGCGCTGCTCTGCGAATTCTTCAGTGACGCTCCGCCCGCCGAAGTCGCCGCCAGCGCCGCCGATCCGCTCGGAGCACTCGGCCTGGCGCGCCATCTCTCCCCCACCCGCCAAAACGGCCTCGCCCAGGCGCGCGT
>DATJPQ010000006.1:0-10213 GCA_035506315.1 Opitutaceae bacterium
AGACCGCCGCTACAGAATCCCATCTCGCTTCAGCGTGATTCTGCGGGGTTGGGAAATCCGAGCCTCCGCTCCCGCCGCGGCTTCACGCTGCTGGAGATCCTGATCGCCACCGCGGTGTCGGCGATCGTGTTGGTGGCGATCTCGACCGTTTTTTATGGCGCACTCCGCCTGCGCACCACCACCACCGATCACATCGAGGACGATCTGACGCTGCAGCGCACGCTCGGCCTCGTCCGGAACGATCTCGCCGGCTTGATGCTGCCCGGCGGCACGCTCTCCGGCGCGTTGCAAACCACTCCCTCGTCCACGCTGCAGTCGGACACCGCCGGCGAGCGCATCAGTCCGGATTTCTACACCGACTCAGGGAAAGTCGATGGCTGGAATCCCTATTCCGAGGTGCAGATGGTCACGTATTATCTGGCGGCGGCGACCGACGGCAGCAATTCCAGGACCCTTGTCCGCTCGGTCATGCGCAATCTGCTCCCGGCCCAGGACGCCACTCCCGATGACCAGCTCCTGCTCCCCGGAGTTACCAGCGCCGACTTCCTGTTTTACGACGGTACCGAATGGACCGACACGTGGGATTCCACGGTGACGTCCACCCTGCCCACCGCCGTCAAGTTCCGCCTGCAGCTCGCCTCGCAGAGCGCCAACGCGTCGCCGATCGAGCTCGTCGTCCCGGTCTTCGTCACCACGACCACCAGCGCGGCGGCCGCCGCGACCACGTCTACGGCCACGGGAGGAACGCAATGAGCCGGACCAGTTTCATTTTCCCTGTCCGCAACGCGTGTCGCTCCCGGCGCGGCTCGGTGCTCATCATTGTCATGTGGGTCTGCTTCGGCGTCGTGGCGCTCACGCTGTATTTCGCCAATTCGATGAGCTCGGAATTGCGCGCGGCGGACAACCGGGTCACGGATGCCACCGCCCGCGCGGCGTGCGACGGTGGGGTGCGTTATGCCTCGTACCTTCTCGGCCAGCTCGCCGCCGGCGGTAACGTTCCCGTCTCTACCGATTACCAGGCGGCTCAACTGCCGGTGGGCGACGCCTATTTCTGGTTCATCGGCCGCGACCCGAACCAGAAGCCCGCCGCCGACCCCTTCTTCGGTTTTGTCGACGAGGCCTCGAAGATCAACCTCAACACGGCGAGTGTCACCATGCTCTCGGAATTGCCCACCATGACGTCCGACCTGGCCGCGAACATTCTCACGTGGCGCGGGGCCGGCAACTCCGGCGGCGCGGGCAACGAGACCTACGCCCGCCTCGACCCGCCCCGGCTCGTGAAAGGCGCTCCCTTCGAGACGGTCGACGAGCTGCGCCTCGTTTACGGCGCCACGCTCGACATCCTGCTCGGCGAGGACACCAACCGCAACGGCGCCCTCGACCGCAACGAGGACGACGGTGACCAGTCGCCGCCGCACGACGACCAGAACGGCCAGCTGCTGGCCGGCGTCCTGGAGTATGTCACGGTTTACAGCCGCCAGCCCAACACCGGTCGCGTCAATGTCACCGACGCGAGCCCCCAGACCCGCACGCGACTCGGCGCGGTCGTCCAGTCGGCGGTGAACAACCCGCAGCGCGCCACACGGATCATGGGGAATCTAGGCACCCGCCCCATCGGCAGCGTCGCCGAATTTTATGCGGTGAGCGGCCTGACGGCCGCCGAATTTCAGCAGATCCACACCCGGCTGACTGCCAGCACCGGCACGACAGTCCAGGGGCTGATCAACATCAACACCGCCAGCGAGGCCGTCCTCGACTGCATCCCCGGCATCGGCACCGACTACGCCTCGTCCCTCGTGGCCTACCGGATTGCGCATCCCGAGGCGCTGACTTCGCTCGCCTGGATCACGCAGGTCATCACCAGCCCGGCGGCCCTCCGCCGCGCCGGTCCATTTATCACCGACCAGTCCTACCAGTTCTCGGTCGACGTGGCGGCGGTTGGCCGCAACGGCCGCGGCTATTGCCGTGAGAAAGTCGTCTTTGACCTGAGCAGCGGCACGCCGCGCATCGTTTACCGCCAGGACCTCACTGCCTACGGCTGGGCGCTGGGGGTACAGGCCCGGCAGTCGCTCAGCCCGACCCAGGAGAATTCGCTATGAAATGGTATACCAGCAAACGTTCGCGGCCTGTGCTCGGCCTGTCGCTCGACGGCGGGCAACTGCGGGCCACCCAAGTGGGCCGTACCAAGGGCGTGGTCGCCGTGGGCCAGGCGGTTTCGACCGCGTTGTCGCTCGATCTCTCGCATGACGAGGTCGTGCTGATCGGCCGGGAGATCCGCAATCACCTCGATGCCGCCGGAATTCGCGAACGGCATTGCGTGGTGGAGGTGCCGGCGGCCTGGATCATGAGCCAGCATGCGAAATTGCCGGAGCTTTCGCCGGAGGACACCACGGGCTTTCTCCAGATGGAGGCGGAGCGGGGCTTCCCCTGCGCGCCCGACCAGTTGCAGATCACCCGGTCGTTTCATCGCTCGGCGGACGCCGCCTATGTGACCCAGCTCGCGGTGCGCAAGGAACAGCTGGCCCGGCTCGTCGCCGTGCTGAAGGCCGCGGGGCTCAAGCCGCTGAGCTTGTCGCTCGGTCTCGCGGCCCTGCCCGGGGCGCTCGCGCCGGCGGGGCAGGGGCGGATCACCGTGGCGGCCGATGCCCGGGGGGCGACTTTGCTGCTCTCGACCGGCGGCGGCATCGCGGCCTTTCGCACCTGCGAGGCGACCATCGAATCGGAGGCCGGCGATCGTCTGATCAACACCGGGGCGGTGGCCCGCGAACTGCGCATCACGCTGGAGCAGACGCCGCCCGACCTGCGGCAGGAGTTGCGCCGGGTTGATTTGCTCGGCGATCAAGCCGTGGTCGGCCAGCTCGAGGCCAGTCTCGCGGAGTGGGCGAGGGGCGCCGGGCTGGAGCTCCAGACGCATGGTTCGCCGGAGGGCCGTTCGGCCGACCTCATGGTGGAGAATCTTGCGGCCTGCTGGCTGGAGACGGGTGCGCCCGCCCTGGAATTTCTGCCCCCCCGCGTCGGACGCTGGGAGCAACTGGTCGCCCGTTACAACGCCAAGCGTCTCGCGACCGTCGGCATGGCGGTGGGCGCGGCGGCGGTGCTGGTGCTGGGGATCGTGGCCTGGCAACAGATCCGGTGCTGGGCGCTCCGGGCGGAGTGGGCCGGCATGAAGCCGCAGGTGACCGCTCTGAATGCCGTCCAGGCCCGCATCCGCGAATTCCGTCCGTGGTACGACACCTCCTACCGCAATCTCAGCATCCTGCGCCGCGTCACCGAGGCGTTCCCCGACAACGGTGCCGTGACCGCCCGGACCTTCGAGGTCCATGGCCTCTCGACCGTGAGTGTCAGCGTGACCGGCGTCACCCGCGACAACGCCTCGCTGCTCAAGACCGTCGATCAACTGCGCAAGATGCGCGAGATCGCCGACGTGAAGGTGGAGCAGATCCGCGGCAAGTCGCCGGCGCAATTTACCTTCAACTTCCGTTGGAACGGAACCTCCGGCCTATGAACCTCCCCCACCGACAACGCTGGCTGCTGGTGACCGCGGGCGCCGCGGTGGCCCTGCTCGCCCTCGACCGCCTGGTCTTCACGCCGCTCACCGACCACTGGAAGGAGCGCTCGGCCGAGATTGCCACCTTGCAGAAGGACATCGCCGCCGGCCGCAGCACAATCGAGCGCGCCCAGCGCACCCAGAACCTCTGGGCCGACATGCAGGCCAACGCGCTGGCCAGGGACACCGCCCAGGCCGAACAGGATGTGTTGTCCGCCTTCGAAAAATGGCGTGCCACCAGCAGCGTCGAGCTCAGCTCGATGAAGCAGCAATGGAAGCGGGGCGCCAACGACAGCTACTCCGTCCTGGAATGCCGCATCGACGCCACCGGCTCGCTGGCCGCGCTGGCCCGCTTTCTCTATGAGGTGGAAAAATCGCCCCTCGCCCTGCGCATCGACTCGATGGAACTCATCGCTCGCGACGAGGTGGGCTCGAAACTCTCGCTTGGCCTGCTCGTGACTGGCCTGCGCCTCGCCCCCCTGGAAAGCAAGTCATGAACTCTCCCCGTAATTTCCTCCTCCGCCTTGCCGCCGTTGGCATGCTGGCCGCGGCGCTGTCCGGCGGCGTGGCGATCGCCGCCAATGCGGACACCAAGGCGACCCCGGCGTCTCCGGCGGCGGCTCCGGCGACCGCGGCGGCGAAAGCAGCTCCGACTGCCGCCCGCGGTTCATTCGATTCGTTCCGGCTCATCGGCGACAGGAACATCTTCGATCCCAACCGCCGCAGCCGTACCCGGTCGGCCTCGAACGAGCCGTCCGCGCCCACCGGCGATACCATCGCTTTCGTGGGTACCATGGATTACGACCAGGGCATCTACGCCTTTTTCGACAGCTCCGATACACGGTACCGCAAGGTGCTGCCCGCGGGTGGCAAACTCGCCGAATTTGTCGTCAAACACGTTGAGGCCCGCAGCGTCGACCTGACGCGCGACGGCAAGGTGACCACTCTGCAAATCACGCAGCAATTGCATCGCCCCGAGGGCGGCGAATGGACCGTCACCGGCTCCAGCCCCGTCCCGACGGTGTCCGCCGCGACCGAGGGCACCGCGGCGCCGGCCATCCCGGCCGACGCTTCCGACATTCTCAAACGACTGATGGAACAACGACAGAAACAATTGAAAGAATGAAAACGACCACGCTCGCCTCCTCCCTCTGGCTCGGATTCGCCCTGCTGACCCTGGGCGCCTCCGCGCAAGAGCAACCGGCCGCCCCGGCGGCTCCTGCCGACACCGCGGCAACGCCGGCCGACACCACCGTGCTCCCGCCCGCCGGCCGCGGCAGCGGCCTGCGCTTCAATTTCCGCGGCGCGCCGCTTGAGACGGTGCTCAACTACATGAGCGAGGCCGCCGGGTATATCATTGTGTTGGAAACGCCCGTCCATGGCACGGTCGACATGTGGAGTACCCAGCCGGTGTCGCGCGAGGAAGCCGTGCAATTGCTCAACGTCGCGCTGAACAAGAACGGCTTCGCCGCCACCGCCCAGGGGCGCATGTTGACCATCGCCACCAAGGACGAGGCCAAGAAGCGCAACATTCCAATTCACACCGGCAACGATCCCGCCGAGATCCCGGCGACGGCCGAGATGGTCATGCAGATCATCCCGCTGCGGCGGATCGACGCCACCACGGCAGTGCGCGACCTCGGACCCCTGTTCCCGAGCAGCGCCACCGTCACCGCCAACCAGGACAGCAATTCCCTCGTCGTCACCGACACACAGATCAACATCAAGCACATCGTGGAAATCGTGTCCGCGCTCGACACGTCGGCCGACACTGTTTCGACGATGCGGGTCTTCCGGCTCAAGAACGCCGATCCCACCGAGATGGCCCAGCTGCTCACCAACTTGTTTGCGAGCACGACCACTGGCGGAGCGAACAACCGGGGCCAGATCGGGCAGTTCGGCGGCCCGGCGGCCTTTTTCGGCGCGCTGGCCGCCGGCGCCGGCGGCGCAGGGGGCGGCTTTGCCAACCGGGCCGGCGCGGCCAATAATCGCAACGGCAACACGACTGCCAGCCGCTCGACACCCGTCGTGGCGGTGCCCGATCCGCGCACCTATTCGGTCGTGGTCACCGCGTCGAAGGACGCCATGCCGCAGATCGCCGAAATCGTCGCGCAACTGGATGCCGACTCGGCCCGCCGCCAGAAGGTCTTCGTGTACACGATGGAAAACGCCGATGTGAAACAGGTGGAGACCATCCTCAAAAACGTCTTCCAGAGCAGCAACACCCGCAGCACGAACTCCTCGCAGGCCGACCCGCTGAGTACGCGGGCCTCGAGCAACACCCAGACCTCGGGCACCACAACCCTGTCGCTCGGCACCACCTCGTCCTCGCGCGGCCTCGGCAATTAACCCGCCCATCACTGCCCTCCAAAACCAGAGGATTTTCCCATGATATTTTCGCGATTTTGCACCCATCCACGCCGGCTGCTCGTTGCCGGCCTGATTCTCCTGAGCGCCGGCCAAGCCTGGGCGCAAAACCAGGGGGTACGCCCTGGCATCGGGGGAGGCGCGACGATCCAAATTCCGGGCGGCTTCGGTGGCGGCGGCAGCTCGAGCTCCGCTTCCAGCACGCGCCAGTACCCCAATTCCACCCTGATGGGCGACGCCGTGATCACGTCCGACATGGACACGCGCCGCCTGATTGTCGTCACCGACGACGCCACCAACGATAACATCCGCACGATCATCGCGGGCCTCGACAAGCCAAAGCCGCAGGTGCTGATCAACGTGGTTTTTCTTCAGGTCACGCACGACAACGACCTCGATCTCGGCGCCGAGATCGGCCAGAAGAACGGCCACATCGCCGTGAGCACCAACCCGGCGGGCAATGCGACAAGCAACTTCGGCCTCACCGCCGACAGCCTCAATGCCGCCGCCGGCCCCGCGGGCGCCTCCGCCACCACCGCGGCCGCGGCTCAAAACCCCTCCATCTACGGCCTGTACTATTCGATCATCGGCCGCGACGTGAACGCCACGATCCATGCGCTGGCGACCACCAACAAGACCGAGATCCTCTCCCGGCCGTCGATCCTCACCCGCAGCAGTCAGCAGGCGATGATCATGGTCGGCCAGACGGTGCCGTTGACCACCGGTTCGCGCATTGACGCCACCTCCGGCGCCACCATCAACACCGTCAGCTATCAGGATATCGGCATCATCCTGCGCGTGACGCCGTTCATCACCACCGAAGGGCTGGTGGAAATGATTGTGACGCCGGAAATCTCCTCGTTGAGCCAGACGACCGTCAACATCGGTCCCGGCACCACTGCGCCGGTGATCGACAAGCGCTCCGCCGACACCGTCGTCGTGACGCCCAGCGACCAGACCGTCGTCATCGGCGGCCTGATCTCCAATCAGAACACCGACGGGGAATACAAGGTGCCGCTCTTGGGCGACCTTCCGCTGCTGGGCTATGCCTTCAAACACCGGACCAAGACGAAGACCAAGACCGAGCTGCTCATTTTCCTGACGCCGCACGTGGTCCAACGTCCGGAAGATCTGACGAAGCTCGCCCAGAACGAGCAGACCAAGCTGGAGCTGGCGCCGAAGACCTTCGACAGGGACGAGGTGAACAAATTTATCGGCGCGCACTAGGTTTTCTGCTTTGAACAGGGGCGACCCCCGAACGAATTCTCTCCATCATGCGCTGGCCGGTCGCAAAACGCAGCTTGGGTGTTTACGCCATCCTGATTGTATTCGGGGTGGGGGTATGCGGCTGGCAGGTGGAGGAACACCTGCGGC
Organism: Opitutaceae bacterium; assembly: GCA_035506315.1. Taxonomy (GTDB): domain Bacteria; phylum Verrucomicrobiota; class Verrucomicrobiia; order Opitutales; family Opitutaceae; genus MWDT01. The sequence goes on from DATJPQ010000006.1 coordinate 7,289, forward strand.
TGAAGCAGACCGCCGCGCAGGCCTTGATCAACCGCGGTCGCGACATCACGTCCACCCTGGGCGTGGTCGTGCGTTCGCAACGCCGTTTCGGCCTGGTCGTTTCGAAGGACCGCATCGAGTCCGCCCTGCAGGATCTCGTCCGCCCGGGCGTGCTCGAGTCCATTGCCATCTTGGGATCCACCGGGGAAACGATCGCCAGTGCCGGTCGTCCCGTGGAACTCACGCCCGAGATGTTGCGCCAGCGCGGGGTTTATTGGCACGAGCACACGCTGACGCTGATGAACCTGATGGATCTGGGTTCATCCCAGTCGGACACCGGTCCCTCGACGCCGGCGGCGATCGTGGTCGCCGACGAGCGCATGTCGCGCGCCTTTCGTCCGCCCTCGTTTCGTCGTTCGTCCGAACCGCGACCGCCCGCGCCGGATGCAACCGCCAATCCTACGCCGGAAGGTGGCGGCCCCCTAACTAACGCCACCGCCCGGCCGCCGTTCGAACGTCCGCCGTTCGGCCGGCCGCCGTGGATGACGAGCGAGGAATACGATGCGGTCATTCAAAAGCAGGGGGTGCACAGCCTGGTCATCACCCTTTCGACCGACGAAATGGCGCGGATGGTGCAAAGCGATCTGGTGCTGCGGTCGCTGGTCAGCCTGCTCGCCCTCGCCGCCGCCCTGGGCGCCGTCCTGGCCTGGCGCAACCTGGCCAAAAACTCCGAGCTCCAGATCCGCCTCGTCCGCGCCGGGGAGATGAACACCCACCTCAAGGAAATGAACCTCGCCGCCGCCGGCCTGGCTCACGAGACGCGCAATCCGCTGAACCTGATCCGCGGCCTCGCGCAGATGATCGCCATGCAGGCGGAAAGTTCGCCCAAGCTCCGGGAACACGCGAGCTCGATCATGGAGGAGGCGGACCGGGTGACCGTGCAATTGAACGAATTTATCGACTACTCCAAACCCCGGGATGCGCATCTCGCGCCGGTGGACTTCACGCGGGTTGCCGCCGACGTCGCGCGCACGCTCCTGCCGGACCTCGAGGAGAAACACATCCGCCTGCGGCAACCGGAGTCCCCGCTGCTGATCGAGGCCGACGAGCCGCTGCTCCGCCAGACCCTCTTCAATCTGCTCTTGAACGCCGTGCAGGCGGTCGGGCCCGGCGGCCAGATCGAAATCGTCCTGTCGCCGGTGGGCGCGCGGGAGGCGGTCCTGGAAATCCGCGATGACGGCCCCGGCGTGCCCGCCGCCCAGCGCGCGGCCATCTTCAAACCCTATGTGACCATGCGGCCGAAGGGCGTGGGTCTGGGCCTGGCCATCGTCCAGCAAATCGTGTCCGCCCACGGCTGGGAAATTGTCTGCACCGAAAACCAGCCGCGCGGCGCGGTCTTCCGCGTCAGCCGGCTCAAGCTCGCCCCGCCCCCCGCATGAGTGGCGAAACCTCCAACGCCCCCCGCCTCCTGATCGTGGACGACGACCACGGCCAGCGCAGCCTCCTGGAAACGTTTCTGCGTGCGCAAGGCTTCCGGACGCAAAGTGCGGCCTCGGGCGAGGCGGCTTTGCAGCTGCTGGCCGAGGACGCGTTTGCGATGATGATCAGCGACGTGCGGATGCCCGGCATGTCGGGCCTGGAAATGTTGCGTCGCGTCCGGCAGACGCATCCCGCCCTGCCGGTGTTGCTCGTCACGGCCTTTGCGGACATTCGCAGCGCGGTCACCGCCATGCGGGATGGCGCGGTCAATTTCCTGGCCAAGCCGATCGATCTCGACGAGCTCATCGCCTCCGTCCGGATCGCCACCGGACCACGCAGCGAAATGGCCCGGCCGGAGCGGGCCATGCCCACGCCTCCGTCTGGCGTCATCACCAGCAGTCCGCTCATGCAGGCGGTGCTGCGCGATGCGGCCCTGATCGCCCCCTCGGAAAGCCGGGTCCTGATCACGGGCGAGAGCGGGGTGGGCAAGGAGGTTGTCGCCGATGTGATTCACGCCTGGAGCCCGCGCGCCGCGGGACCGCTCGTGAAGGTCAACTGCGCGGCCATTCCCGAAAATCTCCTCGAGAGCGAACTCTTCGGCCACGAAAAAGGCTCGTTCACCGATGCCCACCAGCAACGCATCGGCCGGTTCGAGGAAGCCGACGGGGGCACGATTTTCCTGGATGAAATCGGCGATCTGACGCTGCAGCTCCAGGCCAAGCTCCTCCGGATCATCCAGGACGGATCGTTCCGGCGCATCGGCTCGGCCCGGGAATTGCGGACCGACGCCCGTGTGCTGGCCGCGACCAATCGCGACCTGGAAACCCAGATCGCCGCGGGGCGTTTCCGCGAGGACCTGTTCTACCGGCTCAACGTGATGGAAATCTACATTCCGCCGCTGCGCGAACGGCCGGAGGACATCCTGCCGCTGGCGACGCATTTCATCGGTCAGTTTTCCAAGTTGCAGCCACGGTTTTCCGCGTCGGTCTCGGCCTGCCTGACCCGGTACCGCTGGCCGGGCAACGTCCGCGAACTGCGCAACGCCATGGAGCGGGCGGCCCTGCTCTCGCGCGGCGAAATCGTGCTGCCGGAGCATCTCCCCGCGCGGATTCTCGCGGCGACGGAGGGTGCGGCGCCGGCCGGGCCGGTCGAGGTGCAGCGGCTGGAGGAGATCGAACGCGAGGCGATCTTGAAGGCCCTGCGCAAAAATAATTACAACCGCACGGAGACGGCGAAGGAGCTGGCGATCAGCCGCCGTGCGCTCACCTACAAGCTGCAGCACATGCGCGAGCAAGGCCTCCCCGTCGATCCCCCGGCCGACCCGCCCGTCTCCTGACCGGCCGGCAACCTGCCGTTGGATTTGTCGTTTACTTCACCCGTCGTGGTGATGTGTGGGAGCGCGGACGTAGGCGTAGCCTCGTCCGCCATCTTGCGAGGCTGTGGGCGGACGATCGCTGATGGCGATAC
>DATJPQ010000007.1:0-6176 GCA_035506315.1 Opitutaceae bacterium
ACCTGCAAGGTCTGTTGATCATTGAGCCCGATGTCTTCGGCGACAACCGGGGCTACTTCATGGAATCCTGGAACCGCCAGCGGTATCGCGAGGCGGGGATCGCGTTCGATTTCGTGCAGGACAACTTTTCGCTCTCCCGCCGCGGCACCCTCCGGGGCCTGCACTTCCAAAATCCGCTCGCCCAGGGCAAGCTGGTGTCGGTCCTGCAGGGCGAGGTCTACGACGTGGGCGTCGACATCCGGCGCGGTTCGCCCACCTTCGGCCGCTGGTTCGGCATGACACTGTCGGCCGAAAACAAACGCCAGTTCTTCCTGCCGCCGGGCTTCGCCCACGGTTTCCTGGTGCTCAGTGAAATGGCGCTGTTTCACTACAAATGCACCGACATCTACTCGCCCAGGGACGAACAGGGTTTCCGTTGGAACGATCCCGACGTCGGCATCAAGTGGCCCGTCGCCAATCCCATTCTGTCCAAACGCGACGCCGCCGCGCCCTACCTCAAGGCCATCCCGCCCGGGAAGCTGTTTTAACCGTTCCGCGCGTCCCGCCGGCCCGACGCCGGGCCTCCATCTTTCGCATGTCTCTGCCTAAAATTCTGCTCTTCGGTAAAATCGGCCAGGTCGGCTGGGAACTCCGCCGTACCCTTGCGCCGATGAGCCACCTCGTCTGCGTCGATTATCCCGAGGTCGATTTCACCCGGCCGGATGCGATCCGCACCCTGATCCGCGAAACCGCGCCGGACATCGTCATCAATGCCGCCGCCTACACCGCCGTCGACAAGGCCGAGACGGAAACTGCGCTCGCCCAGAAAATCAACGGCGAGGCGCCCGGCGTCATGGCCGAGGAAGCAAAAAAACTCGGCGCCTTGTTGGTGCACTACTCCACCGACTACGTGTTCGACGGCACCAAGACCACGCCGTACGTCGAAACCGACGCCACCAACCCGCTCAGCGCCTACGGCCGCACCAAGCTGACGGGTGACCAGGCGATCCAGGCGGCGGGCGGCGCGCACCTCATCTTCCGCCTCTGCTGGGTGTATGGCGCGCGGGGCAACAATTTCCTGCTCACCATGCAACGGCTGGCGCGCGAACGCGAAAAGCTCCGCGTGGTACGCGACCAGGTTGGTTGTCCCACCTGGTCGCGGATGATCGCCGGGACCACCGCCCTCGTGCTCCGCCAGGCGGACACCGCGGAGAAAGCCAGCGCGTTGAGTGGCATTTATCATCTCTGTGCCTCGGGCCAGACGAGCTGGCACGGCTTCGCCAGCGCCATCGTTGACCTGATGCCGGCGGCGGAGAAAAAATGCCGGGAAATCGAGGCCATCACCGCCGCCGAGTACCCGACCCCCGCGAAACGCCCGGCCTACTCGGTCATGTCCACCGCCAAACTGGAACGCGTCTTCGGCCTGCGCCTCCCCGACTGGAGCGACAGCCTGCGGCTGGTGATGGAGAAGTGACCACCCCTTTCGGGTTAACCGCGAAGCACGCGAAGAAGCGCGAATATGAACGATCCGGTGATCTACCGCGAAGAATGTTACCGCATAATCGGTGCGTGCGTAGCGGTCCATCAGGATAAGGGAAATGGTTTTGTTGAACCGGTTTATCAGGACGCCTTGGAGATTGAGATGGAGCTGACCGGGATCCCCTTCGACGCTCAACGCAACTATCCGATCCAGTATCGTGGCCGGACGTTAAGCCACACCTATACGCCTGACCTGCTCTGCTTCGAGACGATCATCGTCGAACTGAAGGCCGCGAAGGCCCTCACCGATGAACATCGCGCCCAGGTATTGAACTACCTCAAGGTTACCGGCCTCCAACTCGGTCTGCTGGTGAATTTCGGCTCGCATCCCAAGCTTGAATGGGAGCGCATCGTCCTAACCAAACACTAACCTTCGCGCCTCTTCGCGTTCTTCGCGGTTTTCCAATTTTTCTTATGAATCTTCTAGTTACCGGCGGCTGCGGCTTTATCGGCAGCAATTTCATCCGGCAGCTTCTCGCCGATCCCGCCCCGTCCGCGCCGGCAGACTCCGGCCCCGCCCGGCTCGTCAACCTCGACGTGCTCACCTACGCCGGCAATCCGGCCAATCTCGCCGACTTCGCAGGCGATCCTCGCTACGTTTTCACGCGGGGCGACATCGGCGACGAGGCCCTCGTGGCGCGTCTGCTCGCCAAACACGCCATCGATGCGGTGGTCAACTTCGCCGCCGAGTCGCACGTCGACCGTTCGATCGACTCACCCGAGCCGTTCATCAAGACCAACGTCGTCGGCACCCTGCGCCTGCTCAATGCCGTGCGCCGCTACTGGGCCCTCTTGCCGGAACCGCAGAAAAGTGCGTTTCGCTTCCTGCACGTTTCGACCGACGAAGTCTACGGTTCGCTCGCACCGACCGACCCGGCCTTCACCGAAGAGACGCCCTATGCGCCCAACTCGCCCTACGCCGCCTCAAAGGCCGCCAGCGACCACCTCGTGCGCGCCTTCCAGCACACCTACGGCCTGCCGACGCTCACCACCAATTGCTCCAACAATTACGGTCCCTACCAGTTCCCCGAAAAACTCATCCCCCTCGTCACCCTGAACGCCCTCGAGGGCAAGCCGCTCCCAGTGTATGGCGACGGCCAGCAGGTGCGCGACTGGCTCTACGTGGGCGATCATTGCGCCGCCATCTGGCTCGTGCTCCAGCGCGGTCGCGTCGGCGAGACCTACAACATCGGCGGCCTGACCGAAAAGCCCAACCTCGAGCTCGTGCAGACGATCTGCGGCCTGCTCGACCGCAAGGCGCCGCGTCCGGATGCCAAGCCGTACGCCGGACAGATTGAATTTGTCGCCGACCGGCCCGGCCACGACCGGCGCTATGCGATCGATTGCGCCAAGATCCAGCGCGAACTCGGCTGGGCGCCGCGCGAGACCTTCGTCTCCGGCATGGATAAAACCCTCGACTGGTACCTCGCCCACCGCGCCTGGGCCGCGGACATCACCGCCCAGAAATACGCCCGCGAACGCCTCGGCACCGGCGCGCAATCGCCGCAATCGGCCCAGTTAAAGGGAGGAGTTTAAGTTGAAGTTCATACCACAAGACGACGATTCCTTCGAGAAACTGGTCGTGTGGCAACGCTCGCAGGCACTCGCCGTTCGGATCTATCGATCGCTGGGCGATTGTCGTGACTTCGGTTTTCGGAATCGGATGACCGATGCCGCCAACAGCATATCCAACAATATCGCTGAAGGGGCTGAACGACTGAGCCGGGCTGAATTCAAGCAGTTTCTTGGCTATGCCAAAGGTTCTGCCGGCGAAACGCGTTCTCAGACGTATACCGCCGCCGATCTCAGCTACCTCTCACCCGAGGAAGCGCTTGCTGTTCGTCGGGAACTGAAGGAGATCTCCCGTATGATAAATGGGCTCATCCGCAGCCTCGACCGCGGCGAAGACAGCTCTTCAACTTAAACTTCCAACTTCAACCCGCCCCGTCACTGCCGCCTGCAAGCCTCGACCGCTGATGCCCTCCCCTAAACCTAAACCTCCGACCTCAACGCTGCCAGCGCGCCGCGGCATCATCCTCGCCGGCGGCTCCGGCACCCGTCTCTACCCGCTCACCATCGCCGTGAGCAAGCAGCTCATGCCGGTGTACGACAAACCGATGATCTACTACCCGCTGTCGGTGCTGATGCTCGCCGGCATCCGGGAGATCCTCGTCATCTCCACCCCGCAGGATCTGCCTTTGTTCCAACGCCTGCTCGGCGATGGCGCCCAGTTCGGCCTCCGGCTCGCCTACGCCGCACAACCCAAACCCGAGGGACTGGCCCAGGCGTTCCTCATCGGCGCCGACTTCCTTGCCGGCGCGCCCTCCGCCCTCGTGCTCGGCGACAATCTTTTTTACAGCAGCGATTTTGGCCAGGCGCTGGCCGCGGCCGATGGCCGCGCCGTCGGCGCCACCATCTTTGGCTACCACGTGGCCGACCCCAAATCCTACGGCGTGGTCGAGTTCGCCGCCGACGGCCGCGTGCTCTCCATCGAAGAGAAGCCTGCGCAACCGAAATCCAACTACGCCGTCCCCGGCCTCTATTTCTACGACCGCGACGTGGTCGCCCACGCCCGTGCGCTCCGGCCGTCGGCGCGTGGCGAACTCGAGATTACCGATCTCAACCGCCGCTACCTCGAGGCCGGCCGGCTGCACGTCGAACTCCTCGGCCGCGGCACCGCCTGGCTCGACACCGGCACCCACGACTCGCTGCTCGACGCCGCCCAATTCGTCAACGTGATCGAAAACCGCCAGGGTCTCAAAATCGCCTGTCTCGAGGAAATCGCCTTCGACAAGGGGTGGATCGATCGCGCCCAACTCGCCGCCCAGATCGAACGCCTCGGCAAATCGAACTACGCCGCCTACCTGCGGCGCCTGCTGGCAGCGCAGGAGGGCGGCTAGTTGGAGTCAAAAGTTTAAGTTGAAGAGGCGGCCTCGTTGCCTTGTGCACTTCAACTTAAACTTTCCACTTAAACTGAGTCCCCCCGTGCAGCTCTCCGTCATCATTCCGTTACACAACGGCCTGCCGCTCACGCAGGCGATGGTGGCGAGCCTGCAAGCCACGCTCCCGCCGGGACTCACCCACGAAATCATCCTGGTCGACGACGGCAGCACCGACGGCACGCGCGACTGGCTGGCGGCCTTGCGCGATCCGCCCTTCCGCGTCGTGCTCAATGAGCGCAACCTTGGCTTCGCCGCCGCCAACAATCGTGGCGCGGCCATCGCTCAGGGCGAACTTCTCGCCCTGCTCAACAACGACCTGGTGCTCACCCCGGGCTGGCTGGAGCCGATGCTCGCCGCCCACGCCCGGCTCGGCCGGCGCGCCGGTCTGATCGGCAACGTCCAATATCGCGTCGCCGACGGCGTGCTCGACCACGCCGGCATCGGCGTCACGGCGCAGGGGAAAATCGAGCATCTCCGCGCCCTGCCCACACCCGCCGCCGGTATGCGCGAGGTCTTCGCCGTCACCGCCGCCTGCTGCCTCGTGCGGCGCGAAGATCTTCTGGCCGTCAACGGGTTCGACGAGGGCTTCGTCAACGGCGGCGAAGATGTCGATCTCGCCCTCAAGCTTCGCGCTAGGGGCAAACGCACCGTCGTCGTCCTCGCGAGTTCCGTCCGTCACCACGTGAGCGCGGCGCGCGGCCCGACAATCCGGCGCGACGAACAAAACAGCCGCCGGCTGTTCCAACGCTGGCCCGCCGAGCTGGAATGCGCCATCGCCGGAGCCTGGCGCCGGTCCGGCCCGTGGCCTGCGATGTTTGGCCGGCGCCACGCCCGGCTGCTGGCGCGCAGCGCCCGTTTCCGCGAGGAAGCCCGCTGGGCGGCGCTGCTCGACGGCACGGGCGATCCGCTCGCCGCCGCGCCGGCCGGCGATTTCGCCCTCACCGGCTTCGTGCACGAAAACGCCAACGCCACCGCCTGGCTGCGGCGTCGCGCCGCGATCCTTCTCCCCGCCGGATTGCCCCGCCGGAATTTTTTCCTCAACGGCTGTCTGCTGCCGGCCGACCCGGTGCATCCCTTCTCCGCCGGTCCGCTCGGCCTGCGCGTGATCGTCAACGGTCTGCAATCCGCCGAGATCTTCCCGCTGCCCGGGGGTAATTTCAATTTCGGGCTCGATGCGCCGGCCGTGTTGCCCGACCGGCCCACGCGGATCGAGGTGCGACTGCTGGGTGCCGATCGCGCCAACCGGCTGGGCGTGTTCGGGCGTCTGGCCGCCTCCTGGCCGCTGCCGTCACGCTGGCGCACCCGCGCCGACGAACATCGCCGGCGCTGGCTCAACCGCCGGTTGCGCCTGGCCCAGATCGTCGCCGACGATCGGGTGCTCTTCGACTTCAGCCACCACCCGCCGTTCGTGCGCCCCTAGCACCGGCCCGCCCGCCGGAGCTTGTCACACATTGCGAGCCTGTTGCCCAAATCAGATCCTCGGTCTTTGCCTGCTGTAGGAGCCTGCTCGCAGGCGATTTCTAGGGAACGTTGCCGATCAGGTGAAAAATCAACAATCAGCAGCCTGACCCGGTCCGGCTACGCCTCCGGATCGTACCTCCTGTATGATCTGACTGAGGCTGGACTATTTCCCTTCGCCCTTTGTGTGCCGGTGAATGTTTTCTGACTGCCTCATTAAGTCGACGTGCAAGTAGGGGATCGTTTCGGCCGCTTGCA
>DATJPQ010000008.1:0-2719 GCA_035506315.1 Opitutaceae bacterium
GAGTTGGGCGTCGAGGGCTCGGCCATTTCGGACGGGGAGCTCACGGCGTATTCGCCGATCACGGGCGAGGCGATCGCGCGCCTGAGGGTCAGCAGCGCCGATGCGACGAGGCAAGCGATCGATACGGCCGACGGCGCCGAAAAGGATCGCGCGGGTGGCCAGGTCGAGATCGGCGCTCGGGGCAACGATGATCGCGTTGTTGCCGCCCAGCTCGAGCAGCGAGCGCCCGAGGCGCCGCGCGACCAACTCACCAATGTGCCGGCCCATCTTCGTGGAACCGGTGGCCGAGATCAGCGGCACCCGCGGGTCGTTCACCAGGCGTTCGCCGACCGTCGCTCCGTCGCCGATGACGAGGCTGAAGATGGCGGGATCAACCTCGTTGGCCCGGCAAACGCGTTCGGCGATCTTCAGCGTCGCGATCGCCGTCAACGGAGTTTGGCTCGAGGGTTTCCAGACCGTGCCATCGCCGCACACGGTCGCCAGCGCGCTGTTCCAGGCCCAAACCGCCACGGGAAAATTGAACGCCGTCACGATGCCTACCACGCCCAGGGGGTGCCATTGCTCCAGCATCCGGTGCTGCGGACGCTCGGAAGCAATGGTCAAACCGTAGAGCTGCCGCGAAAGGCCCACCGCGAAGTCGCAAATGTCGATCATCTCCTGCACCTCGCCTTCACCTTCCGGGACGATCTTGCCGGCCTCGAGGGTCACGAGCCGGCCCAAATCCGGTTTCGCCTCGCGCAAAGCGTTGCCGAGTTGGCGGACTACCTCGCCGCGTTTGGGCGCCGGGACAGTTTGCCAGTGCTGAAACGCAGCCTGCGCCTTGCGCATCAGGCGCTCGTAATCCTCCGCCGTTGCCGTTCGTACCCTGGCCAGCAATCGGCCATCGATGGGCGAGACGCTCTCGAGCGATTTCCCGCTGCCGAACCATTCCCCGGCGAACACGCCGGGATTGTTCTGGCTGAGACCGAGCTGCTTGAGCAGGACGGTCGTGCTGTGCTTTGCGTGCGACATGTTTGGATCTTGATTCTCGGGCTGAATATACTACCGCGAAGCTTCCCTGGATCGCCGGGCTGTTTTCATGAAACTCCTGCCTCGGTTTTCAGCCGGCTCAGCTCAGGCGCTTGCAACAGCGGTCCATCAGCCGGATGGCCTTCTCAATCACCTCCGGCTTAAGGTCGAGCACGGGGCGCAGGCGGATCGAGCGTTCCCCGCTCCGCACGACCAGCAGCCCCGCTTCATAGGCGCTCTTCCAAAAGGCGTCCCGGGTGGCGGTGTCGGGCAGGTCGAACGCCAGCATCAGGCCGCGCCCGCGCACGCCGGTCATGAGCGGGTAACGCCCGGCCAGCGCCTCGAGCTCGCTGAGAAAATGCGCTCCTTGCACCCGCGCGTTCTCGATGAGCCGTTCTTCCTCGATGATTCGCAGGTAATGGGTGGAGCGAACGTAATCGGTGAAATTGCCGCCCCAGGTCGAGCTGATTCGGCTGGGCAAACGGAAACAATTGTCTCGCACCTCGTCCAGGCGCGGCCCGGCCATCACGCCGCAGACCTGGACCTTCTTGCCGAAAGACAGCAAATCCGGCCGCACGTCGAAGTGCTCGCAGCACCAGGTTTTGCCGGTAATACCCAGCCCGCACTGCACTTCGTCGAAAATCAAGAGCACCTCGTGCTCGTCGCAGATCCGCCGCAGAGTGCGCAGGAATTCACCGCGAAAATGATTGTCGCCGCCCTCGCCCTGGACGGGCTCGATGATGATGGCGGCCACGTCCACCGCCTTCGCTGCGAGCACTTGCCGGATTTGTTTTTCCGCCAGTTTTTCCCGGGCGATGACCGCCTCCAGCCGTTGGGCCGGCGGCAGCGAGAAATCCAGCGCCGGCGCCGGGATACGCGGCCAGGGGAACTTCGGGAAATAAAGAATCTTGCGCGGGTCGGTATTGGTCAGGCTCAGCGTGTAACCGCTGCGCCCATGGAACGCGTGCTCGAAATGAATGATTTCCGTGCCGCGCTCGCCCTTGCCCGCGGCCAGGTTCTTCCGCACCTTCCAGTCCATCGCCGTCTTCAGGGCGTTCTCGACCGCCAACGCGCCCCCTTCGATGAAAAAGTAACGGTCCAGCGGCGCCAAGCCCGCCACGCGGGCGAACGTCTCCATAAACGTCGCGAACTGCACGGAATACACGTCCGAGTTGGCGACTTTCACCTTGGCGGCGGCCAGTAAGTCAGCCGTCACCTCCGGCCGGTCGAAGGCGGGATGATTGAAGCCGATAGGTTGGGACGCGTAAAAACTGTAAAGATCGATCAGCTCGCGGCCCGAGGAGGCATCCACGAACACCGAGCCACGGCTGCGAGCGGGGTCGAACACCAGTTTGAAACCATCCACCAGCAGGTGTTTCTCGAGTTCGGCGATCACCGCTCCCGGGGCCATGCGGCGCGGCCGCCGGGCTGCCTTCGGCGCCGCGGGTTTGCGCGGTTTATCGATCGTTTGCATATTGTCCCAATCCAACGCTCAAAACTTGCGCTCCATTCTACCGGTTGATGCGCGGCCTTTCAAGCAAAACAAGTCAATGAAAATCCAGCCGGCGTCCCGCGCCGCGCGGCAGAGTATCCCCTCAGTGACGGCAGATCCTTTTGCCTTTCCGGTCGGTCCTGCTAAGGTGACCGCATGAGCAAATACCTGGGCACCCAGTCTCTCCCTGCCGGCCTTGCGCTGGCCGCAAGTGTGGTC
>DATJPQ010000009.1:0-11712 GCA_035506315.1 Opitutaceae bacterium
ATACTTGAGACCCAACGCCGCCGTTGCCACCTGCATGGCCGGCGCAGCTCCGAAAGGAGCCCCAATCGCACCTTTGATCGATAACACGGGAATCTCCGGCAAGGCCGATTGAAACACGCTGATCATCGCCCGCGCCTCTCCCGCATCGATCAGCTTGTGCCCTGGCCCCCACGCATTGATCGCATCAATCTGATGGGGTCTGACGCCTGCCTGAGCCATGGCCAACCGGCTGGCGACAGCAATACCGCTGCACAAATCGTCCGGCTCATCATTGGCATATGCATACCCAGTGACATAGCCATAGCCTTCGCGAGGGCTCTCCTCCGGTTCCAATACGAAGAGACAGGCACCCTCACTGACGACGCCGGTGGTTCGCCACAAATCGAAAGGGCGGGACAAACGCCCCGGCATCTCGGCCGTGGGCGGAGTCAATCCCGCGGCCCGTAGCTCCAACAGCGGGCATAGATACAAGGGCGCCTCCGACCCTCCGCACAGTGCGATATCGATTTCCCCCGTCGCAATCAATTCCGCTGCATGGCCGATCGCATCCAGTCCGGAGCAACACGAACTCTGCAGCGACATCGTGCGGGCCGTAATACCCAGTACGTGATTCACTGTGCCGGGAACACTCGCCACGTTCGAAGTATACACGACCCGTCCTTGGGCTGCACGCATCCCCTTCTTGTTGACCGCATTGATCGTGCTGCATATGCCCCCGAAGTCCATTAACGTCGTGCCGATGACAATCGCGCAACGCGCGTCCTTGAGCGTCTGCTCTCCGATGTCGGCATCTTTCAGCGCCAGGATCGTTCCCGCAACGGCGAAAAGGGTATGCCGGGCGGAGCCCTTGAGCACACCATTAATCTCCACGTAATCATGCACGTCGAATTTCGGGATGTGCGCCGCTACGAACGGGCCATATTCTTCCCCCAATCCTTTGTACGGCCGTATCCGGCTTACCGGCTCCAAGATTCCTTTCCAAAATTCGTCCTTGCCGATGCCCGCCGGGGTGACCGGTCCGATGCCGGTGATTTTGACTCTTCGTCGTTTCATCCGTGCAGGCTTGCTCGCAGCCAGGCGAGCCGCTTTAGCCCTCCGCGACCGCCGGAAAGACCATGGTCACCGTCGTGCCCTGGCCGGGTTTCGACTCCAGCGCCAGCGTGGCGCCATGGGTGCCGAGCAGGTGGCGGCAAATGCTCAGACCGAGCCCGGTGCCGCTCACCTTGTTGCTGAATCCCCCCCGCAGGGCCTTCTTGACCGCGCCTTGCGCCATCCCGGTGCCATTGTCGGTGATGACCACCTCGTAATTCCGGTCAGCCCGGGCAATGGATACGCTGAGGCGCGTGGCGCCGGCCTCGAGGGAGTTCTTGAAGATGTTTTGAAACACCCGCATGAGCTCGTACTTCGAGCCGCGGACGGATGCCGTCGCGATACCGCTCAATTGGATGGCGGCATTGCCGAAGAAAATCACCTGCCGGACCTCATGGACCACCTGCACCAGATCGAGGGTGGCAAATTCGGTGGTCTGCTTCGCCGCCTGCCGCCAGTTCTCTGAGAGATGATGGCAGTATTCCGACGCCCGTTCCACCATCGCGGCATAATCGAGGATCTTCTTGCCCCGCTCGGGATCGACCGCCGCCACCGCCTTGGCCTCCTCGACCAGCAACGTCGCGTAACCGATCACGACCGTGAGCGGATTGTTGAGATCGTGCACCAGCTCCACCGAGGCGCGCGCCTGCCAGATTTGCGGTTCGTTCTCCTCGATCTCCCGCTTTAAAGCCGCGTTGAGCTGTTCGGTTTCATGGTTGATCTTGGCCTGCTGGCGGCGCACGCGCGTCGCCTGGGTTTGCTTGCGCACGGCTTCGATCAACTCGGGAATATCGGGGGGCTTGCGAAGGTATTGGTTGGCACCCGCGACCATCGACTGCTGCGCGGTCAGGAGCGTCCCATAACCGGTGAGCATGATCACCGCCACGTCGGAATCGATCTTGCGCAGTTCCTCCAGTGCCTTGATCCCGTCCATTTCGGGCATGCGAATATCCAGCACCACGGCCGAAAAAGCCTTCTCGCGCAGTTTTGCGAGCGCCTCGGTCGCACGCCCCGCGGTCTCCACGGAAAATTCCGCGGCCAGGGAGAACGCAATCGATTCGCGCGGCCCGTATTCGTCGTCGACCACCAGTACGAGCGGCTTTTCACCCGGTGCGGCGGGAGCGGTATGTTCCTGGGTCAGCATAGGGGCATCATGATGGGCGCGGATCGCCGCGCTGGCTTTGCGGCAACCATAATCATGGCGCGTGTTTGCCGTCCACGTTTCCTTGTGTCAAGGAGCGCCTGTAGTATTTGTTGCCACTAACGCTTTACTAACGATCTTTACGTGAATTTTACCATTGCCGTCCTTGCCGCTGCCCTGATCGCGGCCGTTGTCACCTGGCTCTTCCTGCAAAGCCGACACGCTGCGCTGGCCGAACGACTGCGCGCCCGCGACGCGGAAACGGACCGTCTCACGGCAGAACTTGCCACGGCCCGCGCCGAAAACGCCCAGCTCACCACCCGCCACGCCCAGCTGGGCGGTGAACTCGCCGCCGAACGCGCCGGCGCCGAGGCCCGCCTCACCGAGCTGCGCGCGGCCCATGAACGGCTGAAGGCCGAGTTTGCCGAGCTGGCCGCCGCCGCGCTCCGCGCCAATCGCGACGATTTCCTGCAACTCGCCCAGCAGGCCTTCACCCAACTCCAGCAAAAATCCACCGGCGAGCTTGCCGCACGCCAGCAGGCGATCGATGCGCTGGTGAAGCCGCTCAAGGAGTCGCTCGAAAAAGTCGACGGCAAGATCGCCGAGATCGAGAAGACGCGCGCCACCGCCTATGGTCAGCTCGGCCAGCAGCTCGAATCGCTCCAAACCGCCCAATTGCGCCTGCAGGCCGAGACCGGCCGCCTGGCCACCGCCCTCAGCACCACGCGCACCGCCGGCACATGGGGCGAAGTGCAGCTCCGCCGCGTCGTCGAGCTCTCCGGCCTCACCGAACATTGCGATTTCGCCGAGCAGGTGACGCCCGGTGGTGGCGAGCGCGACCGGGCCGACCTGGTGGTGTACCTGCCCGGCGCCCAACAGATCGTCATCGATGCCAAGGCGCCCACCGAGGCGTTTCGCGAGGCTGCCGCCGAAACCGACCCTGCGAAGCGCGCCGTCAAACTCGCCGAGCATGCCGCCAAAGTCCGTTCGCACGTCGACGCGCTCAGCAGCCGCGAGTACTGGGCCAAGTTTCAACCCTCACCCGAATTCGTGGTGCTCTTCCTCCCGGGCGATCAATTTCTCAGCGCCGCGCTGGAGGCCGATCCTTCGATCATGGACCGCGCCATCGGCCGCAAGGTGCTGCTCGCCACTCCCACCACCCTCATCGCGCTGCTGAAAGCCGCGGCCTACGGCTGGCGGCAGGAAGCGCTCTCGAAGAACGCCGAGGAGATCAGCGCGCTTGGCCGCGACCTCTACACCCGCATCTCCACGTTCGCCGAGCATCTCGCCGGCGTCGGTAAGAATCTCGACACCGCCAGTCGCAGCTACAACAAGGCCGTCGGTTCGTTCGAGGAAATGTTGCTGCCCGGCGCGCGAAAATTCGCCGAGCTCGGGGCCAGGGGCACGAAGGAACTCACCGCCCCTGCCAGCGTCGAAACCGCCCCGCGCGACGTCGCCAAGCACGCCTGACGCGTCCGCACCGCTTATACGAGGCGCCCCCTGCACCCTGCGCCCCACAATCCAGCCGACATTTCATCATTCCGTTATTTGTTTAACCATTTGCACTACTATAGTTTGTAACGTAATACGTGACAAACTTGTCATGCTGTCTCTCGGCCAGGCCGGCTCTACGCGAAGCGTCTGCAACGCATGGAAATTTTTCCGTATACCATCGTATCAGGCAGCGGTGACCCGCTCGCGTTTGTCACGTTAGAGGAGCTCCTATTAACCGTGCCGTAAGTAGCGCAGGCTTCCAGCCTGCATCGGACGATGAAGCAGGCAAGGATGCCTGCGCTACGAAACACCCGAATTTTTGGGAGTGCCCTTATACGTGACAAAATTTCCGAACCGTCACCCGGCCAGATCGGCGCCGCGTTGACGTCGCGCCACCCAGCAAAGCAGCAGCAGCGTCCGCTCGGCGTCGGGACAACCCCGGCCGCCGCGGAGATAGTCGGTGATCCGTTGTCGCGGAATGCCAAGCAGCCGGGCGAGCTTTGCACGCTCACCGCGTTTGCGCAGCAGACCGCGGGCCTGCTTGGCCAGTTCATTCCACAAGGGTGTGTTCGGACCCGGCCGTAGTGTCGCGCCCTGACGGTGGCGAACGGTCGGCCGCTGCAATCGGCCGGCCGCAGCCCGGGCGGATGCGGCCGCCGCTTCAAACAAGGCCAGCGAAAGTTCTGCCGGCAGTACGATTTGTGGAGGAATGTGTTCGATGTTCATGGGGTGAAACTTGTCACGTAATACGTTACAAGTTCTATCGCGGAACCGAAATTTACGAGCGAAAATTGCCTCAATTCGGAAAAATTCCGTACGGCATAACTTGTCACGTATTATGTTACAAGTGAGTCGTGGACCGCACCGGATTTTTTTTGGGGGGGAGTGGGCGGCTGGCGCGGGTCAGTCGTCGGAGGCGACCCGGCTGCGAAGGGCTTTGTGGCGGGCGTGGTGCATCTTTGCGGCCACCATGCGCGCTTTCTGACCCCGGCTTTTTTGCCGATGGCGGCGGCGTTCCTTCTCGCGCGCCTGTTCCACCGCGGCGGCCGCCTGCCGTCGCCGTGTTTCGACGCGGTCGGCGAGTTCGGCCCAGGCGACAGCCCGGTTGTCGGCCTGCGAACGCTCGCGCTGGCAGCGCACCTCCACCCCGGTCGGCCCGTGCCGCAACCACACGGTGGAGGAGGTTTTATTGATCTTCTGCCCGCCCGGACCGGTGCCGCGCACGAACCGCTCCTCCACGTCGCCCGGCCGCACCCCGAGGGTTTGGAGCCGCTGCACAAGGGCGCCATCGAGGGGAGGATAAGCATCACTCATGGTAGGAATACGGTGCAGGGAGCGAAACAAGAGCGGGTAACGCCAGTCAAATCCCGACAAAACTTTCACTCGCTCCGCGCCTTCTTTCACCTTCACTCTCACTTAAGCCTTTCCTTTCTCCTTTCTTCTACCCTTTCACTCTCACCCTCACTTCTTTCTCCCATGCCCACCGGACCCGCCTGGTCACAGAAACTTCGAGACGAAATCGGCCAAGCTGTGATTGGCCAAGACGCCATTGTGGAGCGACTGCTGGTCGCCCTGCTCGCGAACGGCCATGTGCTCCTCGAGGGCATGCCCGGTCTCGCGAAGACGCTGCTTGTCAAATCGCTCGGCACCGCCCTCGGCGTGCAGTTCGAACGCATCCAGTTTACGCCCGACCTCCTGCCGAGCGATGTCGTCGGCACGATGATCTTCCAGCCGAAAACCGGCGAGTTCTCGCCGCACCGCGGCCCGATCTTCGCCAACCTCGTGCTGGCCGACGAGATCAACCGCGCCCCCGCCAAAGTGCAGAGCGCCCTGCTCGAAGCGATGCAGGAGCGGCAGGTGACGGTCGGCGGGCAGACCCATCCGCTGCCGCAGCCGTTTTTCGTCATGGCGACGCAAAATCCGATCGAACAGGAGGGCACCTACCCGCTGCCCGAGGCACAAACCGACCGCTTCCTGTTCAAGTTGATCGTCAATTATCCCAGCGCCGACGAGGAATCGGCCATGATGCAACGCTGGGGTCAGGTGACCCAACAGCCCGAGCTCAAGGCCGTCTCGAGCGGCGAGGAATTGCTCGCATTGCGCGCCGAGGTCGACCGCATCCACGTGGCGCCCACCGTGCAAGGTTACATCCTCTCGCTTGTGCGCAGCACGCGGGCGCTGGCCGAAACCGACGACCAGGCCAAACGCTATCTCAACTTCGGCGCCTCGCCGCGTGCTTCGCTGGCCCTCTACTCCGCCGGCCGCGCACTGGCCTGGCTCCGCGGGCAGGATTACGTCAGCCCGGCCCTGGTGCAGGAGCTCGCTCCCGAGGTATTCCGCCACCGCGTGGGTCTAACCTACGAGGCGGAAGCCGAGGAGGTGACCGCCGACAAGATCATCGCCGAGGTGATCGCGAAGACCCCGGTTCCGGCGGTGGCAAAAGGCTGACAACCAGACGGACCGAAGGACGGAAAATGAAGCCATCGGCAAACCCTGTCGGAGCTGACCCGGCCTCGTCGCCACCCGGTCCTTCCGCCTTGGCGCCTTCTTCGGCTCTCGCGCTCCTGCGCCAGCTCGAATGGCGGGTGCGCCACGCCGTGGAAAACGTGCTCAGCGGCGAATACCGCTCGGCCTTCCGTGGCCGGGGCATGGAGTTCGACCAGGTGGTGAAATACGAATTTGGCGACGACATCCGCGACATCGACTGGAACGTGACCGCACGCCTCGGCGAACCGTATCGCAAGAAATTCGTGGAGGAGCGCGAGGTCACGCTGCTCGTGGTGTTCGAGGATGCGCCCAGCCTGCAATTTGGTTCCGGCGCGGTTTCGAAACGCGAGGCGCTGCTCGAGCTGGCCGGCCTCGTGATGATGCTGGGTGCCGTGAACCGCGACCGGGTCGGTTACGTGCACGCCACGCCCGACGGCTATGTGTTGCGCGAACCGGTACGGGGCCGTGGCCCGATCATGCACCTCGCCGCCACCCTGCTGGGTCGCGCGGCGCCCCCACTCGAAACCCGAAACCCGAAACTCGAAACTCGAAACCCGGAACCCGAAACCTCCACCATCCCCTGGCGCCTGATCGCCCGGACCGCGCCCAAGCACTCCATCCTGCTCTGGTTGTCGGATTTTCCGCCGCGCGAAGCGCCCGAAGGCTGGACCGTGATGCAACGGCGCTACCAGACGATGGGTTTTCGGGTCGACGATCCCTGGGAGCGCGAACTGCCCCGCGGCGATCTTTTCGCCGCCTACGATCCCACCGCGGGCCGGCTTGTCACCCTCGAGGGCTCCGCGGCCGAGCGCGTCGCGCATGCCGGCTGGCGCGAACGGCGCGAGGCGGCCTGGCGTGCATTGTTTCCCGATCAGCTCAGCCAGCTGGTCGTCGGCACCGGAGAAAACCGGCTGGATGCGCTGGTGAGATTTTTCCACGCAAGGATGCGCACCGCATCGGCGCGAAGCACCGGGTAACCTGGCTCAAGGACCACGATGAACAATCCGGTTTCTTGTCACTTGCCACTTGTTACTTGTCCCTTCGCGACTCTGGGTAACTTCGTGCTCCGCGACCCCTTCTGGCTGCTCGCACTGCTGGCGATCCCGCTGGTCATGTGGCTGCGGCAACGACAGCGCGTGCCTGTGCTCCTGGTGCCGTTTGCGGCGGCCTGGCACCGGCCTTCGCTGGCGGCAGCCGCGCGCTGGCCGGCGGGGCTGATTGTCGTGGGGCTGGCGTTGACCATCGGCGCGCTCGCCCGGCCCCAGCGCGTGGAAGACAAGCGGGAAGTGCGGACGCAAGGTTACGACATCGTGCTGACGGTCGACCTTTCCGGCTCGATGCTCGCCGAAGACTACGAAAAAGATGGCGAACGCCTCAACCGCCTGCAGGCCATCAAGCCGGTCATCCAGGCCTTCATCAACGACCGGCCCAACGACCGCATCGGCATCGTGGTATTTGCCGGGCGCGCCTATACGCTCGCGCCGCTTACCTTCGATCATGCCTGGCTGGCCCGTCAGATGGAGCGTTTGAAAATTCTCATGATCGAGGACGGCACCGCCATCGGCGACGGGCTCGGCGTGGCCCTCACCCGGCTCGAGCAGGCCAAGCGCGAGGTCGAGGGCAAGCGCCAGGGAGCGTTCATCGTGCTGCTCACCGACGGCGCCAACAACCGCGGCACCCTCTCGCCCGACCAGGCGGCTGACCTGGCCCGGGCCCGCGCCATCCCGGTTTACACCATCGGCGCGGGCAAGAGCGGCATCGTGCCCATGCCCTATTTCGACGAAAAGGGGAACAAGCTTGGCTACCGGCGCATGATGGCGGACCTCGATGAAGGCGCCTTGATTGCCATCGCCGACAAGACCGGTGGCCGCTTCTTCCGCGCCGACGACGTGCGGACGATCGAGGGCGCCTTCGCGGCCATCGATCATGCGCAAAAAATCGAGTTTCAGGCCAAGAGCTACCTGGTGACCACCGAGCTCTTCCCGTGGCTCGCCGCGCCCGGCGCCGTGCTGTTGCTCGCCGGTGCACTGGCCACCCTCCTGAAAAGCGGAAACCGGAAAGCGGAAACCGGAAAGATTCCGGCATCCCAAATTTCCGCTCTCCGCTCTCCGCTTTCCACTCTCCGATGATTTTCGCCTGGGCACATCTTCTTTGGCTCCTCGCACTGCCCGTCGCGCTGCTGGCCTGGGAGCTCATCTGGCGCCGCCGGATCGGCCAGACCGAGGCTCGCGCGAAAATCCTGCACGGCGAGGCCGGCGCCCGGCAGGTGGCCCTCGATACCCGGGACACGGCGGCTACACCCCGCACCCGGGTGCACGTCTGGTTGCACGTGGGGCTCGCGCTGGCCATCGTCGCCCTGGCCCGGCCGCAGTGGGGCCGCGTGGAGGAGCAGGTGTTCGACCAGTCGCGGGAAATCCTCCTCGCCCTCGACCTGTCGCGCTCGATGCAGGCGCAGGATGTGAAGCCCTCGCGCCTCGAACGCTCGAAGCTGCTCATCCAGGCCCTGCTCGAACGACTCGAAGGCGAGCGCGTGGGATTGCTCGTGTTTTCCGGCACGGCCTTTCTCCAGAGCCCGCTCAGCGCCGATTACGAAATCCTGCGCGAGTTTCTGCCGATGCTCGGGCCCGATTATCTGCCCGAGGGCGGCACCAATTATGCCGCCTTGCTCCAAACCTCGATCGAGGCGTTCGCCTCGACCAACAGCGCCGACCGCTTTCTCATCATCCTGAGCGATGGCGAGGCCACGGACGACGACTGGAAGCCGCTGATCCCCGACCTGAAGGCCAAGGGCATCCGCGTGATCGGCCTCGGCGTGGGCACCGAGGCCGGGGCCATGATTCCCGACAGCGCCGGCGGTCTGGTGAAGGACGAACGCGGTGCCGTGGTGCTTTCCAAACTCGAGAGCGGCACCCTGGAGAAGCTGGCCGCCGAGACCGGCGGCACCTATCGCGATGCGAGCAAGTGGATCGACCTGGCCGCCGTGCTCCAACAGACCGTGGAGGCCGGGCGCAAAGGTGCGTTCGTCGAAAAGCGAGCGGCCCGCCATATCGACCGTTTCCAATGGGTGCTCGCCCCGGCCGTGCTGTGCCTCCTGCTGAGTTTCTGGCGCGAATTTCCGGTGCGTCCCCGGCCGCGCTCGCTGGCGCTGGCGATGGAAAGCGGAAACCGGAAGGCGGAAACCGGAAAGACTCTGCCGGCCGCCGCGTTTTTGCTGCTGGGTTTTCTCTCCGCTCTCCGCTCTCCGCTTTCCGCTCTCGCTGCGGAGGACACCGACGTTTACGCTGCGCCGCTGGCCAAGACGGTCCAGCGTCTCGCCGCGCAGGAGCACTACGCCGCGAACGACTGGGCCGAGCTCGCCCGTCAGACCATCACCTGGGGTCAACGCCAACAGGAGGCGAAGCAGCCGGTGACCGAGGGCCCGGTGCGCGACGGCCTTGCCGCCGTGTCGGCGGGCGAGAAACTCGACGCCAAGGCCGCCGATTGGGAGCAAGTGCGGCACGATCTCGAGGCGTTGCTGCAAAAATCCGAACAACAGCAGCAGCAGCAACAACAGCAAAAACAGCCGCAGAAAAATCAGTCCGATCAGAACCAGCAACCTCAGTCGCAGCAGCAACAACAACAGCAGCAGTCGCAGGATAAGTCCGGCAGTGAACAGAACCCACCGCCACCCAAACCGTCCGACGCCCCAAAACCCGAGTCCGCCTTTGGCGATTTGCAGAAGGAATCCAAGCCGAACGAGCCGCCCCCCTCGAGCGAGATGCAAAAAGTGGGTGGCGCAGAAAAAAAGGAACCTCCTAAGAATCTCGATCCCACCCTCACGCTGCCGCTGCAAAAGCTCGAACAGGTGAAGAACAACGATTCTCCCGCCCGTCTCTTCCAAATCATGGAAGGGGAGAAAAAGCCCACGCCCGCCAAGCAGGGCAAAGATTGGTGAACCGCCGCATGACGTACACTGAATTGAAACCGTCCCAAGGTGGAGTGCGTTGGCCCCAACGCGCTTGCTCCACGCATCCGCCATCCAGTGCGTTGGGGACAACGCGCTCCACCGCCGGCGCCCATCGCCTCGTCGCCACGCTGTTCGCCGGTCTGCTTCTGTTCGCGCTTCTTCCGGTCCTGCGCGCGCAATCCATCCATTGGGAACCTTCCGGCGGCACGCTCGCCGTGGGTCAGGTGAGCGAGCTGACCCTCGTCTGCGAAAATTGCGAACCAAAGGATGCGCCGGCGCCGCCCAGCGTGCCCGGCCTCACGCTCGAACTGCGCGGACGCTCGCAAAACATCTCGATGGTCAACTTCAGCGTGTCGAAGAGCCTGCTTTTCACCTTCGCGGCCCGGCTGGACCGCCGGCAGAGCGTGGAAATTCCGACGTTCGATGTGGAAACCGACAAAGGCCGCATTCACGTGCCAACGGTCCGCTTCGAACCCGGTACGGCCACGGTCGGCCAGTCCAATGTCAATCTCGAGGCCGTAGCTAATTCGCGCTTCGTCCTGCCGGGCCCGACTGTCTGGGCGGGCGAAGTGTTTCCCCTCACCTACACGCTCTCGGTCGCACGACGTTATTACCAGTCGCTCGGATCGAATCTCGATTGGTCGGCGGCGCCGTTCGCAATCGAGGAATGGTCGAAGCCCGAAATTCTCGAGAAAGCGGTCAACGGCGAGCCGACCTTGTCCGTCATCTACCGTACCCGGGCCTATGCCACCGCGCCCGGCCCGGTGAAACTGCAGCCGGCCACCCAGCTGGTGAATCTCGCCACGGGATCCACCGGCTTCGGGCTGTTTCAGAGCCCGATGCTGCAGCAGTACTCGATCACGAGCAACCAGCCTGAGCTCGTCGTGCGGCCGCTGCCCCAGCCGGCGCCGCCGGCGTTCAACGGTGCGGTCGGTCAATTCAAGCTCGAATCCAAGGTCGTGCCGGACCGCGCCAACGTGGGCGAACCCATCACCTGGACACTGGTGCTCAGCGGCACTGGCAACTGGCCGGACATTCCCGGCCTCCCCCCGCGCGCCGTGTCGAAGGATTTCCAGGTGGTCCAGCCGCAGGCCAAACGCACCGTCGCCGAGGGCAAACTCTTCGAGGTTACGTTGAGCGAGGACGTCGTGCTCATGCCCACGCGCGCCGGTCGCTACACACTCGCCCCGGTCACCTTCGCCTACTTCGACCCAAAGAGCGGCAGCTACAAAACGCTCACGACCGAAAAAGCAACCGTCACCGTTACCGACACCAGTGCGCCACCAGCAGCCAATGAGAAGCTGGTGCCGGGCGCCGAGGCTCCAACCTCTCCGCTTTCCCCGCCTCCCGGTCCACCGACCGCGCTGCCTGGCGATCCGCTGCCGGGCCCAGCCCGTGCGCTGACACCCTTCTCAGCGCCATCGCTGCTGACCCTGGGTCTTCTGTCCGCCGTGGGTTGTCCGCTGTTGTTCTGGTCAATTCTGGCCCTGCGCAGAGCGTGGGTGACCGATCCAGCGAGACCCCGGCGCGAGGCGCGCCACCGCCTGCGGGCGAC
>DATJPQ010000010.1:0-24717 GCA_035506315.1 Opitutaceae bacterium
CCGCGACGAACACAACACTGAAGCAACGTGTTTGCAGGGGTTGACGGAGATCTGCAGCGAGGAAGATTCTTGCCTGGGGCTGCGGTATCGAAAGGTAAAAGCAGTTTTTGACGATTGGAAACTGCTGGTGGCCGCGATCGATCACACCTCGGTCGATGGCAACCGCGGACGGCTCAAATTGCGGCTCCTGGAGATTGAGCAGAGCCCCTCCCGGGCGATCACGCGTATCCTGCGCTTGTTGCACGAGACAGCCGATACCATCATGGAGGCCCCGGACGCATCAAACCCCCTCGACAGGTATCTTGATGCGGCGTCCGTCGAAACCGTGCTGGTTGGCACGCTTGGAGCCCATCAATTTCAGACCTTCTGCCGGGACTTCGCATCCGTCGCCAAACTCGACTACGGCCTCCGTTTTTTCCAGGCAATCATGTGCGGCTGTATCCGTGCTTCACTTGGGTCCAAACCGATCCGCCCACGCGGAGCTTGGGATCGACTGAATAACGACGAAATCGACGCATTGAATGCTCTGGCAAAATCGGAGACCGAGATAAGCAAACTGGCCGAACGTATCGCCTTGTTGTTCGTGAAAGTCCTCGAATGCCTCGTCTCCCGATATAAAGAGGTGCTTGAACCGGTTCCTTCACAACCGAGACGATTTGGATTCCAACTCAGGGATCTGACCGGCGACAACAAGATCCGCGAAAAAATCGTCGACCTGCTCAATCAATTCCCCGAGACCGAGCCTGCCGCGCTGACCTGGATCGCCGATGAGGTCACCATCTGGTCGATGGACTGACCGGGGAGAAATCGGCGGCGGGTCTCCCGGCAAACGCTTTTCCGCCGGGGGATCGCAGCGGGGGTGGCCGCGGCCGGCGACCCCGAAATTTTGCTGGTAGTGCCGGCGAAGTCCGCCACAAAGGCGCCATGATTTTTGATCCGGAACATCATCCGCACCGGCGCTATAATTCCTTGACGGGATCGTGGGTCCTGGTGTCACCGCACCGCACGCAACGCCCCTGGCAGGGCCAGCAGGAAAGCGGGGCGAAGGAGTCGCGCCCCGCCCACGACCCGCAATGTTATTTGTGCCCGGGAAACCGCCGGGCGGGCGCGGCGGTCAATCCCAATTACACCGACACCCTGGTCTTCACGAACGATTTTTCCGCCATCCTGCCGGATGCCGTGCAAACGGGTGCGCCGGGCGCGGGGTTGCGGCGGTGCGAACCCGTGCGGGGCGTCTGCCGGGTGATTTGCTTTTCTCCGCGGCACGACCTCACCCTGCCCGAAATGACCACCGGCCAGATCGGCAAGGTCATTCAAGTTTGGATGGAGGAAACCAGGAGCCTGGGGCAACAATACCGGTGGGTGCAGGTCTTCGAAAACAAGGGCGCCATCATGGGCTGCTCGAACCCTCATCCGCATGGACAGATCTGGGCGGGAGATTGGCTGCCGGCGCTGGTCGAGCAGGAGGAGGTGGCCCAACGCCTGTACTGGCAAGAGCACCGGCGGCCGCTGTTGCTCGATTACCTCGCCCAGGAGGACGCGCAACCGGAGCGGATCGTCGAGGCCAACGACCATTGGGTCCTGCTGGTGCCATATTGGGCGACCTGGCCTTTCGAATACCTGCTGATTCCGCGCCGTCCCGTTCGTCGCCTGCCCGACTTGACCGCAGTAGAGCAAGCCGCGCTGGCCGAGATTTTGCAGCGAGGTTTGATCCGCTACGACAATTTGTTCCAGACCTCCTTCCCGTATTCGATGGGCTGGCATGGGGCCCCGTTCGGCCCGGAGCCGGCCGATCACTGGCAGTTGCACGCCCATTTTTACCCGCCCCTGTTACGGTCGGCCACGGTGAAAAAATTCATGGTCGGCTATGAAATGCTGGCCGAACCGCAACGTGATCTTACCCCCGAGCAGGCCGCGCGGCGGTTGCGCGAGCTTCCCCCGGTACACTACAAAAACGCCCGCTAGTCCTCGAAGCGGAAGACAAACTCGTCGGGCCGGGCATAGTGGAGCTGGCGGCGGATCACCTTCTCGACGTACTCCCGGTCGGTGCGCAGTCGCTCCAGGATTTTTTCCTGTTCGCGCAGGCGGGTTTCGGCCTCGACGAGTCGTTGCTGGCTTTGCGCCTCGAGTTGGCGGAGACGATTGTACTCCGCCCGCGTCTGCCAGAAGAAAACCCCTGACGTCAGGCCGAGGCCGAGAAAGAGCACAAGATAAAAGCCGACAATGACGCGACGCATGATGACGTGGAGGACCGCCGCCGATCAACAGCGCCGGCGCGTCGCGAGTAAAGGAGATTTCAAATTATCCGTCGCTCCCCGGGACGCTTGGTTTTGGCGTGCCTTTTGACGACGAGTCCCCAGCTTCCCTGTTTCATGTACCAGAGTTTCTATGGGTTCGCGGAGATGCCCTTCAACATCACCCCGGACCCGAAGTTTCTCTATTTGAGCCCCACCCACCAGGAAGCCCTCCAGCACCTGAAATTCGGCATTCAGGAGAAAAAGGGCTTCATCGTCCTCGTGGGCGAGGTGGGCTGTGGCAAAACCACGCTGTGCCGTCGTTTCCTGAACGAGATCGATCCGGCGCATTTCGACACCGCGCTGATCCTCAATCCCCGCGTCACCGAGACGCAGATGCTCAAGGCCATCCTGACCGAGCTCGGCGAAAAGAAGCTCGCGCGCAGCCAGGTGGACCTCGTGGCGCAGATGAACCGTGTGCTGCTCGAGCGCATCGAACGGGGCCGCGACATCGTGCTGATCATCGACGAAGCCCAGAATCTCAAGGTCGCCGTGCTCGAGCAGATCCGGCTGCTTTCCAATCTTGAGACCGACAAGCAGAAGCTCCTGCAAATCGTGCTGCTGGGCCAGCCGGAGCTGAAGGAAGTGCTGGGGCGTGACGAGCTGCGCCAGCTCCGCCAGCGCATCCTCGTACACTACGATCTGCGCCCGCTGACCCTCGTCGATACCGAGCACTATATCCAGCATCGGCTCACGCTCGCCGGTGGCCGGGGCCGGCCGAATTTCACCCTGTGGGCCATGCGCGCCATCCATCGCGCCAGCGGCGGCATCCCGCGCCTCGTCAATACCCTTTGCGACAAGGCACTGCTTTCCGCGTTCATCCGCGAGTCTGATGAGGTCAGCTATTGGGACGCCCGCCGCGCGATCAAGGAGTTCAAAAGCCTGACCACGCAATAACCATACTCGCCTCAGGCCTGCCACCACCCCAAGATCCAGCGTACTTCGTCGTTCCCCCCGCACCAAACCGACTGTTCCCTTGTGACCTCCGAATTTTCTCTTCCGGCATGAGCCTTATCAACGACGCTCTCAAAAAGGCGCAGAATATGCGCACGCAGGGCCCCGCTGCCGGTGCGCCGCCATTGCCCGGAGATAGCCTGGGACCGGTCGCCAAACGGGCCCGGCCGATGCCGGCCCGATGGCTGGCAGGAATCGTCGCCGGCGCTGTCGTGCTCGTGGCCGGCTCGGTTCTCGCCACCGTCTTTTGGCTGCGAAAACCCGAGGCAATCCCGGCGCCCAAGCCGATTGCGTCCGCCCACGCCGTATCCGAATCTTCGCCATCGCCGCTCCCGCCCCCCGAGGTCAAGATAGTTGAGCCGGCGCCCGCGCTCAAGACTGCCGCCCCCGTCCCGGTCGCGGTCGTAGCCCCGGCCATCACCGTCAATGAGACGGTTCCGGTTGCCCCGAAAACCGAACCCCGCCCTGCCGCCCCTTTGCCGGTCGCCACTCCCGCACCCGACGAGCATACGGCACCGCCCGCGATCGCCAGGACCGTCGCTCCCCCCGTCAGCGAAGTTCCCGCCCCCGCGGTGGCCATCGCCGAGAGCCGCCCCGCCCCCCCGCCGGCTCCCGTGCCCAAGCACGACGCGCGAGCCCAGGCGTTCATCGAAGCCTTGCGCGTCACCGGCATTCGCGCCTCGGGCAGCGACAGCCGGGTGTTGATGAACGATCGCGTTTTCCGCCTGAACGACATCGTCGACCGCCCGCTGGGCCTGCGCCTCACCGGCGTTGCCGCCGACCAGTTGACCTTTACCGATCCAAACGGCATGGTGTACACGCGCAATTTCTAGCGTGGCGCATCACGGAGCCCGGAGATCCGCCTCTATGCTCGCCCAAGCCCGCCATATTCGCGTTCGTCTGCTCCAGGTTGCCGATGGTTTGCTCTTCATTCTGGCGCTCCTGCTGGCCTACTGGCTGCGGGCCACCTTCCCCTGGCTCGGGCTGCCGGAACTCGAAACTTTTGAGAAATACCTCTGGCTGGTACCTCTCGTCGGCGTGCTCGGGCCGCTGGTTCTGGCCAGCCAGGGCTTCTACGCACCGCCGCGGATACCCTCGCGCCTGATCGTCATCCTGCGGGTGTTGCGCAGCGGCGCGTTTCTGGTCTTCGGACTCATCCTGCTGATTTTCATTGCCCGCCTGCAATTCGCCCGCTCGGTGGTGATTCTGGTCGGAGCATTTGGCGGGCTGTTTGTCTATGCCCGGCATGAATTGATTTGGTGGCTCGAAACGACGCGCTTCGTTCACGGTCAGGCCCGTCGGCGGGTGCTTTGGATCGGTTTGGCTGAAGAAAACACCCACCTGCGCCAGTCGCTGTCCGCTTCCGAGCTGGCCGCTCTGGAGAACGTGACCGACTTCGACCCGCGGGAGCGGACGGCTGAGGAACTCCGGCCGTTGTTGCACGAACATTCCATCAACCTCGTGGTCGTCAGTCTCGCCGGAGTCGAGCGGCATTTGCTCGCCCCGCTCGTCGCCGCCTGCGAGCGCGAAGGCGTGGAGGTTTTGCTGCGCCCGGGTCTGTTGACCGCTTCGCCCTACCGGCTGGTGGCCGAAGAATTTGGCGGCGAACCGGTGTTTTATTATCGCGCCCAGGCCGCCGAGCCCTGGCATCTTTTGGTCAAGCAGGTGCTAGATTATTTCCTCGCCGCGGTGCTGCTCGTGGTCTTGAGCCCGCTCGCGGCGCTCCTCGCGCTGGCGGTGAAACTTACTTCCCCCGGGCCCATCCTTTACCGCCAGCCTCGCGCGGGATTGAACGGTCGCCCGTTTACCATGCTTAAATTTCGCTCGATGCGCCACGATGCCGAGCAGCACCAGGCCGAGCTGGCCGCGCACAACGAAATGCACGGTCCCGTCTTCAAGGTTGCCGCCGATCCGCGCGTTACTCCATTCGGCCGTTTCTTGCGTCGCTTCAGTCTCGATGAATTGCCCCAATTTTGGAATGTGCTGCGGGGCGAGATGAGCCTGGTCGGACCGCGTCCCTTGCCCATCGAGGAAGTGAAGCGTTTTGCCGACGATGCCCACCGGCGGCGTCTCAGTGTGAAGCCCGGCCTGACCTGCCTCTGGCAAATCAGCGGGCGCAACGACATCGCCGATTTTGAAGACTGGGTGCGCCTCGACCTCGCCTACATTGACCAGTGGTCACTCTGGCTCGATTTCAAGATATTGATCGCCACCATTCCGGTTGCGCTGCTTGGGCGCGGAGGACGGTAGGCACCCCGGACGGCATGCAATTTATGTTTTCCGCATCAACTTTGCGCTTTCCGCCCGGTCATTGAACATCATTTTCGCCACCGCGTGAACGACTCCCCCAACCCTTCCGAGGCTGAACTCAGCCGCCTGCAGAAGCCGCTGGAAATGTTTCGTGCCCGTACCCAGCGGCTCCGCATACACCCGCTGGAGAAGTTGCTGCTCGTCATCATTTCGCTCAATTTGGTCTTCTTGCCCTGGGCGCTGGGCGGCATGCGTCTTTGGACGCACTGGATCAGCCTGGCATTCGCCCTGCTCGGTTTCGTTGTGGCGCTCAACCCGCGGGATTATACGGAAGAGTATACCGGGCAAGGCAGCTTCCATCTCGTGATGTGGCCCAAGCTGGTGAAATTCCCCATCTTCTGGCTGGGCCTCGTTTTTCTCGCTTACGTAATCTGCCAGGGGCTCAATCCCGCCTGGCAATACATGCAGAATGAACGCGGGTTGTGGTGGATGCAGCGCATCGCTTACTGCGAATGGCTGCCCGCCGGCGTGCGGGTGCCGATTGAGCGCGGTGGCCCCTGGCGGCGTCTGCTGGTGTACCTCGCCGTCTGGCTCTCGACCTGTTCGCTCTGGGTTGGGGTCACCCGGCGACGTTCTCTCCAGCTGCTTTTCATGGTGATTGCCGCCAACGGACTGGCCTTGTCGCTCTTCGGGCTGCTCCAACGCCTCCTCGGCAACGGGAAGATTTACTGGCTCTTCGACTTTCCCAATGCCGGTTTTTTTTCCAGTTTCGTCTACAAAAATCACGCCGGGGCCTATCTGAATCTGACCATGTTCGTCGCGTGCGGGATCGCCGGTTGGTATTACCTCCGGGGATTGCGTCGTCTCGAAAAGTCCAATCCTGCCGGCATTTTCGTTTTTTTCGCCACCTTCATCGCCATCAATGTTCTCATCAGCTATTCGCGTGGCGCGACCATGGTGACGCTGCTGTTCCTCACTGGCGCTGTCGTAGGTTTTGTCTGCCAGCAGATGGCGGCGCCGCGCGGGCTCCGGCGGCCGATTGTACTCATTACCTTGATCATCTTCTTCGGATTTTTTCTGAAGACCGGTCTGGAGGCTCTCAATACCGGGGAGGCTTGGACCCGGTTTGCCCATGCATTTTCCAGCTCTGATCCCTCCGGCAGATCCCGCGCTCTCGCCACGACCGCGTCGATGGAGATGCTGCGCGACAACTGGCTGACCGGCCGCGGTGCGGGCAGCTATGTCTTTTTGTTCACGAGTTACCAGCAACACTATCCCGACCTTTGGGCGCCGGGCGGCACCCGCCTGCTCTGGGAACACGCCCATAACGACCTCGTGGAATTTCCCATCGAATTCGGCTTGCTCGGCCTGTTGCCCCTGCTCGGCGCATTGCTTTATTTCACTGTGCGTCTGCTGCGCAGTTATGTCTGGTACAATCCACTGAGCACCTGCGTCGTCTTTGGCCTTATGCTCACGATTGGCCATGCCCGGTACGATTTTGTCTTTCAGAACCCTGCCATACTCCTCACTTTTTGCCTCATGCTTGTGGCAGCGACCCAATTTAACGAATTCGAAGAATCAGTCGGCCGCGGATGACTTTAAAAGATGATGCAAGCTCACATAGAGATGCAAAGATCGTTATTTAATAGCAATTTATATCTGTAATGACACTTTTAGATAGTTATTGACTGTTTTCTGTCATTTTCTTTCATTTAGTTCCTTGCCGTCTCGCTGGCATTACTCTAAATTCTCCAACCATGTCGCCTGCGTCCAACCCGCCCCACCGCGCCGAAGTCGAGCATGTAGTCCGCCGGCTTCTCTATGAGCGACTGGGGCGCCCCATGCCGCGTGCTGTCCGTGCGCCCCGCCCGCTCGTGGTCAACATCAGTGCGCGTCATTGCCACCTCACTCCGCAGGCGGTCGAGACGCTCTTCGGCCAGGGTCACCAACTGCATCCGACCAAATGGCTGTATCAGGAAGGCCAATTCGCGGCCCAGGAATCCGTCACGCTTATCGGCCCCCGCAGTCGCGTCATCTCCAATCTCCGTATTCTGGGTCCGTGCCGCGATTTCAATCAGGTCGAACTCGCCCTGACTGACGCCATCTCTTTGGGCTTCGACGTTCCCGTGCGGCAATCCGGCAACATCAAGGGTTCGCCCGGTTGCATGCTGATGGGCCCGGCCGGCTTTCTCGAGCTGCCTGAAGGCGTGATCCGCGCCGCCCCACATGTGCACATGCATCCCGACGACGCCAAGTTCTACGGCGTGAAAAACGGCGACGTCATCCGCCTGCGCGTCGGCGGTCCTTGCGGCATGACCTTCGAGAAACTGCTCGTGCGTGTCTCGCCCGATTTCAAGCTTGAGGTCCACATCGACACCGACGAAGGCAACGCCTGCGGCCTCGGACCCGACACGCCGTGCGAACTTCTCACCTGATAACTCTGCCACCCCGCCGCGCTTGACCTTTCCCTCCTCCCTCATTCCCCCACTCCCTTTCCCTCCCTCTCCGTTTCAACCCATAACCTTAAACCCAAACCTCTAATTCGGTTCTCCCATGAGTGAATCCATCGGAATGATTGAAACCAAAGGCTACGCCGGCTCCGTCGAGGCCAGCGATGCCATGGTCAAAGCGGCCGCCGTCACGCTCGTTAAACAAATCCAAATCGGTGGCGGCTTCGTTACCGTGCTGGTCAAAGGCGACATCGGCTCCGTCAAGGCCGCCATCGAGGCCGGCGCCGAAGCCGCCAAGCGCGTCGGCGAGCTCGTCTGCGCCCATGTCATCGCCCGTCCGCACGCCGATCTCCTCAAACACTTCGGCGTCTGAACGGCCGGCCGGCCTTTAACTCCCAACGCATAACTCCCAACTTTTCCCCTCCATGTCCCAAGATGCTCTCGGCATGATCGAAACCAAAGGTCTCTGCACCCTGCTCGAGGCCGCTGACGCCGCCCTCAAGGCGGCCAACGTCACCATGACTGGCTATGAAGCGATCGGCTCGGGTCACGTCGCGGTGTTTTTCCGTGGCGATGTCGCCGCGCTGAAGGCCGCCGTCGATGCCGGCGCCGAAGCCGCCAAACACGTCGGCGAGGTGATCGCCGTCCAGGTGATTCCGCGTCCGCACGAGGAACTCTCCGCGCTCGGCCGCTGGATCTGATCCACCGGCCAGGTGGAACGCGTTGACCTCAACGCGTTCTTCCCCGTGCGCCCGGCTGCAGCGTCGCGGTCAAGCCGGTCCATCCGAAAATCCTCCATGCACGTCCTCGTTGCCAATCTCGGCTCCACGTCGTTCAAGTATCGCCTCTTCGTCCTCGACGGCGAGCAGGCGCGCTTGCTGACGCGAGGCGGGAGCGAGCGCGTCACCGATTACGGAGCCGCGATCGACACGGCCCTGCAGGAGTTGGCGGCCTCCGGTCTTCTGCCTTCGCCCGAAATCCTCGATGCGATCGGTTTCAAGACCGTGCTTGGCGGCGATCTCACCGGCTGCCTGCTCGCCGATGAACGGGTCGAAAAGGCGCTCCGCGACACCGCCGACCTCGCGCCGGCGCACAATCCGCCCTATGCGGAAGGCCTGCGTCTCTTCCGCGAACGCCTGCCCTCGGTGCCCCGCGTGGCGCTTTTCGAGACGGCCTTCTACCAATGGGTGTCCGACCCGGCCCGGCGTTACGCCGTGCCCGATTCATGGTTCCAGGCCGGCATCCGTCGCTACGGTTTTCATGGCGCGAGTCACAAGTTTGTCGCCGAACGCTCCGCCGAGCTGCTCGGCCACGACGAACTCGCCGGCGTCGTTCGCCGGCTCTATCTCGACGGCCCTCGCCCGGTATCCGGAAAACCGCTCCGGGTGATTTCCTGCCACCTTGGCGGCTCGAGTTCCATCACCGGCATCCGCAATGGCGTCGCCATCGGCACCAGCATGGGCCTGAGCCCGCAATCCGGTCTCCCGCAAAACAACCGCGTGGGCGACCTCGACTCCGCCGCCCTGCCTTGTGCGATGCGCCGGCTCGGACTCACGCTCGCCGATGCCGAACGCCAGCTCGTAAAGGATGGCGGCCTCCTCGGCCTCTCCGGCACCAGCAACGATGTGCGCGACATCAAGGCGGCCGCCGACCGGGGCAATGCCCGGGCCCGCCTCGCCCTCGATGTTTTCGTGCACAGCATCCGCCAATGGATCGGCGCATTCTGGGTCGAGCTGGGTGGTTGCGATGCGCTCGTGTTCACCGCCGGCATTGGTGAAAACACTCCGTGGCTGCGTGCCGCCGTCTGCGCTGGGCTGTCCGACCTCGGCCTCATCCTCGATCCGGCGCGCAACGCTTCCGCACCGCCTGAAACCGATCTCGCCGCCAACACTTCGCGTACCCGCGTTCTGGTGATTCCGGCCAATGAAGAACTGGTGGTGGCCCGCGAAGCCGCCCGCCTGGTCTCCTCCCTCCGTCCCGCCTGACCCTCTTTCCCTCACTCCCTTGCTCTCCACTTAAACCTAAACCTTCAACCTCAACCTAAACCCTCCCTCCACCATGGCCCAACTCGCCCTCGGTCTTCTCGAAACTCGCGGTATCTCGGCGCTCGTCGCCGGTACCGATGCGATGCTGAAATCCGCCAACGTCTCCCTCGCCGGCCCGATGAAACAGGTCGGCAGCGCGCTGGTGACCGCCATCGTCGTCGGCGATGTCGCCGCCGTAAAAGCTGCCACTGAAGCCGGTGCCGTCGCCGCCCGTGCCGTCGGTGAGGTCGTCAGCGTCCAGGTGATCGCCCGCCCGCACGACGACGTCGCCGCCGTGCTGCCCAAGCCCGCCGCCAAGAAATAGCTGAACGTCGAAAGGACCGAAAGTCGGCGGCACTGCCACTGGCGGATGTCTCCGGCGGCTTTCAGCCCTTCAGTCGTTCCCACCTTCCGTCCTTTATCTGCCATGTTCCTCGCCCGTGTCCTCGGTTCGATCGTCTGCACCAAAAAAGACGAAAACATGCGGGGTCGCAAACTCCTGCTTCTTCGGCCGCTGCTGGTCGATGAAGCCAATCCCGCGCAACTCCGCCCGGGTACAAACACCGTGGTCGCCGTCGATAATCTCGGCGCCGGTTCCGGCGACATCGTGCTCTTCTGTCAGGGTAGCTCTGCCCGTCAGGGTTCCGGACTGAAAACCCTGCCGGTGGACGCCGCTGTCGTCGGCCTCGTCGATACCATAGAGGTCCTCGGCCATAACGTCCACCTGTCGCCCCCACCGAAGTAACTGCCCAGGCAAGAATGCCGCCCCGTCCATCGCCTTGCCGCGGGCTGCCTCCCTTACTCCCTCATTCCCTCCTCCCTTTTCCCTTCCATGTCCGCTCCTCTCAAGATCGACGAAGCCCTCGTCCGCTCGGTCGTCGAGGAAGTTGTCCGCACCTTCGGGCGTACGGCTTCGACCGGTTCGTCTGCTCCGGCTGCATCGACCGTGCGCGCCACCGCTCCCACGGTGGTGACATCGTCTTCCTCCCGCCGGTTCGGCCTGTTTTCCGATGCGCCCAGCGCCTGCGCCGCCGCGCAGGCCGCTTTCGAACAGCTTCGCATCAAGGGGGTCGAAGGACGCGCCAAGGTCGTCGAGATCGTCAAAACCCTCGTTACCCGCAATGCCGAGGCGTGGGGTAAATTCGAATTCGAGGAGACGAAAATCGGCCGCCTCGCGCACAAGATCGAGAAGTTGCAGATCGTAAAGCTCGTGCCCGGTGTCGAGTGGCTGCACCCCGATGCGCGCAGCGGCGACCACGGCATCACGCTCGAAGAATACACGCCTTACGGCGTCGTCGCTGCCATCCTGCCGGTCACGCATTCGATTCCCACGCTGTCGGGCAACATCGTCAACATCGTGGCCGCCGGCAATGCCGTCGTTTTCAACGCCCATCCCGGTGGCGCCCGCTCCGCCGCGCTCGCCATCCGCGCGTACAACGAGGCCATCTATGCCGAGCTCGGGATCGAGAATCTGATCACCTGCATCGAGCAGCCGACCATCGAATCGTTCGACGCGCTCTGCAAAGCGCCCGAAGTACGCCTGATCTGCGTCACCGGCGGCCCGGCCGTCGTGTCCGCCGCCATGAAGTCCGGCAAACGCGCCATTTGCGCGGGTCCGGGCAATCCGCCCGTGCTCGTCGATGGCACCGGTTGCCTCGACAAGGCTGCCCGCGACATCATCCAGGGCGGCGCCTACGACAACAATCTTCTCTGCGTCGGGGAAAAGGAGGTGTTCGTCCTCGACAGCATCTTCGACCGCTTTCTGGAGTCGATGAGCCGCGCCGGCGCCCGCCGCCTCAACGACACCCAGCTTGACCGGCTGACCAAGGTCGCCTTCACCATGAAGCCCGATGCCGGCGGCTGCTCTCATCCCGTGCTCAACCGCGCGCTCGTGGGTGTCGATGCCGCCGTGTTGGCCCGTCAGGCCGGCACCGACGTCCCCGCCGACACGCCTTTGCTCTTCGCTGTAACCGACGCGAATCATGCCTTCGTCATCGAGGAGCAAATGATGCCGATGGTTCCGATCGTCCGTGTGAAAACTGTCGAAGAGGGCATCGCCGCCGCGGTGCGCGCCGAGCACGGCTACAAGCACTCCTCGCTCATTCACTCGCTCAACGTCGAGCACATGACCGCGATGGCCCGCGCGCTCGATACGACACTCTTCGTCAAGAACGGTCCCTGCACCGCCGGCCTCGGCCTTGGCGGCGAAGGCTACCTGAGCTACTCCATCGCCACCACGACCGGCGAGGGCATCACCAATCCACGCACCTTCACCCGTACCCGCCGCTGCGTGATGGTCGACAACCTCCGCATCTACTGACCGCCACAGCTCCACCCATGATGAAGAATTGCTTCTTCATTTCTCCGATCGGTTCACCAGACTCTCCGCAAAGGAAGAGATCCGATGTTTTGGTTCGCCATTTGCTCCAGCCGATTCTCGCGGAGTTTGATTTTCAACCGGTTCGAGCCGACCAGATCACTGAGCCTGGATTGATATCAACCCAGGTTTTTCAGCACATTCTCGATGACCCGCTCCTCATCTGTGACCTTACTGATGGGAATCCGAACGTCTTCTATGAACTTGCGGTTCGGCATATCACACAAAAGCCATGCATCCACCTGATCAGCGGTGACCAGCGCCCGCCATTCGATCTTTCGCACGCTAGAGCCGTTTTTTATGCGACCGATGACTTGGACTCTTTCGAGAACACCAAGAAGGAATTGCGGGCGCACATCGCAAAGTCGCTAGCGCAGGATCACCGGGCCTCTAATCCAATCAGCTCCGCAATTAGAGCAGATCTCCTTCGCTCCAGCGAAAACTCGGCTGAGCAGGCACTCGGTAATCTGACTTGGGAAATCCAAGAACTCCGTGACACAATTTCCGTTCTCGCCCGCAAGATAGAACACCTCCGCACCAAGAAAGGACCGTCCTTTCTTAGTGAAGAGCCTAAATCCGGTAGCGGAATATTTTGAACCATGATTCTCGCCCGCATCGACGGCACGATCGTTTCGGCCGCCTGCCATCCGAGTATGGAAGGCTGGCGTACCGTGATCTGCCAGCCGCTCGACGCTGAGGGCTGCGAGGAAGGCACGCCCCTTCTCGCCATCGATCCGCTCGGGGCCGCGTTGCACCAGCGCGTGATCCTTTCCACCGACGGCGCGACTACGCGCCAGACCGTGGGCGACCCCCACACTCCGCTGCGCAACATCATCATCGGCATCGCCGATCCTGCCGGATCGGAAACCCGAAACTCGAAACCCGAAACTCGAAACTAATCAGTATGCGCCTCGGCACCGTCATCGGTCGTATCACGCTCACGCAACAGGAGCCCATTTACTCGGGTGGCCGGTTGCTGATCGTGCAACCGTTGTCGAAGGAACAATTCGCCCGTCCCGAGCTGTGTCGAGGGGGCGGCGCGTCCGCCCAAACGCTGGCCAGGGGCGCCAGCCTCGTTGTCTTCGATCAACTCGGCGCCGGCCAGGGCTCGATCGTTGGCTTCACCGAGGGCGCGGAAGCCTCACAGCCGTTCGACGGCCCCGCGCCGGTCGACGCCTACAACGCCTGCATCGTCGACCAGATCTACTACCAGCCGCCGAAGTAACCTTTCCCCTCATTCCTCACTCCCTCAGTCCCTTCTTCTCTTTCCCTTTCCCTCTCACTTTCACTTCCTACCATGTCCCAATTCCTCACTGCCCGCGAAGTTGAAGCCCTCGTGCGCGCCGGCCAGCCGCTGCCGGAAGGCGCCCGGCTCACGCCTTCGGCCCGCGACTTCCTTGACGATCAGAGGCGCAATCATCGGCCTGCCCCTGCCGCATTGGTTGGAAGCAGAAAGTCCGCCCACGGCGAGCCCTCCATCCCCGATTACGAGTTCAAGTGGAAGCCCGGCTCCGACCCGAAAACCACGGCCGACATCGAACGCTTCTTCCATTCTGCACCGATTGAAGAGTTGAAGCTTCGCATCTGCGACATGGGCCGTCGCCTCTGGCAACGCGACTACACCGACGGCAATGGTGGCAACATTACCATCCGAGTCGGCGACAACCTCGCGCTCTGCACGCCCACGCTCATCTGCAAGGGATTCATGAAGCCCGAAGACATGTGTCTGGTGGACCTCGACGGCAACCAGCTGGCCGGCTCCCGCGTCCGCACCAGCGAGGCGAAGACCCACTTCGGCATCATGAAGCGCCAGCCCGCGGCCAAGGCCTGCGTCCACGCCCACCCGCCGCACGCCACCGCCTTTGCCATCGCCAACGTCGATATCCCGTCGTGCCTTATTCCCGAGGCCGAGGTGTTCCTCGGCAAGATCGGCGTCGCGGAATACAAGACCCCCGGCTCGGCCGCCAACGCCGACGAGGTCGGCGAGGTCGGCAAGGACCACCAGGCCGTGCTCATGCAGAACCACGGGGTCATCGTCTGGGGCAAGGATGTCGAGGATGCCTACTGGAAGATGGAGAACATCGATTCCTATTGCCGTACCGTGTGGATCGCCGCCGGCCTCGGCTTCGGCGTGCACCGCTTCACCGGCAGCCAGGCCAAGGAGCTCATCAACCTCCGCAACAAGCTTGGCATGCCCGATCCGCGCTCCGGTCTGAAGGAGTGCGAGCTCTGCGATACCAACGATTTTCGCCCCGGCGTCGTCTGCGAAGCCGCTACGCCCGCCGCCTCCACCGAGCCCGCACCCACCCCCGAGGTCGAAGAACTCGTGCAGAAGCTCACCGACGAAATTCTGAAACAGCTCAAGGCGGCCAAGTAGCCACTGTGGCTACAGGCCGACGGTCTGGCGGTCAGACTGTCCAACCGTCCACTGTCCTCCGTTCTTCACGGCAACCACGGATACTTCCGCGCTTCCGGCGCCCGTTTCTCGCGCTGGGCGCCGTGAAATTCCTTCGCCTCGTCGGTCATGTAATAGAGCAAGGTCGCGTTGCCGGCGAGTTCCTGGATGCCGGCCTGGCCGTCGAGTTCCGCGTTGAAGGCGCTCTTCAGGCAGCGGATCGCAAGCGGGCTGTGTTGAAGGATCTCGTGTGCCCACTTCACCCCTTCCTCCTCGAGCTGGGCCACGGGTACGACGGCGTTGACCAGTCCCATGCCGAGCGCCTGCCACGCATCGTACTGCCGGCACAGGTACCAAATTTCGCGCGCCTTTTTTTGCCCCACGATGCGCGCCAGATAGCTGGAACCGAAACCGCCGTCGAAGCTGCCCATCCGCGGTCCCACCTGACCGAAGACTCCGTTGTCGGCGGAGATGGTGAGATCGCACACCAGATGCAGCACGTGCCCGCCGCCGATGGCATAGCCGGCCACCAGCGCGATCACGACCTTGGGCATCGACCGGATCAGTTTTTGGAGATCGAGCACATTGAGCCGCGGCACGCCGTCACCGCCGATGTAGCCGGCCGGACCGCGTACGCTCTGGTCTCCGCCCGAGCAGAAGGCGTATTTTCCGTCAGTGTGCGGGCCGGCCCCGGTCAGCAGCACCACGCCGATCGACGGGTCTTCGCGCGCATCGCTGAAGGCGTCGATCATCTGCGCCACCGTCTCCGGGCGGAAGGCGTTGCGCTTTTCGGGCCGGTTGATGGTGACCTTCGCCACGCCATCAGCCTTGTGGTAAAGAATGTCGGAGTACGTTTTGGCCATCTGCCAGTGCGGAGCGCTCATGGTGGTACGCGCCCAACGGAGCGCAGATGACCGGCAAGGTCAACGCAGGGAGTTTGTCGGGTTCCGGATAAACGTCCGGAGCGAAATCGAGATCTCGTCGCAAAGCAATCCGCCGCGCCCGACAAACCCCCTAAGCCGCCGCGAGGCGGCGGCAAATCCCACACGAATTTCCGTCTGGCAGCGCAGAGTGCTGCTTGGGGAGCCTGTCGGGATGGACTCCCGTCAGCCCAAAGAAATCTCCCGAAGAAGATATGGTATCCATTAGCAGGCCCGACAGGCTCCCGGCGCAAAAGGTGCATGGACGTTGCCCGTCGAATATGCCAGTTAGGCTGCTTCCATGACCGACCCCGCCTCCAGCCCGCTCCCGCGGCGCGCCCACGTCGCGCTTTGCATCGGCGCGCTCGGGGTGGTCTTCGGAGACATCGGCACCAGCCCGCTGTACACGATGCAGGAGTGCCTGAAGCACCTGCCCGCCGCCGAGCAGCGTACCGAGAGCATCCTGGGCGTCCTGTCACTCATGTTCTGGGCGCTGATGTTCGCAGTGAATTTCAAATACCTCACCTTCGTCATGCGGGCTGACAACCACGGTGAAGGCGGCGTTTTTGCGCTGCTCGCGCTCTCCCATCCGAAAGGCATGAGCCGGAAGCGAGGTTTGGGCCTCACCACGCTGGTCGTGATGACCGGCGCGGCTTTGCTCTATGGCGATGGCGTGATTACGCCGGCCATCACCGTGTTGAGTGCCGTGGAGGGCTTCAAAAGCTTCAGCCCGGTGTTCGGTGCTTACATCGTACCGGGTGCCGTGGCGATCCTGGCGGCGCTTTTCTTATTCCAGTCCCAGGGGACGAAGACCATCGGCGGGGTGTTTGGTCCGGCGATGCTCGTCTGGTTCGTAACGCTGGGGGCGTTGGGAGCGTGGCACATTTTCGACGCCCCAGTGGTGTTCAGGGCCCTCAATCCACTGCTGGGGTTGCACCTGTTGATCGCTGCCCCGGCGAAAGCTTCCGCATTGCTCGGAGCCATTGTGCTCACCATCACCGGAGCCGAGGCGCTTTATGCGGACATGGGACATTTCGGCCGCCGTTACATCTCCCAAGCCTGGACCTTCTTCGTCTGCCCGGGACTGTTGCTCAATTATTTTGGCCAGGGCGCCCACACCCTCGCCCATCCGGAAGAGACGAATGCCAATCCGTTCTTTGCCCTCGCCCCGCCCGGTCCGGCGCAGCTCGCACTCGTCGTGCTCTCGATCATTGCAGGCATCATTGCCAGCCAGGCGCTCATTTCCGGCACCTACTCTCTCACGCGGCAGGCGATCCAGCTCGGTTTTTTTCCCCGGCTGAAAATCCTCCATACCAACGCCGAACTGGCCGGCCAGATCTACGTGCCGCTGGTCAACTGGGCGCTCGCCCTCTCGACGATCTGGGTCGTCCTCGAGTTTCGTTCCAGCGCCGGTCTCGCGGCGGCCTATGGCATCGCCGTCACGGGTACCATGGCGGTGACGACCTTTGCGTTTTATCGCGTCACCCTGCTGCTCTGGCACTGGCCCCGCTGGAAGGCGCAACTGTTGTGCGGCGCATTTCTCGCGTTCGACTTCGTTTTCTTTGCCGCCAATCTCCATAAATTCGCCGACGGCGGCTGGCTGCCCCTTGCCCTGGCCTTGGCCGTGCTGGCCGTGATGTACACGTGGAAACTCGGTCGCAATGAAATCCAGGAGAAGGTGTATAACGTGGCCGTCACCGAGCTCGAATTGTCGAGCATCGCCAAAAGCAAAAATATCATCCGGGTGCCCGGCAGCGCCGTTTTCATGGTGGCCACGCCCAAGGGAACGCCGCTGGCGTTGTTGCACCACCTCAAGGCGAACAAATGCCTGCAGCAAACGGTCGTGCTGCTCACGATCCTGACCGAGGAGGTGCCGCACGTGGACGAGGAGGAGCGGTTCACGCTCGATTCGCTTGGCGAGGGTGTCTGGCGGGCAACCGGGCGTTACGGGTACATGGAATCGCCCGACGTTGCCAAGATCGTGGAGCGCATCACAAACCAGGGCGTGCCGCTCAACCTAATGGCGACGACCTTCTATTTCAACCGCGAGATGATCATCACCGGGGGCGACGCCAAGATGTGGGAATGGCAGAAAGGCCTCTACGCCTTCCTCAGTCGCAATGCCCGGCCGGTAAAAGACTATTATCAAATTATGCCAACGCAGATCATCGAAATAGGTCTGCCGATCCAGCTGTAGGACCGTCTTTGTTTGCTTCCCTCCGCCGTCCCTTTTCCGTCATTCCTTTCACTCTCACTTTCGCTTACTCCCCTTCCTCCCCATTCCCTCACTCCCTCATTCCCTTCCGTCCGCCTATCGTCTGCGCGAGTTCGTGCTGGCCGATTACGACACGGTCCTCGCCCTGTGGCGCTCTTGCGAAGGCATCGGCCTGAACGAATCCGATACACGCGAGGCCATCGCCGCTTTTCTGGATCGCAACCCCAGCCTAAGCCTTGTCGCGACTGACAAAGCGGGCGTCATCGTCGGCGCCGTCCTCGGCGGCCACGATGGCCGGCGCGGCTATCTGCATCATCTGGCCGTGGCTCCCGCACACCGGGGGCGCGGCCTCGGCCGTCAGCTGGTCGCCGAAACGCTCGCCCGACTCCGCCGGCAGGGCATCCCGAAGTGCAGCATTTTCCTCTACGCCAGCAATGCCACCGGTCGCGCCTTCTGGCTGCGCGAAGGCTGGGCCCCGCGCGAAGACCTGGTGATCATGCAGAAAAAGCTCCCGTAGCAGCGGGCGTCGGGCGTCTGGCAAAATACCTGCTGCAGTTGCACTCCTGTTTATGTTGATTCGCGTCGATGATCTGACCGGACCCGAGATCGCCGCATTTCTCGAGGAGCATATCGGCGATATGCGTGCGGTGTCGCCCCCGGAAAGCAAACATGCCCTGGATTTGGAGGGCTTGCGGCGACCGGAGATCACCTTCTGGACTGCCTGGGACGATGGCCGGCTGGTCGGATGTTGTGCCCTCAAACAGTTGGACGCGACCCACGGCGAGATCAAATCGATGCGAGTGGCGAAAAACGAGCGAGGAAAAGGCATCGGCTCCGCCCTCGTGGCGCATGTCCTCGGCGAGGCGCGGGCGCGTCGCTTTGCGCGAGTCAGCCTGGAGACCGGGGCGATGCCGTACTTCGAATCGGCGCGGCGGTTGTACCGGCGTCATGGGTTCCAGCGGTGCGGTCCCTTCGCACCGTACCAGCCCGACCCGAACAGCGTGTTTATGACGCTGGAGATCGCACCGGAATGATCGCCCCCCATGCACCCATGAATCCCCCCCATTCGCGATCTGCCTGAGGGATAAAGCGAGCGAACGCCGGGTTTTCAGCCGGCGGCGGCAAGCACGCGTTTGCGCCAGGCCGCGTCGCGCTTGCGGTCGGTGCGGATCTCGAGCACGCGGATGCCCCTCGCCGGCAGTCGCGAGATCGCTGTCGTGAATTGGGTCCAATCTTTTATCAGGGTGTGCCCGACCCCGTAGGC
This sequence comes from Opitutaceae bacterium, assembly GCA_035506315.1. Taxonomy (GTDB): domain Bacteria; phylum Verrucomicrobiota; class Verrucomicrobiia; order Opitutales; family Opitutaceae; genus MWDT01. The sequence continues at coordinate 19,144 of DATJPQ010000010.1, forward strand.
TTTGCAGAGCTTGGCAAAGTCCACCGTCTGCGGCGTGGCGAAATATTCCTCGAACGGTGGTTCGAACCGTGCCACCGGCAGATGCTCGAAGATGCCACCGCCGCGATTGTTGATCAGCACGATGGTCAACGAACCGCGCAACTTCGGCGTCAGCAGAAAACCGTTCGTATCGTGCAGCAACGCGAGATCCCCCGTCAGCAGCACCGCGGGTCGCCCGCCATGCGCCACGCCCAGCGCGGTGGAGAGCGTGCCGTCGATGCCATTGGCACCACGATTGAAGAATACGCGTTGGCGCCGGTCTGTCACTGGCCAGAAATATTCCAGATCGCGCACCGGCATCGAACTCGCGACCAACAACGGCGTCGCTTGGGGCAAATGCTGCGCCAGCAGCCATGCTGCCTTCGGCTCGATCAGGTCGATGACTTCCCGCAGTGTGCCATCCAATATTCGGCGCGCCGCGCGCTCGGCTTGTTGCCAGGCTGCGGCATAGGCCGCATCGCCTTTGCCGTGCTTGCCCGCCGTGGCGGGTGGCACGGGCGTCCCGTCCGTGTCTTCAACCGACGCCGGTATCCAGCGGGTGCGCCCGTGCAACGCGTCGCGGTTTCGGACGGTCGGCGCCAAAAGCAGAATTTCCGCCCCACTCTGCTCCAGCCAGCCGCGCAGCACTTTGCTGGTGGGCCAGCCGCCGAGACAGATCACCATCTCGGGTTGCAGTCTTTCCGCCTGCTTGGGCGAGCGCAGCAACGCATCGTAAGTTGAGACGCGCACCACTCCGGTCATCGGGAGGTTTCGCACGGGCGAGAGTGCATCGGCCAGCACCGGCCAGCCCAGCGCCCGGGCGAGCCGTTGCACCGTCTCCACATACCGTTCCGGATCGGCAATTGCCTCCGGCCCGGCGACGATAATTCCGTTCCTGTAGCGGCGGTCTATGACCGCCGAAAGAGCGAGACCATTCGTAGAGGAACGGCTTCCCGTTCCGCGCGTTAGCGAAAGCGCTTCCGCTACTGGCGAAAGATGACGGAAGAATTTTTCGCTGATTTCCTTTGCCAGATGTCCAGCTGTGCCATCCTCCACGGGCACCAACGGATCGCGGAAGGGACAATTTAAATGTACCGGCCCGGCATCGGGTATCAGCGTGCGCTGACAGGCGTGGGCTACCGTCTGCCGCAGGTAGCGCAATAATTCGAGTTTCGCCTCGGGCAAGGCGAGCTCGTGATAGAACTGTACGAAGCCGCCATAGATTTTCTGCTGATCGATGGTCTGCCCCGAAGCGCACTCGCGCAGTTCCGGCGGTCGGTCAGCGGTAAGCACCAGCAGCGGCACGCCGCTTTCGTGCGCTTCGACGATGGCCGGCAGATAGTTCGCCGCCGCCGTGCCGCTCGTGCAGACGAGCACAACGGGTTTGTGCTGCTGCTTGGCCAGCCCCAACGCGAAAAACGCCGCCGAACGTTCGTCGAGCACTGGGATCGCTTCGATCTGCGGATGCTGCGCCAAGGCAAACGTCAGCGGCGCGGAACGCGATCCGGGCGATGTCACCGCCTGCCGCACGCCCAGCCGGGCCAGAGTCTCGGCGAGCACACTGCACCAGAGGGCGTTCGCGTTGCGGAAATCGAGCGTGGGAGCAGGCATGTTTAACCACTAATGAACACTATTTCGGAACTAAGCAGGTTGAAACCGCGAAATAACGCGAAGACTCGCGAATCCGATCTTCGCGCCATTTCGCGTTCCTTCGCGGTAGACTGCCTGTTCCATTTCGTGTGGTTCGAGTGTTTCGTGGTGAATCGGCAGTTCCAGGCGCTCACCGCGTCACGCCGTCCTTGAAGGCCTCCTGCATGGCCTGGAATTTCAGTTCGGTCTCGGCAAACTCCTTTTCGGGCGAAGAACCGGCGACGATGCCGGCCCCGGCGTAAAGACGGGCGTTGGCACCGTCGATGAGCGCCGAGCGAAGTCCGACGAAAAATTCGCCGCCGCCGTGGGCATCGATCCAGCCAAGCGCGCCGGCATACAGGCCGCGGGGAAATCCCTCCAACGCACGGATGCGGGGCAACGCCGCTTCTCGCGGCGTGCCGCCGACCGCGGGCGTCGGATGCAGCCGGGCGAGCACGTCGAGCAAACGCACTCCCGCCGGCAAGGTCGCGTGCACCGGCGTATGCAAGTGTTGTACATTGGCCAGACGGAACAGCACCGGCTTGTCGGAATGCTCCGGTATGATCCCGAGCGGGGCGAGTCGTCGCTCAATTGAAGCGATCACCAGCCGGTGTTCGCGCAGCTCTTTTTCGTCCCCCAACAGGGCGCCACCCAACGCGGCGTCCTCGCTCGCACTTTCGCCGCGTCGCACCGAGCCGGCCAGCGCCTCGGTGGTCAGCCGGCCATCGCGTACCCGAAGCAATCTTTCCGGACTGGCGCCGATGAAGCTCTGCCCTCGCCCATTGGCCACGGAAAAGGCGAAACAGTCGGTGTAACGTTCGCGCAGGCCGTTGAGTGCCCGTAACGGGTGAAACGGCTCCGAAGCCTGCAGATCCTTGGCTCGTGCGAGTACGATTTTCCCCAAAATCTGCGCCCCGATCAGCTCCAGCGCCCGGGCCACCGCATTCCGGTAATGATCGTCGCCACCGACTTCGCACACAGCGATGGGCGCACGCATCGCCTTTGACGCGAACCCAGGCTCGGCGTAATTGAATGCGCGAAACTTGGCGTGGGCCCGCCAGACGCGTTCAGCCAGTGCCTCGACCGGCGCGTCCGGAGCCACCACCAGATTGGCAACCGCCACAGTGCGTCCATCGCGCTGGCCCACCTGCCAGCGCGGGACTAAAACCTGCGCGGACGGAAAGCTCTCGCCGGACTCCACTTCCGGCAAAAACGTGAAGGCGGTGAAAAAATGCGGCCCGGCAAACGGCGCGCGCTGATCGCCGACCGCGATGGTGGTGGACAATGTCTCGTCGATGAAGCGCTGGCAGGCCGCAAATCGATCTGCGCCCGCTGTCGTGAAACTCAGGACAGCCTCGGCGCCGGCCACCGCGAGATGCTCGGCCGGGCGCTCGACGTAAAAATGCAGTTCACCCCGCTCGAAGATCGACTCGAGCACGGCGAGCGGATCGAGCGCTCCGACCTCCAGAGAGATGCTCACCAACTGTGCCCGCCCCGCGCGTACCGCCCCGGCACGGCACTGCCCCAAAAAATCCCGCAGGGCTTCCGGGGTGGCGTTGGTGGCAGGATCGAGCGGGAGAATGGTCATGGGGAGACAGAGGCCAGAGATCGGATGCCAGATGTCAGATGCCAGAAGTTGGAGTTCAGCTTGTAGGAGCGAGCTCTTGTCCCGCCAAAGGCTTGACGACGGCGGATGCTCGCGATGATGGGAGGACGATCGCCTGCAAGCAGGCTCCTACCTCAGATACCAGACGGCAAAATCGCCTCCGGTGGCATGTGCGTTCCAACGGCATGATTCTGGCTGTTCGTGCATGTCATTTCGCCGCCGGCTGCGGCCGCGGGAAGAGCACCAGGCTGGCCTGGACCTTGCAGCCGGTCAGCCGGCCACCCCAGGCGAGTTCGTCGCGCCACACGGCGCCGGGCTGGTAGCCGAGCGCGGCCTGGATCTTCTCCGTGGTCGATGGCATGACAGCCTGCAGCAGCGTCGAACCAAGTCGCAACGCTTCGGCAATCGTCGCCAGTGACGTGCGCAGCCGGGCCTGGTCGGCGGCGTCCGTCGATTTGCCGAGCTTCCACGGTGCGCGCTTCTCGATGTAGGCGTTGATCGCCTTGATGAAGGCGAAGGTGCGGTCGAGCGCACTGTGGAATTGCAGCTCCTCGCAAAGCTGGAGGGCTTCGTCGCGGGTCTTTTCCCACAGCGCGTGCACCTCGCGCTCCGGCTCCTCGACCAGCTCGGCGGCGGGAATGGCGCCGGCGGCAAACCGGTTGGTCATGTTGAGCGCACGGTTGACGAGGTTGCCCAGATCGTTGGCGAGATCGCTGTTGTAGCGGACGAGGAAGAGCTCGGGCGAAAAATCGCTGTCCTGCCCGACGTTCATCTCGCGGATCAGGAAATAGCGCAGCGCATCGACGCTGAACTGGTCGGCAAACTCCAGCGGTTTGATGACGTTGCCCGTGCTTTTCGACATCTTGCTGCCGGCGACCGACCACCAGCCATGCACCAGCAGCGCCTTCGGCAGCGGCAGTCCGGCGGCCTTGAGCATGATCGGCCAATACACGGCGTGAGCGGGCACCAGGATGTCCTTGCCGATCACATTGAAATCGGCCGGCCAGAAGTCCGTGCCCTCGACGGCGGAGAAATAGTTGAGGAGCGCATCGAACCACACGTAGGTCACATAGCCCTCGTCGAAAGGCAGCGGGATGCCCCAGGAAAGCCGCTCGCGCGGTCGCGAGATGCAGAGGTCGTTGATCGGCTCCTTGAGAAATTCGAGCACCTGTTTCTGGCGGTAGCGCGGGAAAACGAAATTCTCGTTCTTCCGCAGGAATTCCACGAGCCAGTCCTGATAGGCGCTCAGCTTGAAAAAGTAGTTCGCTTCGACGATCTCGGTGACGTCGCCGTAAATTTCCGGCCAGGAGCCGTCGGGCAGGCGGTCCTTTTCCTGCAGAAACTGTTCCTGGCGCGTGCTGTAAAAGCCCCGGTAGTCGGCCTTATAGATTTCGCCCTTGTCGAAGAGCTGCTGCAGGATCCGGCGGACGACCTGCTTGTGCCGCTCCTCGGTGGTGCGGATGAAGTCGTCGTTGGAGATGTTGAGATGCTGGCAGAGGGCGCGGAATTCCTGCGACACCTCGTCGACGAATTGCTGCGGCTCGACGCCGCGCTTGCGGGCGCTCTGCTGAACCTTCTGGCCGTGTTCGTCGACCCCGGTGAGGAAATGCACCCGGTCGCCCATCAGCCGCCGGAACCGGGCAATGACGTCCGTCAGCACCTTCTCGTAAGCATGGCCAAGGTGCGGCGAACCGTTCACGTAATCGATCGCGGTGGTGATGTAGAAGGACTTCATGGGAAGAGCTACGTAAACAAAACGGTACAATCGCCAATGTCGAAAGTTTTGACGCGGACGCCCCGCCCCCCCACTCTGCCGCCCGCGCCCCTTGGCGCCGCTTCCGCCGGATGAATTCGCTTACCCGCCTTCTCGGTTTGGCCGTCTTGCTTCTGCTGCTCTTCCTGGCGGTGGCGCTGGGGGCGCAGGCCTGGCTGCATCGGGAGAACCGCCGGCTCCAGGCCGAGGCCAGCGCTGACATGCAGATCCGGATTGCCAAAGCAGTGGCGCTGCACCCACGACCGGTCGCGGATTGGTCGGAAGCCGACTTGCGCGACGTGGGCGAACTGATCGGTGGCACCGTGCGCCGGTTCCAAACGCTGCCGCCACCGGCGCCGCCGAGCGACCGGCACCTGACATATGACTATCTGGTGCCGGCCGGAACCAGCGCCACCGGGCCGGAAGCCGGCGCGCTGGCCTTGCGCGTGACCTTTGCCCTGCCGTCGGCCAGCCAGCTCTTGCTGCTGCACAAGCACACCCTGATGGCGCTCCTGGTGCTCGCCCTCGGGTTGCTGGCGGCCGTAGCCCTGCTCGGATTCGTGTGGTT
>DATJPQ010000011.1:0-4653 GCA_035506315.1 Opitutaceae bacterium
GCACGTTTTCGAAGTGCCGCACCTCGGGCGCGCGACGGTCGCCGGCCGGCGGCAGCGCCACCTCGACCACGTCAAAACGCACCGTGCGCGGACGGTCGGCGGGCCGCAATCCCCCCAGATAGTAATCGGCGGCGCGGCGCACCACCCGGCGTTTGCGCTCGTCGATGGCGTCGTAGCCTTGCACCAGCGCGGCCGCGGCCCGCGTTTTTACTTCCACGAAAACCAGGATCGCGCCGTCGCGGCACACCAGATCGAGTTCGTCGCGCCGGTCGCGCGGGCTGCGCCAGTTGCGCGCCAGGATTGCCATGCCTTTTTGGCGTTGCAGAAAATCCGCCGCGAGGCGCTCGCCGTACGCCCCCGCGCCGCCTCGTTCGAATAATCGTTGCCACCAGGTCCACATCTTTGCGGCGCTGGCCGCGCATTTCTCATTGCGGATACCGGGGCGGGCTGGCAATTCAGGATTAACACCGCTTCGCCGCTCCCGCCACCATGGCTGCACCCTCCATCGCCAGCACCCTGCGTCGCTCGTTGCTCATCAAGATCATTTCCAAGCCCGCACCGAGCCGGGAGGATGTGAACTCGGTGATCGAGCTCACCGCGTCGAAGGTCGTCGAGGCCCTGCAGGCGCAGTCGATGACGCTCTATCTCGTCGAGGGCAACGATATCGCCTTCAAGCACATTTACTACTCCCCCACCCTGTGGAGCGGCGACAAGACCAGGGAGCAAAAGTTCAAGGACACCGCCACAAAGCTGCTCGCGCTCAAGCTCCCGCTCGGCACCGGCAACGTCGGCAAGGTCATCAAGTCGGGCGAGCCGCTGTTTTTCCACGCGCACGGACCCGAGGCGTCCTCGCTCAAGAACATGAACACGGGCTTCGAGGTGCACTCGATGCTCACGGTGCCGCTCAAGACCAATATCGTGATCGGCGCCATCCAGGTGCTCAACAAGGAGCCCGGCGCCGGCACCGACGGCCTGTTCGTCGACAAGGACCTGGCGCTGCTGCAGGAGGTCGCCGAGTATTCGTCCACGCTTATGCAGCGGATGCTGGACCCGAAATTCCAGCTCAGCGCCGAGGACACGGCCAAATTCGTCGCCAAGCTCACCGACCTGCCGCTCGTCTCCAAACCCGAGGAGATCGAGTTCGACGAAAAGCTGATCGAGGTGGTCGGCGACGCGATCATCCGTCGCGAGGGCATTTTCCCGCACAAGCGCATGTCGCCCAATTCGGTAGCCGTGCTCATGGCCAATCCGCTCGATTATGCCAAGCGCGAGGCCTTCCAGCAGGCCACCGAGCTCGTCATCGACGAGGTGCGCGTTGCGGCGGCCACGTTCATCGAGTCCCTCGTCAAAAAGTTTTTCAAGACCGACGCCAAGAAAGGCGCCGAGGACGGCGAGGTCGACATCGGCTCCGTCGCCGAGGTCATCAGCACCGCCTACAGCGCCGACGGCGGCGAGATCAAGGCCGAGGATCTCGAAAGCGAGGACTCCGCGCCCATCGTCCAGCTCGCCAACCGCATCGTCGAGGACGCCTACATCTCGGGCGCCTCCGACATTCACATCGAGCCGATGGAGAAAGACCTCCTGGTCCGCTACCGCATCGATGGTCTGCTCCAGGAAAAACTCCGGCTGCCCAAGCAGGTGACGAACGCGCTCGTCACCCGCTTGAAGATCATGTGCAACCTCGACATTGCCGAGCGCCGCCTGCCGCAGGATGGCCGCATCGTCTTCAAAAAATACACCAAGAAAAACATCGATATCGACCTGCGCGTCGCCACCGGCCCGATGAATTACGGCGAGAAGGTAGTCATGCGCATCCTCGACAAGCAGAAATCCACGCTGCCGCTGCCCGCTTTGGGCTTCTCCGAGGAGAATCTCGCCAAATACCGCGAATGCATCCGCCAGCCCTACGGCATGATTCTGCACTGCGGCCCCACCGGCTCGGGCAAGTCGATGACGCTCTACTCCGCGCTCGCCGAGGTGAACACGCCCGACGTCAACATCCAGACGGCCGAGGATCCGATCGAGTACACGCTGGCCGGCATCAACCAGATGCAGATGAGCCGGCAGATCGGTCTGACGTTCGCCCGCGCCCTCCGGTGCTACCTGCGCATGGACCCGGACGTGATTCTCGTCGGCGAAATCCGCGACGAGGAAACCGCCGGCATCGCCGTGGAGGCTGCGCTGACCGGCCATTTGCTGGTCTCCACGCTGCACACCAACGACGCGCCCACCACCGTCACACGCCTCAGCGAGATGGGCATCGAACCCTTCAACATTTCCGCCTCCCTCGTCTGCGTGTGCGCCCAGCGCCTCCTCCGCCGGGTCTGCAAGAACTGCAAGCAGCCCATCGAGCCGCAGGGTCGCGAAAAGGAAATTCTCGAGAAAGCGCTCGGCGGCCCGGTCGATAAGATTTTCAAGGCTAACCCGCAGGGTTGCCCCGTCTGCAACGGCATCGGCTACAAAGGCCGTGTGGGCATCCACGAACTGATGACGAACAGCGAGGAGCTCACCGAGGGCATCAACAAGGAGGTCGAAGTCGCCCAGCTCAAGCGCATCGCCATGAAGAATGGCATGAAGACGCTCCATCAGGACTCGATGCTCAAGGTCAAGATGGGTCTCACCACCATGGAAGAGGCCCTGGCCAACGTCCCGCCGGATCTGATCCTGTAGCGGCGGACGGGAACCCATCAATCGAAGTTTTGGGTTTTGCGGTTTGGGTTTTGGGTTCCGATCCCGACACCCGCATCTGCGATCATCTGTTCACTTTCTCCGATTATGCTGTTTTCCTGCGGGCATCTTTCGTCGGCCCGTGGTCGGTTCGAGTTGCGGAATTCAAACAAAATCCAATTCTCCGCGGATTTCGCTGATGGTCGCTGATACCGATCCAAAGAGTACGGTTTTATCCGCGGTCATCCGTGATATCCGTGGGAAAGATTTCTCTGTGTTCTCTTCGCTTCGCGGTAAAAACTCCGATCCGGTTATTCGGCCAACAGAAAGGCCGCTCTACCCCTAGAGCGGCCTTAATGACCTAACACCAGTAAACTGCATGAACTACGAAAGGATAGACGCGTTCGCCGGCAAAACGCTCAAAATATTCAGAGAAATCTTTCCAGTTCTTACTATGTCTCCTATAGTTTTGGATTTTAGTGCTTTATATGACTAAATACCAAGTACCAAGATTCAAGTATCAAGGTCCGGATTGCCGACTTCCGGCGCATCCCACTCACCCAATTTCGTGTGTTTCGTGTGTTTCGTGGTTAAAAAAATCCGCCTTCGCGCTTGCCCGCCGGGGCGCGCTCCTTCGCGAACTTCGCGGCAAAAACTCCGGATAGGGCTGGCGCTTCGGATTGGATGCCTTTTTCTCACCGGCGCGGCCTGCGTCAGCGCCCCGCGCACTTTCGGACTCAAGCGAAACCATTTTCGCCATGTGGACCAAACCTTACGGCAAGACGGGAAAAAACATCTCGGTCATCGGATTCGGCGGCATGCGCTTCCCGCAGCCGGCCGATCTCGACGCCTCGGCGGAGCTGGTCCGCTACGCCCATGCGAAGGGCATCAACTATTTCGATACCGCGCCGTTTTATTGCGACGACCGGAGCGAGGAAATCTTCGGCCGGGCCTTCCAGACGCTGCCTCGCGACTCGTTTTATGTCTCGACCAAGAGCATGGCGGCGACGGACGACGCCCTGCGGGCCGGCCTCGAAAAATCCCTCCGCCGGCTGGGGGTCGATCACATCGATTTCTTCCATATCTGGTGTTTGCTGCAGCCCGGCCAGCTCAAGGAACGCCTCGAACGCGGCGCGATCCCCGCGGCGCAGCGCGCCAGGGAGGAGGGACTCATCAAGCATCTGGTCGTGTCCTCGCACCTCGGTGGCGATGACAACGCCGACGTGCTCGCCTCGGGTCTCTTCGAGGGCATCACCATCGGCTACAACGCGCTGAATTTCCCCTTCCGCGGAACCACCCTTGCAGCCGCACGCCGGCACAACGTCGGCGTCGTCACCATGAATCCGCTCGGCGGCGGGCTCATCCCGCGCAATGCCGGACGGCTCGCTTTCCTGCAAGGACCGCAGGATCGCGACGTCGTGCAGGCGGCCATCCGCTTCAACGTGTCCCAGCCCGCCATCACCGCTGCGCTGGTCGGTTTCGCCCGCCACGAGGAGATCGACCAGGCCGTCGCCGCGGTGGAAAATTTCACGCCCTACCCGGCCGACCACATCGAGCGGGTGAAATCGAACATCGGTGCCAGTTTCGAAGGCTTCTGCACCGGCTGCGGCTACTGCCTCCCCTGCCCGGCCGAGTTGCCCATCCCCAAACTGATGGATGCCTTCAACCACCGGATTCTCGATGGCACCGACCAGGCTGTCGTCGACCGCCTGAAGTGGCATTGGAGCCTGTCCCCCGACGCCGCGGCGGCCTGCCTCGAATGCGGCGACTGCGAAGCCACCTGCACGCAGCACCTGCCCATCCGCGAACGCCTGCACGCCATCGCCGCCCTGGCGCAGAAATAGCGCGCCTACGCCGAGGCGATGGCCTCGGCCACAAATTGGTTGAGACTTTCGCCGCGGGCCAACGCCTTGAGCGCGGCTTTCTTGTGTAAATCCGGAGAGATTCGCACTAAAAACTTCCCGCTAAAATCCTTGTTGGCGGTGG
>DATJPQ010000012.1:0-15076 GCA_035506315.1 Opitutaceae bacterium
CTTCCCTACAAGCTGATGCTGCCCCTGTCGGCCATCATGGTGATCGCAGCCTGGGTTGAAATCGTGCGATTGCATGGCGCGTTGCCGGTCGCCTGGCCCGACCTGGCCCTGGGCTGGGCGGTCGTGTGTAGTGCACTGAGCGTGGGCTATGCCGGAGCGGCGTGCATCTTGCGGGCCGGTGGCGACGAGGTCTACCGCCCCCGGTTGTGCTGGCGGACCCCGGTGCCGCATTTTACGGTCGACTTAAGCGACGTACGCATGGCGGAGCGACCTTTGCGGCTGGCGGCTAAACTCACCGTCCATGCTCCGCTCGCCGGAGCGGTGGCTGGCATCTTGTTGACTCACAAAACCTGGAGTCTGGTTCCGCTTGTCGGTCTGCTGCTCGTCCAGCACCCGTTTGCCGGCGGCTCCATCGCGAAGCTACTGCAGCTTTTTGGCCGCCGGCCGCTGCTCGATACGGACCACGATTTTCTGTTTCACCAAAACCGCCGGCCATCCGCCAGGCTTCGGGCGGCCTGGCGGGTTTTCGACTGGCGCACGGCGGTGGCGCGGCTGGCGTATGGGGTTGGTTGGATATTGTTGGTGTCACATGTGGTTTACGAGGCGTGGGGACTATCCCTGCAGGACACGCTGGCCAACAAAATCTATTGGGAGAAAGCCCTGGTCTGGCTGGCGGGCCTGGTTCTGGCGGCCGTATGGTTCGGACTGGTCTGGCTGTTCTGGCGGCCGGTCTGGGCCGGCTGGCGGATATTCCGCCAACGCTGGCAGCTATTTGGGCGCCGTTGGCGGCATGGCGCGGAGCGCCTCGCCGACCAGGCGGCGATTCAACGTTTGATCCGGGAAAGTCCGCTGCTGCGGAGGCTCAGGCCGGATGTGCAGGCCGAATTCGTGCGGGAGTTGAAGCCGTTCTCCGTACGGGCTTGGCGCACGTTCCTTTCCTTTGACGAAGCGCCCGCCCAGGTGGGATTGATCGTATCGGGCAAGGCCACGGTATATCGGCGCGCCAAATCGGGCCGCCGCGTGCCCTATATGCGGCTGGTCGAAGGCGACATGTTCGGGGTGCAGGGCATGGTCGATTCGCTGCATCCGCGATTGGAGGTACGGGCGAAGACTCCGTTGCACGCGGTGGTGATGCCCGCGGAAATCTTCCAACAGCTGGTCATCGACAAACTGGGGCCGGTGGACGTCTTCAATCTCGCGCACAAGCAGGTGATCCTGCAACGCTCCGAGCTATGCTCCGCGTGGCGGCCGCAGGCGATAAGTCGCTTCACCCAGATTGCCGATGTGGTGAGTTATGCGCCCGGGGACAAAATCATCCGGAAGGGCGGGGAGACGAAGGCATTTTATCTCGTGTCGGAAGGCGAGGTCAACGTGCTCAATGGCTGCCGGCGGATCGCCCGGGTGAGAGCAGGCGGTTTTCTCGGTGAGATCGGCTTGCTGCAAAACAGCACCTCCACGGCCGACGTCGAAGCCGGCGAAGACACCCGCTGTCTCGTGGTCAACAAGAACGAATTCATGCGCTTCATGTCGCATAATTACCACGTCGCGCTCCAACTCGAACGCATCAGTTCACGCCGGCTCGGTCACCCCATCTTTCCCCTCAATCCACTTTCGTTCGAGGATCATTGAGGCCCAGCATTCGCGCGGGCGGACTCGGCGACGGGCGGCCGGGCGTCCAAGGCTTTCACGGTACGCTGAAAAACCTCCTCGGGCGTACCTTCCGCCGCGATCGAAACCAGCAGCCCTTCGGCGCGGTAAAAGTCGATCAACGGCTCGGTGCTGCGATGATAGGTCTCCATCCGCACGCGGACCGCGGCCGGCTGGTCGTCGTCGCGCTGGCGCAGCGGGCCGCCGCAATGATCGCAGATTCCGGCGACTTTCGGCGGATGAGTTTCGACGTGATAGACCGCCTTGCACTGCGCACAGGTCCGTCGGCCACCGAGCCGGGCCACGATGATTTCGAGCGGCATTTCGTAGTCGATCACGGCGTCGAGCTGGATTTTTTCCTCGGCGAGGATGTCGTCAAGCGCCCGGGCCTGGGCCACCGTGCGCGGGAATCCGTCGAGGAGAAATCCGCCGCCGCAATGCAAACATGGCGTGCGTTCGCGGATGATTTTCAGCACGGTTTCGTCCGACACGAGCTCACCCTTGCGCATGTGTTCGAGCGCCTCGGCCATGGCCGGACTAAGGTCGTCAGGATGGAACGTGCGCGCGGCACGAAACACATCGCCCGTCGAGAGCTGGCAGGCGCCGAAGGATTGTGAGAGCATCTCCGCCTGGGTGCCCTTGCCGACGCCCGGGGCACCCAGGAGCACCAGCCGTCGCGGATGTTCCGATACCGGCGGTTGATCCTGGCAGGAGACATGCCCTCCCTTGAGCCACGCGAGACGATCTCGGGTCGGTGTCATAAGCAGATCCTTTTCTTGGCTGCAGACGTGAGTTTGAGCGATTGGTTAATCGATGGCAGTTCTCGGCCGGATGCACAGCAATAAAATGCCGGCAAAGCCTGGCAGGCTCCTAGACCATAGCCGAATGAAACATGCGATGAAAAATTGGGCTTGCTTTAAATCCTACATATCCAATGTAGATTAAATAACCGGCAATAATGAAGCTCACCAAAAAAGGCGAATACGCTCTCCGCGCCCTGATCGATCTGGCCATCGCGGCCGTCGTGGGTCGGCGTATTGTGCGCGTATCGGAACTCGCCGAAAAAGAAAAGTTGTCGGTCAAGTTTCTCGAGCAGGTGATGCAACAGCTGCGCGAGGCTGGTTTCGTCAAAAGTGAGCGGGGCAAATTTGGCGGCTACCGTCTGGCCAAGCCCGCCAAGGCCATCTCCATCGGTGAGGTCGTCCGGCTGATCGACGGCCCGCTGGCGCCCATCGGCTGCGTGTCGCAGACGGCTTACACGCCCTGTTCATGCCCGGATGAAGCGCATTGCGGACTGCGCATGCTGATGCTCGACGTGCGCAACGCCATCACCGGCATCCTCGACCGCTACACGCTCGCCGATGTCGTCGATGTCACCACCCGGAAACTGCTTCGCGACGGCCTGCCCCTGCCCTTCAGCGATCCTCCGCCCGGCAAGCCGGTTTCCCACAGCCGCCGCACTCCCGGCGCCCATGGCCTGACCGATGGCATCATCCACCAGATGCTCGGCGATTACACCATTTGATTTCCATGAAAACCTGCCCCCCGAGTTCAGCGCTTCGCCGATTTCCACCGGCGTTTTTATGCGTGCTGCTGTGCCTGGGAGCGGGCGTGGCTGCAGTCCGCGCGACCGACGCCGATGAAATCAAGCAACTCCGCGCGCAGATCCGCCTGCTCGAACAACGGCTCGACGAGCTGGAGAAGAAGCAGGAGCTCAACGCGGCGGCGACGGCCGCCGCCCAGGCCGCGCCCAAGGTCAGCGTCAGCGAAAAAGGCTTCGCCCTCGCTTCCGCCGACAATGCCAACGCCGTCCGCCTGCGCGCCCTGGTGCAGTTCGATTCGCGTCTTTTCTTCCAGGACGGCGGGCTCGTGAACAATGCGTTCGTGCTGCGGCGCGCGCGGTTCATCGCCGAAGGCACGGTCGGCCAGATCTACGATTTCCAACTCGTGCCGGAATATGCCGGCAGCACCGTGACCGTCCTCGACGCCAACCTGGCCATGAACCTCAGTCCGGCGGCGCAGTTGAAATTCGGCCGCTTCAAGCCGCCGCTCGGTCTGGAGCTGTTGCAGTCCGACGCGGGCACGTTTTTCGCCGAACGCTCGCTCGTCACCAATTTCCTGCCCAACCGCGACCTCGGCGCGCAGCTCGGCGGCAACGCCCTGGATGGCGCCGTCATCTACACGGTGGGCGTGTTCAACGGCGTGGCCGATGGCGCGTATTCCAGCAACACCGATTTCGACAACGACAAGGACGTCCTGGGCCGCGTGTTCGTGCAGCCATTCAAAAGCGAGGCCTCCTCGCCGCTGCAAGGGCTGGGCCTCGGTATCGCCGGCAGCCGCGGCCGGCAAAAGTCGGCCACCGCGCTCACCAGCGGCTACAAGACCGATGGCCAGCAGGTTTTCTTCCGCTATAACTCGGCGACGCTGGCCGACGGCCCTGTCTGGCGCGTCTCGCCGCAGGCATATTACTACTGCGGGCCATTCGGAATCCTCGCCGAATATGCCGTTTCCGCCGTCGATGTCCGAACGACTGCCACCACCGCCAAGACGGAGCTGCGCCACCGCGCCTGGCAGCTTGTCAGCGGTTACATGCTGACGGGTGAGAAATCCGCCTATAGCGGAGTCATGCCCGCCCAGTCCTTTCGTCCCGGCCAGGCGGGTTGGGGCGCGTGGGAGGTTACGGCGCGTTTGGCGAACCTGAAGATCGACGACAAGGCGTTTCCGCTTTTCGCCGACCCGGCCGCCAATGCGTCGGAAGCCGCGGCCTGGGGCGTCGGGGTAAATTGGTATCTCAGCAAAACGGTCCGCGCATCGCTCGATTATTTCCGGACCCGCTTCGACACGATCGTGCCGGCGACGAGCGTGCTGCTGCGGCAGGATGAGCAGGCGCTCATCACCCGGTTGCAACTCGCCTTCTGAATCTTCCCACAACGTGAAACCGATCCGCTTTCTTCTGGCTCTCGTTCTCGGCCTCGCTGGCGCGCGCGCGGAAAAAATCACGTTGCGCGTCGGCTATTTTCCCAACGTCACCCATGCCCAGGGAGTGATCGGTGCGCACACCACCCGCGAAGGGCACGGCTGGTTCGAGCAACGGCTCGGGCCGGACGTCACGATCCAGTGGTATCCGTTCAACGCCGGGCCGAGCGCGATGGAGGCCATATTCGCCGGCACCATCGATCTCACCTACGTCGGGCCCAACCCCGCGCTCAACGCCTATATCCGCTCCGAGGGCGACGAGATCCGCGTGCTCGCCGGCGCGGCCGAGGGTGGGGCGGCGCTGGTGGTGCCGTCCGATGGACGCCTGGCGAAGCCCGCGGACTTCAAGGGCCGGCATCTCGGCACGCCGCAGCTCGGCAACACGCAGGACGTGGCTGCCCGGGTCTGGCTCCAGCACCAGGGTTTCAAAGTTACCCTCACCGGGGGCGACGTGCAGGTGATCCCGACGGCGAATCCCGACCAGCTCGCGCTGTTCCAACAGGGCAAACTCGACGCCGTGTGGACCGTCGAGCCGTGGGTATCCCGCCTGGAGCTCGAAGCCGGGGGCAAGATTTACCTCGAACAGCCCGATGCCGTCACAACCGTGCTGGTCGCCAGCGCAAAATTTCTGAAGACCCGGCCTGAGCTCGCCCGAAAATTCCGCGAGGCCCATGCCGAGCTCACGGTCTGGCTTGGCACGCATTCCGCGGAAGCCCTCGAACTGGTACGGGCCGGCCTCAGCGCCGAGGTCCGGCGCGAGATGTCGGCCGCCATCGTGGCCAGCGCGTGGCGCCGGCTACGGTTCACCGACCGCGTCTCCCAGGCGCAATTCGAGACCCTGGTCGGCGAAGCGCGGAGCGTGGGTTTCCTTCCGCGGACGATTCCACTCGCCCGCCTGTTCAGCATGAAACCATGACCATCGCCACCGAACTCCAAAACGAGACACCGTCGAAGCTCTCCGTCCGACGCGTGTCCAAGCGTTTCCGGACGGAAGCGGGCGAAACGCAGGCGCTCGACGACGTGTCGCTCGAGGTCAGTGAGGGGGAGTTCATCTGCCTCGTCGGACCCAGCGGCTGTGGCAAATCGACCCTGCTGAACATCGTTGCGGGTTTGGAACAGGCCGATGACGGCGCTGTGCTGACCGATGGCCAGCGCATCACGGGGCCCGGCCGCGACCGCATGGTGATGTTTCAGGAGCCGGCGCTCTTTCCCTGGCTCAACGTGCGCGACAATGTGCTCTTCGGGCTGAAGCTCAAACCGGGCCTGCAACCCAAAGAACGTCTCGAAGTGGCGGACTTTTATCTGCGGCTGGTCGGGCTGGAAAAATTCCACCGCGCGTACATTCACGAGCTTTCCGGAGGCATGAAGCAGCGCGTGGCGCTGGCGCGGGCGCTGGCACCCAACCCGCGGGTGCTGCTGATGGACGAACCCTTCGCCGCCCTCGACGCCCTGACCCGCGAGCAGCTTTACGGCGACCTGCAGCGCATCTGGGCCCAGCGGCGCAAGACGATCGTGTTCGTGACCCATAACGTCCGCGAGGCTGCCTGCCTCGGCGACCGGGTGGTGCTGTTCTCGCCGCATCCCGGTCGCATCCGCGAACAGTTTACCATCGATCTGCCCCGGCCGCGCGACATCAACAGCGTGGACCTGGCACAGCATGCGACCGAGATCATGCAGGCCCTCAAACAGCACGTTGGAGCGGCCGGCGGGGAGGTGGCCGAATGAAACGCACCCTGCGAGCCGTGGTCTTCTTTCTCCTCGCCATCGTCGCCTGGGACCTGGTGTGCCGGGCGCGCATCTGGTCGCCCGTGCTCGTACCGTCGCCCGGCAGCGTGGCGCAGTATCTCTGGTCGGCGCTGCTGGACGGCACCCTGCTGAGTGCCATCGTCGTAACGATGAAGCGGCTGCTGCTGGGCTATCTCTTTGGCATCGCCCTGGGTCTGCCGCTGGGTCTACTGACGGCGCGGTACAAGGTGCTCAACGACACGGTGGGCCTGATGGCGCTTGGGTTGCAAACCCTGCCGAGCGTGTGCTGGGTGCCGCTCGCGTTGCTCTGGTTCGGGCAGACCGAGGGAGCCATGTTTTTCGTCGTGGTGATGGGCACGCTGTGGTCGGTGATCATCGCGACCGACAACGGCGTGCGCAATGTGCCGCCGATCTACGCCCGGGCCGCGCGCACCATGGGCTCGGGCGAATTGCACACGTGGCTGCACGTCATGCTTCCGGCTTCGCTGCCTTTCGTCGTCAGCGGCATGAAACAGGGTTGGGCGTTTGCCTGGCGTTCGCTCATGGCGGCGGAGATTTACGTCACCATCCTGAGCGGTTTTGGCCTGGGCCACCTGCTGCACTATGGACGCGAGCTGAATGCCATGGAGCAGGTGATTGGAATCATGCTTGTGATCATCAATATTGGCCTGCTGGCCGACAAAGTCCTGTTCTCCCCGTGGGAGCGCTACCTGCACCGTCGCTGGGGCACGGCAAGAAACTAACTGCTCCAGTTGAAATCTTTCCGTCTTTCGTTCTCTTTATCACTAAACTTATGGCTAAAATACTAAATGACATCACCGAGACCATCGGAAATACCCCGCTCGTGCGGCTCAACCGCACGGCCCGCGAACACGGCTCGCTCGCCGACGTCGTGCTCAAACTCGAATTCTTCAACCCCCTCTCCAGCGTGAAGGACCGCATCGGCTTCGCCATGATCGACGACGCGCTGAAATCCGGTCGCATCAATCAGGATACTGTCCTGATCGAGCCCACCAGCGGCAACACCGGCATCGCGTTGGCCTTCGTCGCCGCCGCCAAGGGTCTGAAGCTCATCCTCACCATGCCCGAGACGATGAGTCTCGAGCGACGCAAGCTGCTCAAGGTGCTCGGAGCCCGCCTCATCCTGACCGAGGGGCCCAAGGGCATGAAAGGCGCCATGGCCAAGGCCGAGGAGCTCGCGGCGAAGATTCCCAACAGCGTCATCCTCCAGCAATTCGCCAACCCCGCCAATCCCGAAATTCACCGTCGCACCACGGCCGAGGAAATCTGGCGCGATACCGACGGCAAGGTGGACATCGTGGTATCCGGCATCGGCACCGGTGGCACCATTACCGGCGTCGGCGAAGTGCTCAAGGCGCGCAAACCTGCCGTGAAAATCGTGGCGGTGGAGCCCGACGGTTCTCCAGTGCTTTCCGGCGGCGCGCCCGGCCCGCACAAGTTGCAGGGGCTCGGCGCCGGTTTCATCCCCCCGGTGCTCAACACCAAGATTTACGACGAGGTTATCCGCGTGAAGGAGACGGATTCCGGCCCGGTGTCGAAGCAGGTCAACACGCTTGACGGCATTCCGATCGGCATCTCTTCCGGCGCGGCCGTATGGGCGGCGTTGCAGCTGGCGAAGCGCCCCGAAAACCGGGGCAAGCTGATCGTCGCGATCATCCCCTCGTGCAGCGAGCGGTACCTCTCGACGTGGCTCTTTGCCGACATCAACGCCGAGAGCGACTCGATCGAAGACCTCATCGGCGTGCCGGCCTAGGTCGCGTTCAAAGCACCGGATCTGGCGTATCCGCTCCTCGTAGGAGCAATTTCAATTGCGACAACCGCACCGCAGCTCGGACGGATCGCAAATAAATTCGCTCCTACGAAACGCGCGCCACCCACGGTCGCGGGTGATGCTGCTTGTTGTAGCCTGAGTCGGTGACTCCGGCCAAACTCCGGCCGGCCTCCCGAGGACCCGCGTCGGTTACGACGCGGTTGATGTTATAGGCGGACGATTGCCCGCCTCTGGCGGGCAAGCCTTCGGCGATACGTCCGTGCTCCGTGTTCGAAATACGCTCGCACGTAGCGGCCGACGTCGGGAGGCTGGTGTCCTCGCGGACGGCAAATCCAGCCTCGTGACTTCGGCTGCTACAGGAAACCGACGGCTAGGGAGCTGCGGCAAGGCTTTGCTTGCGGGTCATACCGCCAGCCACGTCGTCCCGATACCAGCGATAGAACGCCCGGGCGAAAACGAGGAAGGCGACGCTCATCCCAACCAGCTTCATCATTGCGCCAGCCAGAATCTGGTCGTCGGCCGGACTGAAGTTGGCGAACAGGCGGGGCGCATATTCGTAGGTAGGATAGAGGATATCTTTGGAAAACGTGATGTAGGCGAACACCGGCGTCATGCCGATCGTCACGGCGACCAGATAAAGCATCTGCCCTGGATAGGAAATCGGCGGGAATTCGCGCGATGGGCTGAGCAGCGGCCACCAGCAGAAAAGCGCCGCGCCGAAAAACATCACATGTTCGAGTACGTGGACCAGTTTGTTCTGCAAAGCCCACTCGTAGAGGAAGGGCGCGTGCCAGACGGAGATTGTGACCGTATAGATCGAGCCACAGACGAGCGGGTGGGTGAGAAATCGTAAGGCACCGCGCCAGGCCGTGCGACCGGTTATAGGTCGCACGAGCCAGTCGGGCAGTCCGCACAGGAACAACACGGCGGCGGGATAGATCAGCAGTTGATGCTGGAGCATGTGCGCGCTGAGCAGCAGGCGCTCGCCGATCTGGTCGAGCGGCGAGCCGACAGCGAAATAGAAGAGGACCAGGGCCGCGTAAAAGCAGAAAGCGCGTCCACGCGGGTAAGCGGCGACGGAGGCCAGCCGGTCGCGCCACGGGCCGGTGAGAAGGGCGTAAGCCCAACCCAGAAAGATGAGCCCGCCGATGAGGAAGGGCTCGTTGTGCCAGTGACGCCAGTCGATCATGGAGAATGAATGCGAGAGCAGATTACCCCGCTATCTCATCCACCGCAACCCGGGACGGTGTCTCCCGGGTGCTGCCGTCAACCGGCTCCGCAGGTAGCGCAGGTTTCCAGCCTGCATCGGGCGATGAAGCAGGCAAGGATGCCTGCGCCACGAAACACCCGGGTCCGGGGTGCGCTCTCAACCGTTCACGTTGTCGTCGAGCAGGTGCTTTTCCGGCCTTCCCGGATGGGCGAACAATGTATCGGCGTAAAAATATTTGGCCAGCGGCGAGGGTTGAAACACATGCACGGGCTGGCTTTTCATCTCTTTGTCGGCCCAGGCGATCAGCTTCTCGATATACCAGTCGTTCAAGACCACACCCTGGTTGATCAGCGGGACCTTGCTGACCTCGGAGGAGGGATAAGGCTCGGCCAGGATGTCGGCCGTGTTCAGGAGATTGGGCATCTTGATGCGGATCAGACAAGGCTGGCGCACCAGGGTCAGGCGGAGGGCAAATCCCTCCAGGTTATATGTGTGGGTCTCGTGATCGCGAGGCACCGGAGGCGCCGGTTTTTCGATCCGGTCGGTCCGGAGCGCGTGCGACAGCATGGGCGAGGAGGCCTCACCACCCCGGGCCTGCAAGGCAGCCTTGAAGGCGGCGCTGACGATGGTGTGCGTCTCGGCCAGAAAACCCAGGATTTCCCGGTCGGTGACGGGACGCCGCCGCAACGCCTGCTCGTAAAACGCGGTGGCCGCCTCGCGGTCGATTTCCAGCAACAGGTCGATCCATAGCTGGGCTTTCCCCAGCAAGAGTCCGGCCCAGGCGGTAAAGGCGCTGGAACGATGCGGGGTCTTGACCGGGACGACGCTGCCCTCGACTATTTCCATGCTCAGTTCGCCGAGCGCCCGGACCATCGCCTCGTCGATCACATCGCGGGGAACGAATTTCTTCCCGCCCGCGGTTGTGGCCACGCCTTCGGCTCCGCCCACGAGTGCCTGACCGTCTTCGTCGGACTCCGCTGGCCCGCCTTGCTGGCTGATGATCTCGCCGAGCAGGCGATACCGTTCCGCCATCAGCTCGAGATCGTCGATATGTTTCTGCAGCTCGAGCTGGTAGTGGATCGTCCGTTGGGCCACGCGCAACCGGGCGAGCAGTTCGACCGAATTGTAGGGTTTGGTCAGGTAATCGTCGGCCCCGGCATCCAGGCTGGCGGCGAGATCGTCCTTGGCCGTCTTGGCTGTGAGCATGATCACGTAGGGCCGGATCTTGAGGCCGGCGGCGCGAATCCGCGCGCAGACTTCGGTGCCGTCCATCCCGGGCATCATCCAATCGAGAATGGCCATGCATGGCGCTTCCGGGGCGAGCATGGCCTCCAGCGCGCTGGGTCCATCCACCGCAGTGACCACTTCGTAATTCGATTTTTCCAGAAAGGCGGTCAGGACCTTTCGGCTCACGATATCATCGTCAGCGACAAGTATCTTGGCGTCGGTTTTAATCAGGTCGGTGGCAAGCATCGTGTCGCCCAAGGTTCAACGCGGTGATCGGACAAGACTCAAGTCAAGGATGAGCCGCCCGGTCTTTTGTTCGGATTCATCGGGCCGGGCCGTCGCCGGCGAGCTCGTTCAAGTAGTCCTCCAGATTATTGTAGCCATCGCGATTGTAGTCGCCCCGGGCGATTTTGGGGTCCTTCGGATCCAGACCATGCGATAGCTTCCACTCGTCGGATAGGCCATCGCTCACGGTGCTGACCGGCGCCGGCCCGCCTTTGACCGCGCCGATGCCGTGCACGGTGGCCTCGCCGCGAATAATCCGCCCCTTCAGGGCCAGCGAGGTCAGATCCGCAATGAGCCGCGTATCGACCGAATCGCGATGAAGCGAACAGCCGGCGCGGGCCACGATCTTCCGATAAGCCTCTTCCGCCGCATCCACCCTCACCGGTACCGGCGGGTGGAGCAGCGGTTGCGTCACGAAAGTTGGGGCGCCCCCGGCATCGGCAAAATCCGCGGCGACGACGGGCCGGCCGCCAAGCGTTCCATCCCGGTCGAGATCCACGTAGTTGCCGGCCTGGTAAACGTGGTCGGTCGCGGTGAACTGGCCGGCAAAACGGTCGTTGGAAGAAGGGCCTCTGATAAAATAGTTGCCGATGACATCGAGCTGATGGTCGGAGGAGGTGTGGCCGCCCACCAGTCCGGCGGTGCCCCAGTTGTACACGACGTTGTTGATATACTGGATTGCGCCCCGGGCCCGGGGGTTGTGGCTTTGGTTATCGATCCAGAGATTGTGACTGAGCGTGATGTCGGTGGCGGAGCCGATCCGCGCGCCGAAGCGTCCGGGTTCGAGCGATTCGCCGATGAGGCAATATTGAAGAGTGATCGTATGGCTGCCCTGCGTTACGCTGAGGCTGTCCCAGCGGCCCCATTCGATCGAAACGTGGTCGAAAATCATATCGCTGCTGTCGGCAAGGTTGAGCGAACTCTTGGCCGGATCGCCGCCGACACCCTGCCGAAAACGCAGGAAGCGTACGATGACGTTGTGGGCGCCACTGAACGAAATCGAGTGGCCGTAGATGGCGATGCCGTCGCCCGGGGCCGTTTGCCCGGCGAGGGTGAGATCGCTGCCCGCCGTCACGTTGGACAGCAGCCGGATGACCCCGCCCACATCGAAGACCACGATGCGGGGGCCCCGGCTGACGGCGTCGCGGAACGATCCGGGGCCGGCATCGTGCAGGTTGGTTACGTGATAGACTTCACCGCCGCGTCCGCCGGTCGCGCGGGCGCCGAAGCCTTCGGCGGTGGGGAAAGCCAGAAGAGGCGGGGGGGCGGGTGGCGGTGGCTCGGCGTAGCAAACCGGCGGAACGAACGTGCTCACGACAAGCATGAGCCCGCGGCCGAACCTGCCGGGCGATTTGGAGAAAGTCTGAAACAGAGTCCGCATGGGCCAGTCGCCGGGGATTGTCCTATGGCAATGGTCGCGAGTAAAGCATCGTAAAAGGCACACCAAAAAACTTGGGCGTTTCGTAGCGCCGGCATCCTTGCCTGCTTCATCGCCCGATGCAGGCTGGAAGCCTGCGCTACTTAAGGTACGGTTAAGCGGAGCCCTTAAAGCCCTCAGACTCTCCGACGGCCAAAGCAGGCGGGCACAATTCCCGTGATCGCCAGATCATCTTCTGCAGCGGATTCGGTAGGGTGGAGGCTTGGAATTCCGCCCGGGACCGCGCCAAGGCCGCGTCACTTGACCGGCCCGGTCATACTGGGGCGGTAATTCAGCATTTCGTGCAGGGAGGTGCGCCACCGGACGCTGAACGCGATGCCCCGGCTTTCACCGACGCCCTGCTCGTCCGAAATCTTGTAGGCCAGTTCCGCCTGCCATTTGCCCGGCAGACGCCAGGCCTGCGAACGCACCAGCGGTACATCCCAGACGGCGCCGGCCTTGTACTCGAAGCCGAGATGGTGGGCCTCCTCGCCTTGAAAAAAACGATAGGTGTATTCGACAAAGCCACCGAATTCGCCGGGTTTGTACAGCACGCTAGGTGCAACCTCGGCGAGATGGACGCGGGATTGATTGGCGGGTGGAGTCCCGCGACCGGGCGTGTCCACGGCACGGTCGTAGCTGTAATTCGTGAGAAAGGTCGTGGAGGGCCAGGGGAGCTGGCGGGACGCCAGAATATAGGGGCGGATATGGCTGTAGCGATCGATCAGGAAAAGCGGCGGCTGGCCGAGGGGGGCGCGGGTTTCGAGTCCTACAGTCACATGATCGTACAAGCCGAAAAATTTGCCGACATCATGCCGGACGCCGAGCAGGGCAAAGCCCGTGCCCCACCGGTAGTCGCGACCAGGGTTGAAAGGATTGGGCGTGAACGGCGTCCAACCGCCGTAGAGTTCCCAGCGGTCGCTCACGCCATAGCGCACTTGGACCGGGAAACGGATATATTCGTGGTCTCGGAAGTCGACGAACTTGGGCGTAAATTCCAGGATGACGTTGTACTTCTTTAACGTACCGGGCAGCGTCGTATCGAGAAATTCGTTCATGCGCAGCAGATCCTCGCGCATGCTCGTGAGGAGAGAAGGAGGTGGCGCATTTTCGGGGTCCGGAGCGGCGCCGAGCGGAGCCACCCAAAAGGTGAACGCGACCGGCGCGACCGGCAGCAGCCGACGGAAAAAAGGCCGAAAAGGAAAAGTCATCGGAATAGCGGGCTGGACTTTGGCGCTGACGCCAGGAGGCTGGCCCTGTTGACGCTGAACAACATGGAGACGGGCGTTAGAGGGCTTGGTACACGGCGGAGCGGCATGGTTCCTAACTAAAGTAAAAATTTGCCCGCTGCCGCAAGAATACACCGGTGGTCGTGATGGCGGGAATTGCCGCCATCGTTTCTGGCGGGAACGCGGAGATTGAGTTGCCCGGGAAGTGGCAGAAGTTAATCTCTGCCACCTTAGTCACCTCGTCATCGTCCTGCAGGTCGCAACTCCCAAAACTCCATGAAACGCGCCAATATCCCGCTTACGATCCTTGCCGTCCTGGCTCTCGTCTCTTTCTGCTCCGTCGCCTGGTCGCAGGGCGCCACGGTCGACGTCTCCCGCGCGGCCAACGTCAAGCCCGCGCTCCCGACCATCCCTGACCGCACGTTTGTGCTCACCGATTTCGGTGCCGTCGGCGACGGCAGGACGCTCAACACCGAAGCCTTCAAAAAAGCCATAGCTGCAGTGGGAAAAGCCGGCGGCGGCCGGCTCGTCGTGCCCAAGGGCATCTTCCGCACGCTTCCGTTCAAGCTTTGCTCCAATCTCGATTTACACCTCGACGAAGGCGCCGTCATCCAGGCGCCGGACACCTTCGAGGCTCTCGGTCTGCCCGATCCCGCGACGCTGAAATCGCAGGAGGAGGTCGCCGCCAGAGTCCACATGCCCGATCCGCTGATCTCCGGACGCAATCTCCACGACGTCGCCCTTACGGGCACCGGGACGATCGACGGCAGCGGCCAGCACTGGTGGGACCGGTCCGAACGCGCCGCCCGGGCGGCGGCCAAGACTGAACCCGGCCGCGTCATCTATCCGCGTCCGCATCTGGTCGTCATCAACGGCTGCACGCGCCTTCACGTCGCCGACATCACGCTGACCAATTCGTCGAAGTTTCACCTCGTGCCCATCGACATCACCGATCTGACGATCGAGCGCGTCAAGGTTCGCGCCCCGTTCGATGCCCCCAACACCGATGCCATCGACCCGGGTCCGGGCACCAATTTCCTCATCCGCGACTGCGACATCGATACGGGCGACGACGACATCGTCATCAAATCCGGCGGCACGAACATTCTCATCGAGAATTGCACCATCAGGCACGGCCACGGCATCTCCATCGGTTCCGGCACCGCCGTGGGCATCCACAACATGCTGGTCCGCCACTGTACTCTCGACGGCACCGACAATGGCATTCGCATCAAATCGATGCGTGGCGCCGGCGGCCCGGTCGACAACGTCCGCTACACCGACATTCAGATGAAAAACGTGGCCAACGCCATCGTGCTCGATCTGAACTACGTCGATAACAACCGCCCCGATTTCAAAGGAGATCAGACCAAGGTTCCCTCCATTCGCGACATCCTCATCGACAACGTGACCATCGAGAATTCCACCCACGCCGGCAAAATCGTCGGCCTGCCCGACAGCCCGATCACCAACATCACACTGCGTAACGTGAAGATCACTGCCGAAACCGACTTGGTCATCAAGGATGCCGACCATCCCGTTTTCGA
>DATJPQ010000013.1:0-11223 GCA_035506315.1 Opitutaceae bacterium
TTGGTCGCCATTGATGAGGATCTTTGGATTGGGCTCCTCCATATGGTACTGCTTAAGCCGGTCGAGGAACTCCTGTAGAGTCACCGGTTCCTTGTTCCACGCCAGGGTACCTTCTTGCGTGACGGTAATGGTCACGGACCCCGCGGGATCGCGCTTCTCGCCAGTCTCGGAATCCGGCAACGACACCGGAAGACCGTTGGACTTGTTGAGGGCGAGCGTGAACAGCACGAACGTGGCGAGGAGGAAAAAGATGACGTCGATCAGAGGGATGATCTCGATGCGCGCCTTCTTTGCAGCCATGGGAGGGAGGAGTTAAAGGTTACAACGCGCCTGCGGCCGTTTTCTTAGCGATTATTGGCCGTATTGGCTTCGGATTTCTTCAACAGAATCTCCAACGCGGCCGAAGCGTCTGCCACCTCGTGCTTGGCCTCTTCGATCCGGGCGTTCATGTAATTGTAAGGGAGGAGGGAGGAAACGGCGACGGCGAGACCGCAGGCCGTGGCGATCAGCGCTTCGGCGACGCCACCGGTGATCTTGCTGGCGCTGGAGGCGATGTCGCCGCCTTCACCGAGGGCGCCGAAGGTGCCCATCATGCCCGTGACCGTGCCGAGGAGGCCGAGGAGCGGGGCGGCCGTGATCACCGTGTCGAGAATGGCCATGCCCTGTTGGAAACGGGACAATTCCTGGTTGGCCGCGCGGACGAAAGCGTTGTGCAGCGAGAATTCGCGGTTCGTCAGGCTGTACACCAGAATGCGGGCGATGTAGTCCTTGCTCTGCTTGCCGACCGCCACGGCGCCATCGACGTCGCCGGCCTCGGCCTTCTCGAGCATGGAGGCGACCAGCTCGGCATCGCGATGACTGGTTTCGCGGACGATGAACAAAACGCGCTCCACGATCACGGTGAAGCCGATCAACGACAGGAGCAACATCGGCCACATGACGAAGCGACCATGGATGAAGAGCTCCATGGGGGTCTGGTTCATGAGGAACGCGAGCGGGAGGGTGCTAGTAATCATAGTAGGAGGGTCTTTGGGTGTGAGAGTTGATTATTCGGAAAGGAGGGGGAGAGCGGTGAAAGGCGCAGCTTGAAGGATGCCGCATTCAAGCGCCGAGACAATCGATAACGAGGGGAGTCGACCGAGGGGCCTGAAAGCTGTCAGTCAAGGTAAGCGTCATTTCCAACTTGTAAAGCAAAATTGTTTCACGACGAACAAGTCGGGGGGCGGGTTTTTCGCACCCGGGTGCGGGAGGAACTGATGGTAACTGGCGCAAAATCGAAGATTCGTTTTAGGGAGGGAGGTGAACTACAGGGATCGTTTCGGACGCGAAAGGGGCGAACTTGGCTGGAGGAAAATGAGCGTGTCAACCACGATTATCCGTTTGACGAATTCTACGTAGAGACCCGCGCACTGGCTGCCCGACTAGGGATCGAACCTAGACAAACAGATTCAGAGTCTGCTGTGCTACCATTACACCATCGGGCAGAGAGTGGAAAAAACGTTCGCACCGCTTCGCCGGCAACGGCGCGACAGAGGACAAATGGAGCCAGCGACGGGAGTCGAACCTGCAACCCCCTGTTTACAAAACAGGTGCTCTGCCATTGAGCTACGCCGGCGAAAAACGGGGCGAGGTTGCCGCGCGCGCGGCGCCAAGGCGAGAAAAAGTGCGAACGTACGATCAAAGAACGCGACCGAGCGCCGGCGCGGACGCCGGCACTGGTGGCTCCCCGGGGACTCGAACCCCGAACCTACTGATTAAGAGTCAGCTGCTCTACCATTGAGCTAGGAAGCCAAAAATGAAGATGACGAAAACGCGAAATCCCACTCTGCAAGTCAACACCATTTCCTTGCCGAACCCTGCATGGTTTCCGCAAACGTTGTCAACGGCCGGCCCAAACGGGGGGCGGAGGCCGCGCGGGGCCGGGGCGGATCGTGGCGCCCGGGCTGTATCCTGTTATAGGATTCAGCCGGGGCGGGGGCGGGCCCGGCGGGCGCCGGCCGCTCCGGCGGGACTGCCCTCCGCCGGGCGGGGGCGGGCGCCCCCGGCAACTTTCCCCTTGCCAACCTCGACCGCGCCCTCTGTTTTCGACCGCTCTCTCCATGCAAAAGACCAAAAAGTCCGTTGCCAAGCGCTTCAAGCTGACCGCCCGGGGCAAGCTCGTGCGCCGCACGCCGGGGTTCCGGCACTTGCTCGCCTCCAAGAGCACGAAGCAGAAGCGTCGTGCCTCCCGCGACAAGCTGGTGGCCGAAGGCCACGCCGAGCCGCTCAAACGCTGTCTGCCCTTCGGCCTCTAAACCGACGCAGCGCGCAACCATAACTTCGCCAGGCGGGTGACAATTCAGGCGACCTGCCGGCGACCAAACCTAAAATAACAACATGCCTCGTGCCACCAACTCCCCCGCGTCGCGCAAGCGCCGCAAGAAAACCTTAACCTACGCGAAGGGTTACTATTCGAGCAAATCGAAGCTCTTCCGCTATGCGAAGGAAGCTGTCCAGCACGCCTGGCAGTACGCCTACGCCGCCCGCAAAAAGAAGAAGGCCGACTGGCGCGAACTCTGGATCGTCCGCCTCAACATCGCCTGCCGCACCGCCGGCATCAGCTACAGCCGCTTCATCGAAGGTCTCAAGGCCGCCAACATCGGGCTCGATCGCCGCATCCTCAGCGATATCGCGATCCGCGACGAGGTGGCGTTTACCGCCCTGGTCAAACAAGCCCAGGACGCGTTGAAGGCCAAGGCCGCCGCGGCGAAGAAGGCCTAATCCCAACGCGAGCCCGGGCGGGCTCGCCTCCCAGTTTCGATCCTTTCGGAGGACGGGCCTCATCCCGAGGTTCCGTCCTCTTTTGTTTTCTTACCGATTTTTCAGCCCATGCCGCCGCGCGCACGTTGGAGTTTTTCCGTGCCCATCCGTGTAATCCGTGGTTAAGTATTTTTCTCCCATGCAAGACCAACTTTCCGCCCTCCTCGCCAAGGCCCAGGCTGAGTTCCCGGCGCTGCAGACGCGGCCCGACTTCGAGGCCGCCAAGGCCCGCTACGTCGGCCCCAACGGCGAGCTCACCGCGTTCATGAAGCAGATGGGCGCCGTGCCCAAGGAGCAGCGCCCGGCCCTCGGCAAACTCATCAACGAAACCAAGACGCAGCTCCAGGCGCTCCTCGACGCCACGCTGCAACGCCTCGAGCAGGCCGAGCTGGCCGGCCAGCTCGGTCCGGCGGTCGATCCCACCTTGCCCGCGCCCGACGCCGGTCCTGGCACCTACCATCCGCTCACCCTCGTGCGCGAGGAGATGTGCCGCATCCTCCGCAAGGTCGGCTTTGTCGTCGCCGACGGCCCGGAGGTGGAGACGGAGTACTATTGCTTCGACGCCCTCAACACGCCCGCCGACCACCCGGCGCGCGACGTGCAGGACACGTTCTATTTCCCCGACCACGCCCGTTTCGGCAACGTGTCGAAAAAGAATCCCGACGAGAAATACCTGCTCCGCACGCACACCTCGTCGGTGCAGATCCGCACGATGCTCAAGGGACCGCCCCCCCTCCGCATCGTCTCGCCCGGGCGCGTCTATCGCCGCGACACGACCGACGCCACGCACTCGGCCAACTTCCACCAGCTCGAGTGCCTTTACGTGGACAAGAATGTCACTGTGCGCGACCTGAAGGGGCTGCTCGACTACATCTTCGCCTCCCTCCTCGGGCCGGACACGAAGACGCGTTTCCGGCCGCATTATTTTGGCTACACCGAGCCGAGCTTCGAGGTCGACCTCTCGGCGCGCCACCTGCCGAAGGTGAACAAGGAATGGATTGAGATCGGCGGCTGCGGCATGGTCGATCCGACCGTGTTCGAGGCCGTCGGCTACGACCCGGAGATCTGGAGCGGCTACGCGTTCGGCATGGGTCTCGAGCGCCTCGCGATGCTGCTCTACGGCATCGATGACATCCGTTACTTCTACCAAAACGACCTGCGCTTCCTGAAGCAATTCGCTTAGGAATTTTCGGAGAAAATTCCTTATGAAAATTTCCCTCAACTGGCTCAAAGACTACGTCCGGCTCGACGCCTCCGTCGAGGAGATCACCCGTGCGATCACGTTCCTCGGGCTCGAGGTGGAGCAGGTCATCTCCACCGGGGCACCGAAGCTGGAAAACGTGTTCGTGGGCGAGGTGCTCACGCGCGACAAGCATCCCAACGCCGACAAGCTCACCCTGTGCACCGTCGACGTCGGGCTGGCCCACGGAGTGAAGACCATCGTCTGCGGCGCGCAGAATCACAAAGTCGGTGATCGCGTGCCGGTGGCGCTGCCCGGCGCCGTGTTGCCGGGCAATTTCGCCATCAAGCAGTCGAAGATCCGCGGTCAGCTCTCCGATGGCATGATGTGTTCGGCCAAGGAGCTTGGCGTCGCCGCGGATGCCGCCGGCCTGCTCATCCTCACCGACCGGCCGGCGCTCGGCACGCCCATCAACCAGGTGCTGCCGCCCGGCGACACGGTGTTCGACATCGAAGTGACACCCAACCGCCCCGACTGCCTGTGCCACCTCGGCGTGGCGCGTGAACTGGCGGCGTGGTTCAAACAGGAGCTCGTTTATCCGGAGATCAAGTTCCATGGCGAGATTGACCAGGCCTCCGGGGCGGCACGCCCCGATCTGCTCAGTGCCGTGCGCGTCGAGGCGCCGGAGGATTGTCCGCTCTATACCGCGCACATCGTCTCAGGGGTGAAGATCGGCCCGAGTCCCGCGTGGATGCAGGAGCGTCTCTCGGCCGCCGGCCTGCGCCCGATCAACAATGTCGTCGATGTGACCAACTACGTGATGCTGGAATACGGCCAGCCCCTGCACGCGTTCGATGCAAGGCAGATTGGCGGGGGCCAGATCGTCGTCCGCCGTGCGGTCGACGGCGAGAAACTGGTCACGCTCGATGGCAAGGAAAGGCTGCTCAGCAGCCGCATGCTCGTGATCGCCGATACGCAACAACCGCTCGTCGTGGCCGGCATCATGGGTGGCGAGCGCTCCGGCGTGAGCGCCGACACCACCGACATCGTGCTCGAAGCCGCACTTTTTCGCCGCCAGTCGGTCCGCTGGACCTCAAAGCATCTGGGACTCACCTCCGATTCCTCGTACCGGTTCGAGCGTGGGGTCGATCCGCACTCGACCCTGGAGGCGGCCTGTCGCGCACTCGACTTGTTGGTCACGACCGCTGGCGGCCGGATCGTCGGCCCGATCTGCAAAGTTGGCGGCGACAAGCCGTGGCAACGCGAGATCGCAGTCACCCCGGCCTACGTCCGCGCGAGGGTCGGGTTCGACATCGCCGATGCCGAGATTAAGACCGCGCTCGAGTCGCTCGATCTCACCATCGTCCGTAAAGAGGATCTGCCCGAGGGCGGCACGAGTTGGACCGTGGCGATCCCGAGCTGGCGCGACGACCTCGACCGGCCCATCGACCTGGTCGAAGAGGTGCTCCGCCTCTATGGCACTGACCGCATTCCGCCGGCGGTGGTACAGTCACCCGGCCTGCTCGCGGACGACGATCCGGTTGTGCTCTACCACCGGCGCGCGACCGATTACCTCGTGGGCCACGATTTTCACGAATGCGTGAACTACACGCTGCGTCCGGCCAAAGAGCTGGCCGCGTGGGTGCCGCCGACGGCTGCGACGGAGCTCGCCCTGGCCAATCCGTTCGTGGAGGACCAGTCGCATCTCCGGCCGACGCTGATCGCCGGGCTGCTCGAGTCGCTGAAACTGAACCGCTCGCGTGGCGTGGCGGTCGCGCGCCTGTTCGAGACGGGGCGGATTTTTGTCGAACGCGACGGCCAGAATTTCGAATGCGTGGCCGTGGCGTTCATCGTGGCCGAGGAGGCGGAGCGCCGCTGGCTCAAGCGCGAGCCGGCCGATTTCTACGGTGTGAAACACCACGTCGAGGCGCTGGCCGCCGCCGCGGGCATCGAACTCGCGCGGCAACCGCAGATTGCCGGCGGGCCTGGCCATGCCGGCTGGCAGACGGGCCACTCGGCGGCCTCCGGCGGGCTGCAACACGGCGGCTGGCTGGCCCAGTGCGGCCTGCTTGATCTCGCATTGGTCAAATCGCTCGGCCTCGAGGGCAAGATTTACGGTGGTATCTTTGCGATCCTGCCGGAGAAGCTCGCCGCCGCCGGCGCCCACCGCCGCTTTGCGACCTTCGGCCTTTTCCCGGCCGCGCTGCGCGACCTCGCGCTCGTGGTCGACGCCCATACGCCGGCCGAGGAGGTGCGTAAGCAGCTCGCCAAAACCGCCCGATCCGCCGTCGGCCAGGCCTTTGCCGTGGAAAGCGTGACGGTATTCGACGTGTACCAGGGCCAGGGCCTGCCCGAGGGGAAAAAGAGCCTGGCGTTCGGCCTCGTGTTCCGCTCCGCCGAGCGGACGCTGACCGACGACGAGGTGAACGCCGTTTTCGCGCAGATCCAGGCGAACATCGAGAAAACGGACGGCTGGACCGTGCGCAAGTGAGCGAAAGGTGTTCTGCTCCCAGCGAACCGGTGTAAGCCCGCGATGCGAACGGTAGGGTGCATTATCCCCAACGCGCCGAAGCCGGGCGGTTTCACTAAAACTACGGCCGGATTCAACGGGTGTTCGCCCTAGAAATTTTTCTGTCCTCTCACGACGTCTCATTGAGGCCCAAATCTTGGATGGCCTCTGGTATCAATGCGCCCGGAAGTAATGATCCCTGCAGTATGCTCCAAGCATGAGTTTGTCACGTAATACGTGACAAACTCATGCTTAATGTTGCTCACGAACAATTAATAAGCAGCATCTTTGTCACGTAATAAGCGACAAACTCCGGATCGGGGACAAGCATGTGGTCGGGAGAGTTAAGAGGTAGCAGGAGGTCCGGAGCTGGCCCCTATCCGCCGACGGGGCGGTACTGGTTGAAATACAGGGCCAGAGCCGAGGGTCGGTGAAACGCCACGGGCGGATTGCCGGGGGTGTCGTGGGCGACTTCCTTGATTTTGCCCAAAATCGGCCCATCCAGGGCCAGTCCCTTTCCGAAAGGAGCATGCTCTTGGGCGGCAGCCGGCGGATAATGATTCGCCAAAATATCCTGCGCATGCAGTTGGTCGACGCGAAGAGACTGGCGCGGGCTGGCGTGTGGCAGGATCACGAGCGTGATCGTGGCCTGGTCGACCTCATAATGCAGGCGCGTGGAGGCGCCCTGAACCCGGTTGGACAGCCGGCCGGAGTGGTTTTCAGTCGTGCTGGGTGCGAAGGGCTCGAAGACTTCACCGCCGCGGGCGGACAGAATCTTCAGTATCTCGCCACCGATCGACCGGACGAGGACGGCGCAAAAATGGCCGAGTTCGACCTGCAGAAAATCCTCCCGGCGTTTGGCGAGCTTAAACAGTTTCGTGATACTGGCTTCATCGGCCTCGAGCAGCAAATCCAGCCAAAGTTCTTCCTTGGTCAGAAGGAGGCCATACCACGCGACGTAATCCGGCATGGCCGCTGGGAACGGGGTCCGAGCCACCATGTTCATCAGGCCGGCCTTGCTGAGGGTTTCGGCTACGATGGCGTCGAGGTACAGCGATTCCAATTGGAACGGCGGGGGCGGGGCGGTCGCTTCGGCGACGAAGAGCGGCGGAGGTTCCGGTGCTTTGGTCTCGGCGAACGGCGAGACGGTTGCCGACGCCTCCCCCGCCTCGAAAGGCAGCGGCGACACGGGTTCGGGATTGGCGTCAATGGTGGGGGCGGTGGGGGTAATGGGTTCCTCGCGCGGCCCGGAACGGAGATTCTCGATCTCCTCCAACAGGGCCTGCTGTCGGCCGATCGAACGCTCGGCCACGCGCAAACGTGCGCACGTTTCCACCATGTTGAAAGGCTTGGTCAGATAATCGTCCGCGCCCGCATCCAAGGCCTGGGCGATGTCGTTTTTGTCTTTTTTGGAATGGAGAATGAACAGGTAGGGCTGCAGCGGGAGATTGAGTTCCCGCAAGGCGGCGCAGAGCTCGAGGCCGTTCATCCCGGGCATCTGCCAGTCGATGATGGCGATTGGCGGGGCATCCTCCTCCTGCATTGCCTCCAGCGCCTGTTCGGCGTCTTCCACGACATCCACTTCATAGTTGGATTGGGTCAGGAAGGCATTGAGCACTTTCCGGGCGACCGGATCGTCGTCAACGACCAGAATCTTCATGGCGTACGGTGGGTGGCGGAGACTGGCAAGGGAAACGTTTCGTGTTTCCGAAAATAGGGGAGATCAAGTGAAATTGGTCAACGGCGGTATTTTGCCCGTTGCGTTTCGCGACAGCCCTTGCACGCTGCCGCGTTTGTTTCCGTCATGGCCCAACCGACCAACCTAAACATCGACCATGTAGCCAACCTCGCACGGCTCGCTTTGACGCCGGAGGAGAAAGCGACGTTCTCCGCGCAACTCGGCGACGTGCTCGCGTACATCGAGCAACTCAAGGCGGTCGATGTCGCCGGCATCGAACCGACGGCACATGCGTTTCCGCTGTACAACGTTTGGGCTGACGACGTGCCCCAGCCGGGCCTCCCGGTCGAGGCCGCGCTCCGCAACGCTCCCGCGCAGCGCGACCATATGATCGTGGTCCCGAAGGTCGTGGAGTAAGCGCCCGATGACTTCCGAGCTTTTCTACCAATCCATCGCCGAACTCGCCGCGCTCCTGGAGGCAAAGCAGGTGTCGGCCGTCGAGCTGACACAAGCGGTGATCGCCCGTACCCAGGCCGTCGACGGGCGGGTGCAGGCCTTCAACTCGTTCGACGCCGCTGACGCTCTCGCGCAGGCCCGTGCTTCCGACGCGCGTCGCGCCGCCGGGCAGGCGAGGGGACCGCTCGACGGCATTCCGATCGGTCTCAAGGATCTCATCGCCGTCACTGGGCAGCCACTCACGGCCTCGAGCAAAATTCTGGCGAACTTCGTCTCGCCCTACGACGCCACCGTAACGGGCAAATTGAAGGACGCCGGCGCGGTGCTCTGGGGCCGGTGCAACATGGACGAATTTGCCATGGGCTCCTCCACGGAAAACTCGGCGTTCAAGACGACCCGCAATCCCTGGGACCTTACCCGGGTGCCGGGCGGCTCGTCCGGCGGCAGCGCCGCCGCGGTCGCCGCGGGTGAAGCCATCGTGGCGCTTGGCTCCGACACCGGCGGCTCGATCCGCCAGCCCGCGGCCTTCTGCGGTGTCGTGGGGCTCAAGCCGACCTACGGCCTGGTCTCCCGCTTTGGCCTGATTGCATTCGCGTCATCGCTCGACCAGATCGGGCCGTTGGGCCGTACGGTGGAGGACGTGGCCCTCACCCTCGGGGCGGTTGCCGGACACGATCCACACGACTCGACGTCATATAAGGCCGAGATTCCCGACTACCGCGCGGAGCTGAAAAAACGCCGCGGCCCCTGGAAGCTGGGCCTGCCGAAGGAATATTTTGGCGCCGGCCTCGATCCCGAAATCGACGCGGCGGTGCAGGCGGCGGTCGATTATTACCGCAAGCTCGGCTGCGAGATCAAGGAGGTGTCGCTGCCGCACTCGCAGTACGCCATCGCCGCCTACTACATCATCGCCACGGCCGAGGCGTCGTCCAACCTCGCGCGTTTCGACGGCATCCGCTACGGCCATCGCAGCGCGCAAGCCGCCGACGCGGTCGACATCTATTTCAAAACCCGCGCCGAGGGTTTCGGCGCGGAGGTCAAGCGCCGCATCATCCTCGGCACCTACGTGCTCTCGAGCGGCTACTACGACGCCTACTACCTGCGCGCCCAAAAGGTCCGCACGCTGATCCGGCAGGACTTCCTCAACGCCTACCGCGAAGTCGATGCGCTCCTCACCCCGCCCTCGCCCGTACCGGCTTTCAAGGTCGGCGAAAAGTCCGACCCGCTCGCGATGTACCTCATCGATATCTACACGCTTGGCGTCAACCTCGCCGGTCTGCCGGGGGTGTCGGTTCCGGCGGGTTTCACCAAGAGTGGCCTACCCATCGGCCTGCAACTCATCGGCCAGCCGTTCCAGGAAGCCAACCTGCTCGCCATCGCCCACGCCTACGAGCAAGGCCACGACTGGCACACGCACCACCCGAACCTATGAGTGGTGACACAGAGCACACTGAGAAACACGGAGACCACAGAGATGAATGCCGAAATTAACCAACTGACGGAAGAGGTAATTGGTGCGGCTATGGAGGTCCATCGGGACCTGGGCCCGGGGTTGCCGGAATCCGCTTACCAGCGTGCTTTGGCCCATGAGTTGCGGCTGCGGGGCGTTGCATTCGAGGAGCAAAAGCTCTGTCCGATCAAGTACAAGGACTTGATAATCGATGATGCTTATCGGCTCGATTTCCTTGTCGGCGGTCTGGTTGTTGTAGAATTGAAAACCGTGGACGCCTTGCTCGAGATTCACGACGCCCAAGTCGTGACTTACCTCAAATTCACTGGGTGTCATATCGGTTTGCTTCTCAATTTCCGTTCCAAAGTTCTCACCCGAGGCCTGCGCCGTCTTGCTCTGTGACCTCTGTGCTTCCCTCCGTGTCCTCTGTGTCTCAAAAATCCGTCCGCTACGAAGCCGTCATCGGTCTGGAAGTGCACGTGCAGGTGAAGACCCGCTCCAAGATGTTCACGCGGGTCGCCACCGGCTTCGGCCAGCCGGAAAATACCCTCACCGATCCGGTCGTGCTCGCGCTGCCCGGCGTGCTGCCGGTGATGAACAAGGCCGCGCTCGACCGGGTCATCCAGGCGGGCCTCATGCTCGGCTGCACCATCGCGCCCGTCTGCAAATGGGACCGGAAAAACTATTTCTACCCGGACTCGCCGAAAAACTACCAGATTTCGCAGTACGACCAGCCCATCTGCCTCGGCGGCGCCGTCGAGATCGAGCTGCCCGGTCCGGCGCGCAACGTGATGGGCGAGCACAAGAAGATCCCGCTCACGCGCATCCACCTCGAGGAGGACGTCGGCAAGCTCAACCACTTCGCGAGCGAGTCGCTCATCGATTACAACCGCGCCGGCACGCCGTTGATGGAGATCGTCTCCGAGCCGGCAATGCACAGCGCCGAGGAGGCGTTCGCGTACCTGACCTCGCTCAAGCAGACGATGATCTACGGCGGCATCTCCGATTGTGACATGGAGAAGGGCCAGCTCCGGTGCGACGCCAACATCTCCATCCGCCCGGTCGGCGAGACCAAACTCGGCACGAAGGTGGAGTTGAAGAATCTCAACTCGATCTCGTTCGTGCGCGACGGCATCGCCCACGAGATTGCG
>DATJPQ010000014.1:0-19907 GCA_035506315.1 Opitutaceae bacterium
CCATCCTCGTAGTTCGTCGCCGGCGAGTCACTGCCGGCGACCACGGTATAGCCGGTGAGGCCGCGGTCGGCGAACGCCTTGAGCAACCACGCCTCGGCGGGCAGGCCGGCCTCCTCGGGGGTGAGCGGCGCCGTCAGCATTTTTTCGAAAGTCGTGCTGGCATAAAGCCGCAAAAAGGCTGCCGGGTCATACACGCGCGATGCCGGTGTGCGATCCACCTCGATCTCGTCGAACAGGATGATATCCGGGCCGCGGCCGGCGTCGCCGATGCGCGCCACCACCTGCGCGATGTGATCGAGCTTGGTGCGCAGATGGGCCGGCGTGTAGGCCGACGGCTGGTATTCGTCATAGACGGCGATCCCATCGACATCGAAGAGGTTTTCGACGTTGTAGGCGGCCACGGTGAACGGGCGCGCGAGCAACGCCGGGACGAAGGCAAGGAAGACCAGGAAAAAACGCATCGCGCCACGCTAGCCACGCCACGGCCGTTGACCAGCCGAACCTAGGAGCCAGTCGGGCTTGCCAATAGAACCATATCCTTTCCCGAAATCTTCCTTGGTAGGTTGAGATCTGCCTCGACCGGCTTCTTAAACAGCGCTCTGCGCTGCCCAACCAGAACTCTCCCTCGATTTGCCGCCGCCAGAGCGGTTGAAATTGAGCTGCAGCCGCAGGGGTTGGCCCAGCATCTCCCGTCCGGTCCCGTCCCCGCTCAATCGTTCGGCGGCGGACCGAAGATTTCGTCGAAAAACAGCCGCATGTGCTGCCAGGAGCGGCGCGCGGCGGGCGCGTTGTAGCCGATGGCATGCATACCCGTCTCCTGCGCGAGCCGGTCGGCTCCCGGATTGGTGAAGGCATGTTTCGCGCCGGCGTAGGTGATCAACTGGTAATCGATGTGCGCCGTTTCGAGCGACCGGGTGAACGTGGTGAGATCCTCCGGTTTCACGAACGAATCCGCCCCGCCGTTGCAGATCAGAAAACGCGCGTGGTTTTTGGTCGCCGCGTCCGCGGGCGCCGGAATCAATCCGCCGTGGAAACTCACGATGCCGGCCAGCGGCGCGCCGCTGTAGGCGAGCGCCTGGCACGTGCTGCCGCCGAAACAGAAACCGATGGCCGCCACCCTGGCGGGATCGACGAGCCCGGTCTGCAGCAACCGATCGAGGCCGGCCTGGGCCCGCTCCGCCATCAGCGGCTTGCCATAGAATTGCCCCGCGAGTTCGCCGGCCTTTTTCGGATCGGTCGTGACCACGCCCGCGCCGTACATGTCGGTCGCGAAGGCGACATAGCCCAGCCGGGCCAGCGCCTCGGCCCGTCCGCGAATGTAGTCGTTGAGCCCCCACCATTCGGGAACCACCAGCACTCCCGGAAGTTTGCCACGGGC
Organism: Opitutaceae bacterium; assembly: GCA_035506315.1. Classification (GTDB taxonomy): domain Bacteria; phylum Verrucomicrobiota; class Verrucomicrobiia; order Opitutales; family Opitutaceae; genus MWDT01. The sequence goes on from DATJPQ010000014.1 coordinate 1,379, forward strand.
CGTCAGGGCGTCGTCATACGCGAGATAGCCCTGGAGTTTTACGCCCGCGTGTTCGAAATCCACGGGCCGGGTGACAAGTTTGGCCTCCACTGGCAGGACGCCGGCCAGCATCAGGGCCCAGACTGGAAATGTTCTCATGGCGCGCACCCTATGCACGCCGGTGGGTTCGTCAAATGACCGGCCCGTCGGCACCGGCCGGCCTCCCCGGCGAAAGTTCAGGTCAGGAAGGCGCGCATTGATTCCGTCTCGGCGCGTTGTGTCGTCGCATACCAGTTGGAAATGTCGCTGATCGAGATCACGCCGACGACCCGGCTGCCGTCGAGCACGGCGAGATGGCTGCAATGCCGCCGCTCGAAAATGCCCATGGCGTCCAGGGTGAACATGTCGGGAGTCAGCGTCGGCAGATCGGTGACCATGGCCTGATGGACGCGGGTCGTGCTCGGATCGAGCTCGGTGGCGATCACCCGGGTGAGCACATCGCGGGCGGTGAGGAGGCCGATCAATCGCCCGCCATCCATCACCAGGATGGAGCTGATATTGTGTCGGTTCATTTCGCGCACCGCATCGAGTACAGTGGCAGTCGAAGGCACGGAAAATATTTTTGCGCCCTTGTGTGCCAGCAGAGTGGAGATTGAGGCATTCATGGCTTTAGCGGGTTACCCCTGAGCATAGCCCTGGCCAGCGAAACAGCAACTCGGAAGCCGTGCGAAACTGGCTACAAGCCAACCGTATCACGACTTGCGCAACAGAGTGTCGAGTGCGCCCAGGCTTTTCAGGGGTGCCGGTTTCTTCGCCGGCACGGATTTCTGCGCCGGCATGGCGGCCGCCTGGTCTTCGTTGCAGGGCGGGATCGTCTTAGAATTCTCTGGCGTGCCCCGCCCTCCACCGGCCAGCTCCCGCTCCAGTTTCACCGCGGAAACCGTTTCCGCCGTGCCCAGTTCCTGCGCGAAGACACTCACGCGAAATTCCTCCACCAGCCAGAAGCGCCGGTCGATACGGCTGAGTTTCGCCGCCTTCGCCGCAAACGGCGCCAGCGTGTTCGCCCTTTCGGCGTCTTTGGCCGGGTGCTTCCGCCAGCGATCGGCGCGCTGCTTCTTCGCCTTCAGGTAACGCGGAAAATGCTCGAGTTGCGGGTAAGGTGTCGTGTGCAGGAAATCCGGCGGCACCAGGGCGGCGACCTCGCGGGCCAGCCCGGCGTAAGGCTCGGCATGCGTCAGCAGCTCCTGCCGCAAGGCCAGGATTTCACGCAGCAATTCCACCAACCGCGGCACGAGCCCGCGCAGATCGGCCCGCGCCTGCTCGACGGCCGCGGCAAAATCCGCCGCCGCCATCCCGTGGCTGCGAGCGCCCGCGAGCGGATCCGTGGGTTGCCCCCGCTCGCGGGCGCTCGCGGCCACGGCGATCACCCGCGATGGTTCACATAGCCACCGCTGCAGCATGACGAACGCATCCTCCTGCAACTGCTCAAGTGGCGCCACCGGCACCGTGAGGGTGCCGAGCTGCCGCAGAGCCCGCAGATCGCGTTCCAACCAGCCGAGATCGCGGCTGAGCTGCTGCTCGATCAGCCGGTGCAATCCGCCGTCCGTGGCCGCGTGCGCCTCCCCTGGCGTGCGGTAGAGGCGCACGGCCGCGCCGGCATTGCCGGCCTGCAATCCCGGGTAGGCGTACACCGGCACGCCGGCCTGATCGCCCACCTCCACCCGCGCTGGAAGATCGCCGAAAGTCCAGTCTGCGCTCTCCGGTTTCTCCCAGCGCGCGCGGGCCCGGCGCCACATCGCCGGCTCCTCCTGCACCGCCGCCGTGCTCACCTCGCACGCACCGGTCGCCAGCGCCGCCCGGATTTCCGCCAGCTCGCGACTGGCGCACAATTCCCGGCCACGGTCGTCCACCACCCGCACCCTCACGCGCAGGTGCTCCGGCAGCGGTTTGTCCGCCCATACCGCCGGATCGAAGCGGATGCCGAACCGCTCCCGCAGATGCCCGCCCAACAGCTCCACGAGCGTCTCCTGCTGGCCGCGCAACCGCGCGAGCTGCTCGACCGCCCACGTGACGCTCTCCGCCGTTTCCGCCAGCGGCACGAACGCCCGCCGCAGCTCCTTCGGCAGTGCGCGCAGGTAATGCTCCACCTTCGCCGCCGTGTAGCCCGGCACCGCCCAGTCGAGCGCGGCAGCCGTGAGCGCCGCGGCGTCGCGCACGTGCACCTCCAATGACACGCCGTCGTCGGCCTGCCCGGGTTTGTAGGCGTAGTTCAATGCCAGCACACGATTTTCCAGCGGCAGCGCCGCGGGGAATGCCGCCGTGTCGTGCACGAGCGTCTCCGGATCGCGCAGGTCCTCCGGCGCCAGCATCAGAAACCTCGGCTCGGTGGCGCGGCGCTCGCGCACCAGGTCGATCAGCTCGGCCACGGAACTGACGCCGGGGGAGGTTTTGGGTTCTGGGTTTTGAGTTTTGGGTGCCGGAAGCTGCGTGCCGGGTTCCGAGCCCCTGTTTCCGAGTTCCGGGTTCCGTGTTTCGAGTTTCGGATCCGGCGTTTCGGATTTCGAGATTTGAGTTTCGGATTTGCCGTCCGGCAGCAGCCGGGCGGCGTAGAACCGGTACGTCGCCTCGTCGAGGTTGAGGTAGCCGCGGTCGCGGGTGCGGGTCAGGATGAACTCGAGCTTTTCCCGCACCTGCCGGTTGTGCGCGAGGAAGTCGAAGGGCCAGGTGATCGTGTCGCCGACGAGCCCTTCGCGGATGAATATCTCCGTGGCCGCGACCGGGTCGACCGAGCCATAACTCACGGCGCGCAGGTCGATCTCCAGGCCGTAAAGCCGGGTGCGGCGCTTCACCATCACGCGGCCGGCCTCGACGTTCCAAAACGGCTCGCTGTGGCTGACCTTTACCAGGTGGGCTCCGAGGTCGAGCACCCATTGCGGATCGAGCCGCGCGCAGGTGCGGGCGAAGACCCGCGACGTTTCGACGATCTCGGCGGCCATGATCCAGCGCGGACTCTTCGCCTCTTTTTTCGGCGCGGGGCGTGGCCCCGGATCGAGCCGACGTTTTTTTGGACCGTCGCGAGCGAAGAGCACGGAGCCGGGAAACAACGCCACCTTGCGATCATGCGTCGCCTTGTAGAGACGCGCCTCCTCGTCGTAGAACGCGATGTTGCCAAGCAGTCCGGTGAGAACGCTGCGGTGGATGGCGCGATAGGCGGGCGTGCTCCAAGCCAGTTTGGCATTTGGCGTATGGGATTGGGAGTTTTCGCGCAGTCCGTCCTCCACCGAGGTCATCTTGAAGCCGTCGCGCTCGCGCAACACGTCGAGGAGCTGTGCATGGATGTCGCGCCATTCCCGCATCCGCACGTAGCTGAGGAAGTGATCGTGGCAGAAGCGGCGCAACTTGCCCTGCGTCATCGTCTCGAATTCGTCGTGATAGGCGTCCCAGATATTGAGCAGGGTGAGAAAATCCGAGTCGGGATGCGCGAACCGGCGGTGCGCGGCGTCGGCCGCGGCCTGTTTTTCGAGCGGCCGTTCGCGGGGGTCCTGAATCGACAGGCCGGCGGCGATCGCGAGCACCTCGCGGAGGCATTTCTCACTGCGCGCCTGCAGAATCATGCGGCCCACCGTCGGGTCGACCGGCAGGCGCGCCAGCTCGCGGCCAATCGGCGTGAGCTGGTGGGGTTCACCGGTCGGCCCGCCGGCAGGCCCGCCCGGTGGGCGGGCCGCCCGGCCAACGGCCGGGCCTACCATGCCGGTGTTGTTCAGCGCGCCGAGTTCCTCCAGCAGGGCGTAGCCGGCGCGGATGGCCTTCGGCGCCGGCGGATTGAGGAAGGGAAACCGCTCGATGTCGCCGAGGCCGAAAGCCTTCAGCCGCAGGATGACATCGGCGAGGTTGGCCCGCTGGATTTCCGGCTGCGTGAAGCGCGGGCGCTCGAGGTAGTCCTGCTCCGAATAGAGGCGGATGCACACCCCCTCGGCCACGCGCCCGGCACGGCCCTTGCGCTGGTCGGCGCTCGATTGCGCGACCGCCTCGATGGGCAGGCGGCGGGTGCGCGCCTGCGGCGAATAGCGACTGAGCCGGGCGAGACCCGTATCGACCACGAAGCGGATGCCCGGGATCGTGAGCGACGTCTCGGCAATATTGGTCGCGATGATGATTTTGCGGCGCTGGGTCGGCGCGAAAACGCGTTGCTGCTCGGCGTTGGAGAGCCGGCCGAACAGCGGGATGATTTCGGACTTCGACTTTCGGATTTCGGATTTTTCCTCCAATCCGTCCGTCGCCTCGCGGATATCGCGCTCGCTGGGCATGAAAACGAGGATGTCGCCGCCCGGGCTTTCCCGGACGATGCGTTCCACGGCCTCGACCGCGCCGTCCACATAGTGCAACGCCTCGGCCCGCGCGTCCGGCTCGTCGTCGTCGGCCGCGTCGCTGCCGAGCGCATCAAGCGGTGCGTAGATCACCTCGACCGGATAGGCACGGCCGGAGACCTCGACGACCGGTGCCCCGTCAAAGGCGGTGCTGAAGGCCTGCGTGTCAATCGTGGCGGAAGTGACGATGATCTTCAGCTCCGGCCGCAAGAACCGCAGGTTGCGCAGATGGCCGAGGAGGAAGTCGATGTTGAGCGAACGCTCATGCGCCTCGTCGAGGATGATTGTGTCGTAGGCGCGCAACTGCGGGTCGCCCTGCACCTCGGCGAGCAGCATGCCGTCGGTGAGAAATTTAATGACGGTCCGGGGGGAGGTCTGGTCGCTGAAACGCACCTTGCAGCCGACCTCGCGCCCCCACTCCACGCCGAGTTCCTCCGCCACGCGGCGCGAGATCGACAGTGCGGCCACGCGGCGCGGTTGCGTGCAGGCGATGCGACCGTGCACGCCCTGGCCCGCAGCCAGGCACATCTTCGGAATCTGCGTGGTTTTGCCCGAGCCCGTCTCCCCCGCGAGAATGACGACCTGATGCTGCTGGATGGCCATGACGATGTCCTCCGCCCGCGAGCCGATCGGCAGCTCGGGAGGAAAATCGAGGCGGAAACGAAACGGTCTCTTGGCAGACGAAGGCACGATGGATTAGTTATTCCCAGCGAAGCGAAGAATCAGAGCGACTCCAGCCACAACGTCCACTTGGATTCTTCGTACCGCCTCATATGTCGTCAAAGCCTCCTCTGCTCCCGGCCGAAATCGTCGCCCGCATGCTGCGGGTGGCGCGCTTCGATGGCGGCAGCGTGCTCGTGCTCTGCGGCGCGCTGGCCGTTGCCTCCGCCTGGTACGGCGATTTCACCGGTGCCCTTGTCGGCGTGCTCATCGCCGGCGCGGGGGCGTTCGAGCTGCACGGCGCCGGTCTGGTCAAGGCCGGGGAACCGCGCGGCCTAAACTGGCTCATCGCGAGCCAGCTATATCTGCTCGCCGCGATTCTGAGTTACGTCGGATGGCGGCTGCTGAGCTACGACCCCGTCGCCGTGCGGCACCTCCTCGAACCGATGCTGCGTGCCTCCGACCTGCAGGCGCAACTCGCGGAAGCCGGGGCGACCGAGGCGGACCTGCTCGCCATGGTACGAACGCTTTATTTCGCCTGCTTCGGCCTGGTGGCATTGGCCACCCTGTTCTACCAGGGTGGAATGGCGCTCTATTACCACCGAAGGCGCGCCGCCGTGGCGGCAGTGCTTTACCAACATATCTGAGATTTTGGTCTTGGTAGGGCCGCCGTTTGTTTGCCACGCCGTAGTCGGACGAAGGCGGGTCGGCGGTTTGCGGCCCGGACACGAAGGCCGGCCCTACCGTCCAAAGGCGCAGGGCAATTGGTCTCAATCCGGGAATAAATTATCACAAGTGCCGGACGCCCTGCGGCCAGCACCTCTGCCGACAAGTTGGTTACCAATGCGCGGCACCGCCGCAACCGGCTCGCGTGGGCCTTTTTCTGTAATGTGATTTTGTAACAATATTATAATAATAACATTATGTTAATTCAGACGCATTGGCATCAATCATGCGCTACCTCCGGCAGGTCGTTCGCGGCCATTTAAATCTAAAACAGCAATCAACCATGAAAACCATCTCAGTTCTGATTTCCCTCGCGTTGGCTGGAGCGCTTCAACTTTCCGCCCAAACCCCGCCCAGCCAGATCACGAGTCTGTCCCTGCGCGGTCCGGTAGGCCAAGATACCGGTACCCTCATCTCCGGATTTGTCATCAACAGTACTGGGCCCAAAACCGTCATGATCCGCGGTGTCGGACCAACCCTGGCCATGTTTGGCGTCGGCGATGCAGTCGCACAGGCCAACATCACCGTTTTCGATGCCAACGGCAACGTCGTGGCCACGGATGACGGCTATCTGAACGGACCCAATTCCGACATGGTGGTGATGACTGCGTCGTCGATCGGCGCCTTTCCGCTTTCGGACCCCGGCGACTCCGCCCTGCTCGTCACGCTATGGCCCGGCGCCTACACCGTCCAGGTGGCGGCCAGCGGGAATAACGCCCCCAGCGGTAGTGCGCTCCTGGAGGTGTACGACGTCGACACTCTGACCGGCAGCAGCACCGGCTCCCTGAGCTCGGGCTCCTCGCGCGGCATGTACGGACCGAACGCCGACAGCCTCATTCAAGGTTTCGTCATCACCGGAACGGCCAACATGAACCTGCTGGTCCGAGGAGTCGGTCCCGACTTGAGCACCTTCGGTATTTCCAATCCGGCTACGGCCGTCGGCCTCAACGTTTACGACGTCAACGGCAGCGCCGTCGCCTCGAGTGCTCCCAGCAGCAGCGTGAACCCGGATGGGTCGATCGCGGCCGACGTGGGTGATTTCCCGCTGACGCAAGCCGGCGATTCCGCCACCACCCTGTCACTGGCGCCCGGCGCCTACACGGTCGTAGCCACGCCCGATCCCACGGCAATGACCAACGGCGTCGCCTTGCTCGAAGTCGACGATGTAGACAGCTCCATGTAGCGCCCGGCGCGAACCTCTCCAGATCTCGGGCCACGACAGCGAATAATTCTTTTCTGGGTATGTATGCAGGACGCCCGGCCTAGGCCACCGGGCGTCCTTTTTTCGCCCACCCGGAGCGGTCGGGACCATTATTCACGGGCAACGCGCTTGAACCGCTTGGGGACAAGCGGTTCCATCTATCGCAACGCGGATGCCGCCTGATCCCTCAAAAATGAGCGACCGGCATCACTCCCCCTCGCCTGCCTTCGGCGACCGCAAGCCGTAGAGCTTGAGTTTCTCGCGCACCGTCAGGCGCGACCAGCCGAGGAGCTGCGCCATCTGCGTGATGTTGCCGGCCGTGGTGGCCTGCGCCCGCGCCAGCAATTCGCGCTCCACCACGCCGAGCACCGTCACGACCGCGCCGGCGCCAGGCTGGCGGCGCGCCGCCGCCAGCGCCTCCTCGCATAACGACGCCACCGTCTGCCCGCCGACTTCCATCGCCGCGCCGGCCGCCGACCCCGTCTCGAGCGCCGTGCGGACCAATTCCTCGGTGATCGGATAACCGTGGGCGAGCAGCAGCACCCGTTTCACCGTGTTTTCGAGCTGGCGCACGTTGCCCGGCCAGGGCTGTGCGCCCAGGAATTTGAGCGCCGCCGGCTGCACCGTGGCCACGCCACCCAGCTCCGTGCCATACCGCGCGACAAAATACTGCACCAGCGCCGGAATGTCGTCGCGCCGCTCTCGCAGCGGCGGCAGCGCAAGGACGACCACGTTGAGCCGGTACCACAGATCCTCGCGAAACTTCCCGGCGGCGACCAGCGCAGGCAGGTCGCGGTGCGTTGCCGTGATCACCCGCACGTCGACCGGAATGAGTTCGCGGCCCCCCACCCGCGAGAACACCCGTTCCTGGAGCACCCGCAGCAGCTTGGCCTGAGTCTCCCCCGAAAGATCGCCAATCTCGTCGAGAAAAAATGTCCCGCCCTGGGCTTGTTCGAAACGGCCGATGCGCCGGGTGTCCGCCCCGGTGAACGCCCCGCGCTCGTGGCCGAAGAGTTCGCTCTCCAGCAAATTGGCCGGAACCGCCGCGCAATTCACCGCGACGAACGCCCTGCCCGCCCGGTCGCCATGCTGCCAGAGGGCGCGGGCCACGAGTTCCTTGCCCGTGCCCGTCTCGCCGAGCAGCAACACGGGCACCGGTTTGCCCGCGACGCGTCCGATTTCCTTGTAAACCGCCTGCATCGGCCGGCTCTGCCCGACGAGCATCATCTCGCGCGCCGGTTCGGTGCCGAAGGCGACTTTCGCCCGGCCCCGCTGGCCGGCCCCGGCCGCCCGCGCCAGCACCGGCAGCAGCTCTTCCATTTCGAACGGTTTCAGGACGTAGTCGAACGCCCCGCGGCGGGTCGCCTCGATCGCGGTCTCCGTGGTGCCGTGCGCGGTCATCAGCACCACCGGCAGGTTCGGCAGTTCTTCGTGCAGTGTGTCAATCAGTTCGAGGCCTGACACGCCCGGCATCCGCAAGTCGGTCAGCACGCAGTCGAAATCCTCCTCGAGCGCGGCCTGCAGCCCGCGCTGTCCGTCGGGAAAACTGGCCACTTCGTAGCCTTCCGCCGTCAGGACGCGCTCCAGCGCCGTCCGCGCCGGGGCGTCATCGTCGATCAAACAAAGTCGCAGCGCCTCGTGCATGGACGCCACGCTAGTCCGCTGTCCGGTGCACAGGCAAGCGCACGGCAAAGCACGTACCCCGGCCCTCGGCAGTCTGGTAGGTGATTTCGCCGCCATGGTTCTCGACCAGCCGAGCGATGATCGCGAGGCCCAGCCCCGTGCCCGCCGCTTTGGTTGTGAAGAAGGGATCGAACAAACGCGCCCGCACCGCGGCCGGAATGCCCGGTCCGTCGTCGGTCACACTCAGCACCGCCATCTCCGCCAGACGCTGTTGCCGCAACGTTCCGCGCTCCCGGCGCACCGCCAGTTCGATGCGGCCCGGCCGGCCGTCGAGCGCCTCCCGGGCGTTGCGCACCAGGTTGAGCATGACCTGGCGAAGCTGCCCCGCATCAGCCGGCAGCCGCAACGGCTCGGGGGCGACGACCGTCAGCCGGATGCCGCCTGCAGTCAACTCGGGCTCCACGAACGCCCCAAATTCCCGCACCCAGGCCGCCAGGTCCACCTCGGCGAATTTCGGCTCCATCGGACGGGCATAACCCAGCACGTCGCGGACGATGCCTTCCAGCCGGTCGATCTCGCGGGAGATGGCCCGCACGTCGTCCGCCGCCTCGGGCGCCGGAGTGGTGCGACGCAGCGTGTAGAGGCGCGCCTTGATCGCCGTCAGCGGATTGCGGATCTCATGCGCGACGCCGGCGGCGAGCGTGCCCAGCGCCGCGAGTTTTTCACGCTGGGCCAGCAGGGTTTCGCGCTCGACGAGCTTGGTGCGCAGCGGCCTCACCACATTGCGATACAGCAGCGCCGCCAGCACCCCGGCGGCCGCCAGCAGCAACGCGAGGCAGACGAAGATGAGATTGCGCAACTCGCGGACCAACGCCAGCGACGCCTGCAGCAACTCGCGTTCGCCGGTGTCGTGTACCGCGTCGAAATCGTCCGCGAGGCCCTGCAGACGGATGGCAGCGTCGTCGAAATCCACCACGGTCTCGCGATCCAGCCGCTCGCCCGGCGGCAAGGGCGCCGCGACCAGGCTGTCCAGTTTGCGGAAGTAGCCGCGCAACTCCCCGTCCAGCGCCTGCAGCACCCGGCGCTCCGGTTCGTTGCGCGCGGCGGCAAGCCGGTCGGTCACCCACCGGCTCAGGCGCAGACGGCGATTGCGGATGAGCGCCAGGCCATCCTCGGCTTGATCCGTACCCAGCCGCAACAGGGCGCCGTGCAGGTCGTCCACCGCCGTGCGGAATTGGCGCGCCAACACGGCGGACTCCAACTCGACGTCGGCCATCCGGCCGATCGTGCGGTTGGCCTCGCGCGCCACCATGACTGCGAGCGCGAGGCAGGCGGCCACCGCCAGACCCAGCACCCCCAACAACAGGCCGAGGCGGCGGCGGAAACCTCCATCAAAGGGACTCATGGCTGATAAGCAAGTTATCGCCGGGCGATAACCGATGCAACCAAAGCCCATGAGCGCTGTCTTTGTTATATAACGCAAACAACTCTCCGACAATGGTTCGTTTTTTCGACGATGATGGCATGAATCCGGCAACATCCAGTGACATGAACACCCGGTCCACCGTTCCATCACCGGTAGACACGGCGCCGGTCGACACATCCGGCGCGGGCGCTGCCAGTATTCTCGTCGTCGATGATGAGGCTACGATTCGCGATTTGTTCATGATGATCCTGCAACGTCACGGTTATCGGGTCCGACTGGCCGCAGGGGGGCGCGAGGCCCGCCGGTTGATGGCCGCAGAGCGCCCCGCGCTGATCCTGAGCGATCTGCATATGCCCGAGGGAAATGGCTGGGAGTTGCTGGTATACTGCCGCAGGCATGCTCCCGGCGTGCCGGTGATCGTTTTTTCCGGATCTGCCTTCGGCAAGTATCCGCTGATTGAATCCTGGGCCGCCAGCCGGGTCACCAAACCTTTTTCGTCCGGACAACTGCTGTCGGAGGTCGAACGCATTTTACCCCGTGCCCCTGCACGGATGTTGAGTCAAACCGGGCGGGCGGCCTGAACGTCGCCTGCCCGAGCAACACCCCCCATGCCCAAGACTTCCCTCGGAATCTTCCACCCGAGCTTCGCTAGGGCCGGACTGCTCGCCCTTGGTTTTGCCCAGGGATTCGCCACCCAGGCCGTGGCGGGAGACGCCCCCTCCCCCAACCCGTCAGCGCCCGCTGAGATCACTGACCAGCGGCGCGTTGCCATCGAGCTGCTGCGGGAACTGGACCGGTTTTGCGACCATCACCCGCTCATGGAGAACGAACTCCGCGTCCGTCCCTCCCTGCTCGAAAATGCGGCCTACCTGGAAAAAAACCCCGCGTTGCGCCAATTCATCGCCGCCAATCCCGACGTGGGCGCAGCGCTCCGGAGTGCGCCGCGCCATCTGCTGCACCGGGCCCTGCGCCGCGAGGCCGATGTGTCCCTGAAGTGGTCCGAGGTTGCCCAGCTCGATGCCTTCCTCGATCTCAATCCGGCGGTGGAGCGGCAGTTGGTGCGCAGGCCCGCCTTGATCCGCACGCCCCATTTTCTTGAGGCCCAGCCAAGGCTGCGTGAATTCCTCGAGCAAAACGCCGCGCTGGCCCGCGGCTTCCTGCTCGCCACGCCATCCTGAGGCGGGCACCCCGGACTCCGGACCGCACGTCAAGACGTGCGGCTACGCCCGGAAGTATCCGAGGTCAGAGTACGGTGCACGGCGGCAAGCAGGGCCTCCACCTTGAAGGGCTTGGCCAGCACTTCGGGGGCCGCATAACCCTCCGGTCCGTCGCCCGCCGCGCGATCACCCAGCCCGGACATGCCCAGAATGGGCAGTGCCGGCTGGTTCTGGCGCAGGGCGTGCACTAGCGTCGGCCCGTCCACGCCGGGCATCATCATGTCGGTCAGGACGGCTTTGACCTCCTCGCGATGCCGGGCCAGCAGCGCCAACGCCTCGGCGCCTTCGGTGGCAGCCAGCACGCGGTAGCCCTGTTGCTCCAGGACGCACTGCACCACGCTGAGCACCGCCGCCTCATCTTCCACCACCAGGATCAACTCGCCATGTCCGCGCGGGGGCGGCATCGCCGGCGCGGGAGCGCCGACTTCTTTCGCTTCCCGCAAGGCCGGGAGGTAAAGTTCGAATCTCGTGCCCTGCCCCACCCGGCTGTCCACCCGCACAAAACCGCCGTGGCCCCGCACGATGCCCAGCACGGTGGACAGCCCCAGCCCGGTGCCCCGGCCGACATCCTTGGTGGTGAAAAACGGATCGAAGACGCGATCCAACTGCTCGCGCGGGATGCCGGTGCCGGTGTCGGTCACGCTGATGCATACATAGGCCCCGGGCCTGGCTTCGGGCTTGGCATCGGTCACCAAGGCGGCCGCCTCGGCGTCGAGCGCGATGTTCTCCGCCGCCAGCGTCAGCGTACCGCCATCGGGCATGGCATCGCGGGCATTCACGCACAGGTTCATGAGCGCCTGCTGGATTTGGGTGGCATCGCCCTGCACCAGCCAACGCTCCTGGGGCGCGGTGATCTCCAGGCGAAGGTTACGGGGGAAAGTCTCGCTGACGATCTTCTCGATCTCGTGCAGGAGGTGGCGCACCGGCAGCGGCACCCGCACGTTGGGCTGGCCGCGGGCAAAGGTGAGCAGCTGCCGGATGATGTCCGCCCCGCGCTGGGCGCAGGCGTGCACGGTATCGAGCATGTTGCGGTTCTCGGTGTCGGTGACCGTAGAGCGCAGGAGCGGCGCGGCCACCAGGATGGGGGTCAGAATATTGTTCAGGTCGTGGGCGACGCCGCCCGCCAGCGAGCCGAGGCCGTCCAGACGCTGGGCGCGGAGAAATTGTGCTTCCAGCTGCTTCTTCTCGGTAACGTCACGGCAGAGCGTCAGAATCTGGACCGAGCCGGCCAGGCGGAGCACGGTGGCGTTGATCTCGATGGGGGTGACGTGGCCGTCGGACGTAACGTAGTCGATTTCGAGATTGCGCGCGGAACCCTGCTCGAGGCATTCCTTCACCGCCCGGTCGTTGCGCGACAGGTCGTGCGGCGCTGTCCATTCCAGCACGCTGTGTCCCAGGATGTCATCCAGTCGCTGGCGGCCGGTGAGCCGCACATATTCCGGATTGGCATCGGCCACACAACCCCGCTGATCGAGAATCACGTAACCGGTCCGGGTCGTCTCAATGAGCCGTTTGTACTTCTCCTCGCTGGTCCGCAATGTCTCCTCCGCCTGCTTGCGCTCGGTGATGTCGCTCACGATGTGGACCGCGCCGGCCAATTGGCCGGCCGCATCCAGGATGGGATCCACCGTGACCTCGAACCAGCGCCCATCCTGCTGCATTTCCGCCGTTTCGCGGCGGCGGCTCTGGCATGCCCGGACGAAGGGGCACTGCGGATGGGGCTCCGCGGTGTCGTGCACGATGGCCCAACATTTCTGGCCGAGCATCTCCCCGCAGGGGCGTTGGAAAAACCGCTCTGCCGTCTGGTTCGAACGCAGCACGCGATGGTCCTGGTCGAGGATCCAGATCGCATCATTGGTGGCATCGAAGGTGGTCTGCCACTCGCGTGCGCTGCGCTCCAGCTCCTGCTCCGCCCGCTTGCGCTCGGTGATGTCTTCGTAAGTCCCCAGGATCCCGATGATCCGCCCTGCCGAGTCGCGCAAAGGAATCTTGCTGGTGCGCAGCCACAGCTGCGTTCCGGCCGGCGTGGTCTGGGGTTCTTCGTACTGCAGCTTCGGGACACCACTGGTAATGACCTGCCGGTCGTCCGCACGATAGAGGTCCGCCTGCTCCTTCCACGCCATGTCATAATCATCCTTGCCGATCAGCGTTTCCGGTGAATCAAAGCCTGCATCGCTGGCAAACGGCTGGTTGCAGCCCAGGTACCGTCCATCCGTGTCCTTCCAGAAGACGCGCACGGGGATGGTGTCGAGCACCGAAACCAACATCCGGCGGGATTCTTCCAGCGAAGCCTCCACCCGCTTGCGGTCGGTGATGTCGCGAACCAGGCTCAGGACGGTTGGGCCCAGGGGCAGTCGCACCGAACCCAGGGTCACTTCCACGGGAAAGGTGCTGCCGTCCTTGCGCTTCTGGTGGCTCTCGAAAGTAAAATGTTCTCCGGCCAAAACCCGGTCCCAAAGATCCTGTTTTCCAGCCTGGAACGCATCGGGATCGATCTCCCAGATTTTCATGGCCAGCAGTTCCTCCCTCGTATAGCCGAGGCTCTGGCAGGCTTTCCGGTTGGCATCCAATATCCAGCCGGCCCTGTCGCGCAAGAAGACGGCGTCGGCCGCCTGTTCCATCATGGTGCGAAACCGCGCCTCGCTCTCTGCGAGCGTCGTCCGGTCGCGCAACTGCTTCTCATAATCCAGGAAGAGCAGGCTGATGAGCATCGTCGCGATGGGATAGAACACGATGATGGGAAGGCCGAGTTGCCGCCAGGCGGCATGCCACGCGCCGGCCGGCAGCAACATCACCAGCCCCACCATGACTCCACTCACCAGCAGGCCAAAGCCCCAGAGCTGCCACCAGCCCATGGGGCGGGCCGCCCGATGCCGCCCATAGTAGAACGCCACGCCCAGCGCGGCCGAGGCCAGGACCACGCTGACGCCCATGGCAGTGCCGACGCCCCCCAGCCACAGCCGATAGGCCCCGCACATGAGCGTGGCCAGCAACGCCACGACCGGCCCGCCAAAGAGCCCGGCCACGCTGAGAATGATCGAACGCCCGTCAAAGATGATGCCCGGCTGAAAATGCACCGGGGTCATCATGCCCAACACACCCACGGTGCCGAACAGGAGGCCATGAAGGATCTGGCTCGTGAGCCGGCGCACCCGCCACCGCGCTTCGATGACCTGCGAGGCAGCCGCAAGCGCCACCAGCAGGGCGAGGTTGTGCACGAGCTCCAACAACATCATACGCCGGTCCCCCCGGGCTGGTGAATCGGCCGCTCCACCCCGCCGCCGGCGGGAATACCGGCCCAGACGCCGCACTCAATCCGTGATTCACAAATCTCCCGCCAGCGACGACAGCATGGCTGGGGTCGCAACCGCGCGACGAGCTGGGGGAACGGTTTCACAACTCAGCAATATGAGGTCCGGCGATGTTGGCTGGGGCCCAAACTGTGGCAACTCCCGAATTCGTTCCAGTTTCCGCAACGCGGCGGAGTCGCAACCAAACCGGCAGCGGATTTGACAGGCCGTGGAGGACACGGCGGAACTGATTTGTCCGCTGACTACGCGGATGGGCGCGGATGGGGTGGTACCAATCGCTGCCCGGATGCAGAAATTTGAACAGAAGATCCAATCGAGCCGGATCGATCAGGCCGCCTCCGCGGCCTCGGGCGTGGCGGCGCGGTTGCTGACGTTGTTTCCATCGTTCGGTTGCAAGCGCCAGAAAACGAAGGACGAAAGGATGGTGACCGAGCCGAGGGTCAGGTACGAACGGTGCAGGGCGCGGATGAAGGCGACCGTGTCGGTTTGCGGGATCCGCCCGATGAACCACCCGGCCAGCAACGAGGCAAAGGCGACTCCGAAGCTCAGTGCCATCATCTGGGCGGTGCTCGCGATGCTGTTGGCCATGCTCGCATCGCGGTCCGCGATGTCGGCATAGACGAGCGTGTTCATGCTGGTGAACTGGAGGGCGGAGAAGAATCCCTGCATGAAGCTGAGCAGTAAAATCACCCAAATGGGCGTGCCCGGGCCGACCTGGGAGAACACCATGATGGTGCCGCCAAAGCACACGGTGTTGAGGATGAGCACCTGTCGATGCCCGAAGCGGGCGAGGATGGATTTGCTCATCGCCTTCATCGTGATGGCGGCGGCGGCCTGCGGCATCGTCAGCAGACCCGCCTGCCAGGCGGGAAAACCCATGCCGATCTGATAGAGCAAGGGCAGCAGGAACGGCATGCCCCCGATGCCGAGCCGAGTGATGATGCCGCCCAGCACGGCGACTTTGAAGGTGCGGACATCGAACAGCGTCAGGCGCATCACCGGATTGGGTACGCGCCGGCCATGCCAGTAATAGACGCCGAGCAGCCCGAGCGAGAGCGCGAGCAGCCCCAGGATGGGACCGGGCGGGAGACGGTGTTCGCCGAAAATTTCCAGCACATAGGAAAGCAGCGCGATGCCGCTGCCGAAGAGCAGGAAACCCCGGCGGTCGAGCGGGGCCACGGCATCGTCGCGATAGTCCGGCATATGGCGTTTGATGAGCCGGAGCCCGAGCAGCCCGATGGGCAGATTGACGAAGAAGATGGCGCGCCAGGGCAGCCAGTGGACGATCATGCCGCCGACGAACGGTCCGAGCAACGGGCCGATGAGCGCGGGAATCACGACGTAATTCATGGCGGCGAGCATCTCGGAGCGGGGAAAAGTGCGCACCAGGGCCAGCCGGCCGACCGGTGTCATCATCGCCCCGCCGATGCCCTGCACCACCCGGGCGACGACCAGCATGTGGCTGTCCAATGCCAGCCCGCAAAGCAGCGAGCCGAGCGTAAACAGTGAGACCGCCCAGGTGAACACCCGCCGGGTGCCGAACCGGTCGGCCATCCAGCCGCTGATCGGGATGAAAACGGCCAGGCAAAGAGTATAACTCGTGAGCACGCCCTTGAGGCTGAGCGGTGTCACCTCCAGCGCCCGCGCCATGGTGGGCACGGCCGTGTTGACGATGGTGGCGTCGAGATTCTCCATGAACAGCGACACCGCCACCAGCCACGGCATGTACCGTTTGATCTTGCCGATGGGGTCGCTGGGCTCAGGCATGGGTCACGATTTGTCAGTCAGGGAGGCGAAGCAAGCACGGGCCTTCCGAACGTAGCCGCACGTCTTGACGTGCGGTCCGGAGTCCGCGCCGTAACCGGCGCGGCTGCTTTCAGCTCGCTGGGAGCGCGGACGCAGGCACAGCCTCGTCCGCCATACCGAACGATTGGCGGAGCGGACGATCGCCGGTGGCGATACGTCCGCGCTCCAAGGTCGGAGTCGGCGACCGTCACCGCGACGCGTTCCCAGGCGTCCGCCAGTCACCGCCGGCGGCCTTGAGGAGCGTGACGCTGGCGCTGAGCTGCCGGCCGAGCAATTGCACGGCAGTGCGCTCGGCGGTGAGCTGGGCTGCCTGGGCGGTTACCACGTTCAGGAAGCTCACCGTGCCGGCTTGATATTGGTTGAGCGTGATGGTTGCCGATTGCCGCGCGGCCGTCACGGCCTCGGCCTGCATCACGGCTTCCTGTGCGAGGATGGCGGCCGCGGCGAGGTTGTCCTCCACTTCCTGAAAGGCGCTGAGGACAGTCTGCCGGTAGCCGGCCAGGCTCTCGTCGTAGGCAGCGCGCGCCTGCCGGACCTGGGCGCGGACTTTGCCGGCTTCGAACAAAGGCATCACCGCCCCGGCGCCGACCGACCAGATCTCGTTCGGCGTCGTAAACAAATGGCTGTAGCTCTGGCCCTGATAACCGGCGGAACCCGAGAGGGAGATGAGCGGGAAATAGCCGCCCTCGGCCACGCCAATCTCCGCACAGGCCGCGGCCAGCCGGCGTTCCGCCCCGGCGATGTCGGGCCGCCGTTCCAGCTGTTGCGAGGGTATCAAGGCGGGCGGGACGGGCGGCGCGATCGTCAGATTCGCGGGCGGCAGGGAAAAAGTCGCCGGGGGCTGGCCGAGCAGCACCGCGATGGCATGCTCCAGCTGGGCCCGTTGCAGGGTGACGTCGATCGCCTGGGCCTGCGCGGTTTTCAGCTGGGCCTCTGCGGCAACCACATCAGCCCGGGCGTCGACACCCTGGGCATAACGGTTCTGCGTCATCTTCAGCGAGCGCTGGTAGTCCGTCACGATGCGCGCGTACAGCTGCAACTCGGTGTCTGCGACGCGGAGCGAGAAGTAAGTCTGCGCGAGGACCGCATGGATGCTCAACCGGACCGATTCCAGGTCCGCCGCACTGGCTTCCGCCGTGGCGCGGCCGGCCTGGGCGCTGCGGCGCACCCGGCCCCAGAGATCGAATTCCCACGAGGCCGCCAATTCGGCGCCAAAGGTGTTGCCAATCGAACCGGGGATGGACCCGCGCGCCGGCGATCGGGCGCGGTCGGCCGAGCCGTTGGCACTGATGGCCGGAAAGAGCGCGGCGCCGGCGATGGTGGCGGCGGCCTGGGCCTGCCGGTATTGGGCTTCCGCGATGTGAAGGGTATTGCTGGATACCTCGACGCGGTCTTCCAGGACGTTGAGCATGGGATCGCCGTAAGCCTCCCACCATTTGCCGCGCGGGAGCTGTTCGCCGGGGGCGGCCGGTTTCCAATCGCCGGCTCCCTTGAAAGCCGGGGCGTCCACCGTGGGGCGCTGGTAGTTGGGCCCGATGGCGCAACCAGTGAGGACCAGCAGAGCCAGAACGGCACCGAAACGAAAATAGGTTTGAGCGTTCATGAAAGGGGAAGATTGGCGGGCACGGGCTGGGAGGTAGGATGCGGGCGGAGACGCCGCGCCTGGCGTTTGGCCCAGCCGCCCAACTGTTCCATGTAAAGGTAGACCACGGGGGTCGTATAAAGAGTCAGGACCTGGCTCACGATGAGACCACCGACAATCGAAATGCCAAGTGGTTGCCGCAGCTCCGCGCCGTCACCGTGCCCCAGGGCGAGAGGCACCGCGCTCAACAGGGCCGCCATGGTGGTCATCATGATCGGGCGGAAGCGCAGCAGGCAGGCCCGGTAAATCGCATCTTCCGCACTCGCGCCGGTCCGGCGCCGGTCCTCGATGGCGAAATCGATCATGAGGATGGCGTTCTTTTTCACGATGCCGATGAGCAGGATGACGCCGATGAAGGCCATGATCGTGAAATCCGTGCCCGTGCCGAGAAGGGCGAGAAAAGCTCCGCTTCCGGCCGAAGGCAGCGTGGAAATGATCGTGAGCGGATGGACCAGGCTCTCGTACAAAATTCCCAGCACAATGTAGACGGCCACCAAGGCGGTTAAGATGAGCAATGGTTGATTGGCGACGGCATCCTGAAATGCTCGGGCCGTGCCCTGGAAGCTACCGT
>DATJPQ010000015.1:0-3288 GCA_035506315.1 Opitutaceae bacterium
GGCGAGGGTGGTAACTTCTGGTTTGGCTCCGCCCAGCCCCCCGCCGATCCGCCCTCGACGGATCAGCTCATCGCAGCGGGCTGGGGCTACGTTTCGATTGGTACGACCAGCATCCAGGCCGACAATGGCGCGGGACTCACCCAGGGCATCATCGGACTCACCAACCAGGGTCGGCGCCGCAAGCCCGACGATTGGGGCAGCTTGCGCGCCTGGGCCTGGGGGGCGGCGCGGGGGCTCGACTATCTCGAGACCGATCCCGCCATCGACGCCCGGCACGTCGGTATCGAAGGCGTTTCGCGCTATGGCAAGGCGGCGCTGGTCGCGATGGCTTTTGAACCGCGTTTTGCGCTCGTGCTGGTCGGTTCTTCGGGTTGCGGCGGCGCCACGCCGTATCGCCGTGATTTCGGCGAATCGCTCGAGAACCTCGCCAGCTCCGGCGAATACCACTGGATGGCCGGCAACTTCATGAAATATGCCGCCGCCGAAGCCACCTTTGGCAGCAAGAATGCCGGCGATCTGCCGGTCGACTCGCATGAACTGATCGCGCTGTGCGCCCCGCGCCCGACTTTCATCAGCTACGGAATCCCGGAAAAAGGCGACGCCAACTGGCTCGACCACCAGGGCAGCTTCATGGCCACCGTCGCTGCTGGTGCGGTGTTTCGCCTGCTCGGGGCGCGCGATCTCGGAGTGATGGAGGACTACCACACGGCAAAAATGCCGCCCTACAATACCGGCCTGCTCGAGGGCGAACTCGCCTGGCGGCAGCACGACGGCGGGCACGAAGACCGCTCCAATATGAAATACTTCATCGCCTGGGCGAACCAGCTCATCCACCATCCGTCGCCCGTACCTGGGGCGACCACCACAACCAAAGCAGATTAAGGCACCGCCATGATACATCGCCGCTCGTTCGCACTCTGCAGCCTCGTCGTTGGCCTGACGCTGGCGTCAGCCCTTTTCGCCTGGACTCCGCCGCCGGCCGATCAACCGGTCCCCCGCAGTGACCGCAACTCGCAACTCGGGCATGAGCAGTTGATCGAAAAGGCGCGCCGTGGCGGCATCGACATCTACTTCGCCGGCGATTCCATCACCCGCCGATGGGGCGCGACCGACTACCCCGAATTCCTCGCGAACTGGAAACAAAACTTCTATGGCTGGAATGCCGGCGACTTCGGCTGGGGAGGCGACACCACGCAGAACATCCTATGGCGGCTCCAAAACGGCGAGCTCGATGGCGTCAATCCCAAGGTCATCGTCCTGCTCGCCGGCACGAACAACGTGGGCCGTGAAGCGGGCGACGACACCAAGGTCGCCGATGTCACCAGGGGCCTTAAAGCCATCCTCGATCTCTTCCGGGAAAAGGCGCCCTCCGCCACGATCGTGCTCACGGCGATCTTCCCGCGCAACGACAGCATGGCGGGGCTGCCCACGATCAACCGCATCAACGAGAACCTCGCCAAATTGGCCGACGGCAAGACCGTCCGCTTCGTCAACATCAACGACAAGCTGGCCGACAAAGACGGCGTGCTATTCGAAGGCATGACCGTCGACCAGCTGCATCCGACCCTGAAGGGCTATCAAATCTGGGCCGATGCGCTAAAACCCATCTTCACGGAGCTGCTGGGACCGCCGGGCACGACCGACCACGCGCCGCCGCCCACAGGCGATCCGAGCGCCAAGAAGTAAAGGGAGACAGCCCTGTTACTGAGCGGGCGATCCTGCGGATACGTCCGCTCAGTGCAAAAACTGCGGGCGAGGAACCTGACGAGGCCGATCAGCGCACCAGACTGAGCGCCTGCTGGGAGAACTGCGCCTTCCACGCCTTCAACTGCATCTCGACGACGGACTGCGCGAGCTGGTTCGGCTTGATCGCGTACTGGACCAGGTTGAGCACCTGCGGGGTCTTCACCTCGGAGAACACGAGACAGACCATCATCTGCTCGTCGTTCTGGTCCGACTTGGCGAAGTAGGTCGAGAACACACACGCGGTCCGCCCCTGCTGCAGGAGATCCAGTCGGGCGCCGTTCTCCTGCGAAATTTTCTTTTGGAAGTAGGTCGCGAATTCATCGGGGCTGCCCGGCCTGGCGAGCGTGATGCGCTGCACGGTGACGAGTTGCGTCCAGGTCGCCAGTTTCTCGCCACTCAGGACGTATTCCTCCGTCGCGATGTTCTCGCCGTTCGTGCTGTTCGCCAGTTCGAAGGTCTGGCCGTTGAGGGTGATCCGCTTTGCCTCCGGGGCGGACGGGGCGGCTTCCTCCGCCATCAGCGAGATGCCGAGGAACAGGCCGGCGAGGAATAATCGGGTTTTCATGGCTGCGGGGTGGGGTTGGCGGTTGGCGTTGCCGCAGGGGTGGCGGGTAGTTTGCCGAGCATGTCCAGCGCCCGGTTACGCCGCAGGCGTTCCTCGTCGAGCGTCTTGCGGGTGATGTTCAACTCGGCTTGAACCTGCGCGAGTTTCCGCTGCATCTCGGCGAAGGCGGCGGTACGGTTGGTGACCTGGCCCGCGTCCTCCTTTTTCGACCGGTAACGGGTCAGTTCCGTCTCCAGTGCCTTTTGCTGCCGGCGGGACTCGACCAACGCCTGTTCGAGCTGCCGGGCGCTGGCGGACTGCAGTTCGTGCGAAGCCTCCATTTCCCGGCGCGTGCGCTCCATCTCGTCGCGCATCGTCGCCAGCAGGGCGCGCTGCTGCTCAACCTGCTGCAAGGCCGCCTCGGCGCGCTGGCGTTCGCCCTCAACCTGCTGCCGCGCGGTGTCGAGCGCAGCCTGGTCGGCGGAGAGCTGGGCCAGGGCATTCTCGGCGTTTTGCGCAAACGCGAGCACTTCGCCCAGCAGGGCATGCCCGTGCTGGAGCAGATCCTGAAACGCTTCGACGCGCTCGGTCAGCCTGGGCTCGGCGTCTCCGGGTGATCCGGGGGTAGGAATTGGAAGTGGCATGGTGGTTGGGCAATCGTGGGGACGTTGGGGAAAGTGACAGCCGTGGATCCGGGGGCCGGGAACCGGGGACCGGCGTCGGGCGGAAGCGTGGATGGGGAGGCCGGCCGGCCGAAGTTTCCATCGAGCGCACCCGGCGGCAGGGGTTTGTCCTCTTCCAGGAGGATTTGCAGCGAAACCAGCGTGGCCTGTTGGCGCATGAGCTCCTGTTCCTTCAGGAGCAGTTCTGCGCGCAGTTTCTCCGTGCCGGTTTTCTCGGCCTGGAGCCGTTCATGGAGCGCCGCAATCTCGGCCAACGTCTGCGCCTGTTCATCCCGCGCCCGGTCCAGGTCGGACACCGCGCGTTTGAGTTCCTCG
>DATJPQ010000016.1:0-10921 GCA_035506315.1 Opitutaceae bacterium
TGTCGCCGGGGGCGGCGTCAGCGGTCAGGCCGAGGCCGTGGCCCACGGCATCGCGCGGGCCCTCCAGAAGATGAATCCCGAGCTGCGAGCCGCGCTGAAAAAGGCCGGCCACCTCAGTCGCGATTCGCGCGAGAAAGAGCGCAAGAAGGCCGGCCAGCCCGGCGCCCGCAAGCGCTTCCAGTTCTCGAAACGCTGAGGCGTCGCTCCGCTCCCTCCTTTCCACCGCCGGGGCGCTTGCCCCGGCGGTTTTTTTGTGCCCCAATGCAAGTGCAGGTCCGTCTGCCGATTAAATATTTTGCGAAGTTGGCCCGCCCCTTGCTTAGGCCATGTCCGGGCTCATCCGCCCTACCAAATCCTAACCAGGCCATGAACAAAACCAAATCCGCAGTCCTCCTTTGTGCCACGCTCCTCGCGGGGCTTATTTCTTCGACTCGCGCCCAGACTCCTGCCGCAACGACGCCGGCCGCGCCGGCGGCTCCAGCGGCCCCGGCGGCGCCAGCAGCTCCCTCTGCCTCGTTGGTCTTAACACCGTCGGTGGTTACGCAGTATATGTTCCGCGGCGTGCGGCTGGGCGGTCCGGCGTTCGAGCCGACGATCGAGTACGATTATGGCAACCTCGCCCTCGGCGTATGGGCGAATGTTCCGATCAAGGACAAGGTGCCCAACCAGTCCGACCCGGAAATCGATCCCTACGGCTCATACACTTTCAGCGTGGATGACAGTACGTCAATTG
Source organism: Opitutaceae bacterium (assembly GCA_035506315.1). Lineage (GTDB taxonomy): Bacteria > Verrucomicrobiota > Verrucomicrobiia > Opitutales > Opitutaceae > MWDT01. The sequence goes on from DATJPQ010000016.1 coordinate 734, forward strand.
TGCCGGGCTTTACGCTCTACACGTATCCGCGGACCGACACCGGTCAGGGATTTTACCGCACCACGTTTGAACCCAACCTGGCCGTCAACTACACGGTGGCAGGCGTGAAATTCACGCCGAAGATTTACTACGACGTCATCCTGAAGGGTCCGACCTATGAGTTGACCGCGGCCTTCACGGTTCCGCTCAAGGATCTCGGCAGCGAACTCGACTTCACCGCCGTGGGCGGCACCTACAAGTGGACCGATGCCGCGCGCAACGCGAGTCCCTCGCTGACGAACTATGGCGACTATTATCTCGGGGGCGTGTCGATGCCGTTCACGCTCACCAAGGACTCCAAGCTCATCCTGGGGGTGGCTTACACGAAGGGCACCGGCAATTATTTCAAGACGAGCGGCACGCCCAAGCAGCAGAACCCGGCGGCCGTGGGACGCTGCGTGGGCACGCTGTCCTATACCTATACCTTCTAGGAGTTTGTCGGGCTTTGGAGAAAAGTTCGGAAAGAGCTCGAGATTCCGTCTCGAGGCAATCCGCCCCGACCGACAAACTCCTTGATCCGCCGCCCTGCGGCGGAGAATCGAAGGGAATGCTCAGTTTGCGCAGCGCAGAGCGTTGCTTAAGGAGCCTGCCGGGTTTGGCCCGGCAGGCTCCTGGGCCATTTTGTTTGACGCCTTTGCGCCGCCGGGCGGTGATGCCCCTGTCATGAAAGTCGGCATCGTTGGTGCGTCCGGATATTCGGGCGAACTCCTCGTCAAACTTCTCCTCGCTCATCCTCAGGTCACGCTGGCGGCGGTCACCTCGCGGACGCACGCCGGCAAGCCGCTCGCCCAGGTCATCCCCGCGCTCCGTGGCGCGGATCGCGGCCTGATCTTCACCGCCTCCGACGCCGGGGCGCTCGCCGCCGGCGAGGTGGAGTTGTTTTTCCTCGCGTTGCCGCATGGTGCCGCGGCCGAATTCGCCCGGGTGCTGGTACCGGCGGGCAAGAAGGTGATCGACCTCAGCGCCGATTTTCGCATCGCCAACCTCGCCAACTACGAACGCTACTACGGCCAGCACCACGCGCCCGAACTGCTGCCCTCGGCGCGTTATGTGCTTCCCGAGTTGACCCCGCCCGCGTGGCGCACCGAGGCCAAGCTGGTCGCCGCGCCCGGCTGCTACCCGACGAGCGTTCTCGTGCCGCTCCAGCCCCTGCTGTCCGCCGGCGTGGTGAGCCGCTCGCACATCGTGGCCAATTCCTTTAGCGGCGTGAGCGGCGCCGGACGGAAAGTCGAGGAGCAATACCTCTTCTGCGAACGCGCGGAGAGCGCCAAGGCCTACGGACTCCTGAAGCACCGGCACCTGGCCGAGATCGAGGAGCAGCTTTCACCGCACACCGGCCCGCCCGTGGTCATCCAGTTCAATCCCCATCTCGCGCCCATGCGCCGCGGGATCGCCACCACTATTACCGTGCCGGCGGCGCCGGGCGCCTCCATCGAGGAGCTCTACGCCACCTGGAAGCAGGTGTACCGCGGCCGGCCGTTCGTCTCGATTCTGCCCAGTAGCGAGACCCCCGACACGGCGTTTGTCGTCGGAACGAACCGCGTCGATATTTCGGCGGCGTACGATCCGCGGACCAAGAATTTCGTGCTCACGTCGGCGGTGGACAACCTCGTGAAGGGGGCCAGCGGCCAGGCCGTGCAGATCATGAATCTCTGGTGCGGCTTTCCGGAGACGACCGGATTGATTTGAAGGGCGCGTTTGGGTTGGGCGTCGGCTGAGAAGGCGGGGGCGTTTGACAACGCGGCTCGCGAAGATGAGTTACGCCGTGTCGATGGACAGCGTGGAAAATCGCCATAAACATGAGCGCCGCCGACCGGGACTGACACCACCATGAGACTGCGCGAAAGCGGCATGCCCGAGGAGGCGTTTTGGGAAACGCTCTTCAATGTCGAACTCATCCTCGACCGGCTGGGTATCGACCGGCGGTTCGGCGATGTGGTCGAGTTGGGCTGCGGCTATGGCACCTTCACCCTGCCGGTGGCGCGACGCATCGCGGGCATCCTGCACACCTGGGACATCGACCCTGCCATGGTGGCTCGTACTCGCCGACGGGTGGACTCCGAGGGGCTGACGAACGTTCTGTGCCAGCAACGCGACGTTTTCGTGCAGGGCTTTGGCGTTCCGCCCGAATCGCAGGGTGCCGGTCTGCTGTTCAACATTCTCCACGGAGAGGAGCCGGTGCGCTTCCTGCGGGACGCGGCCAGGGCCGTGCGCCCCGGCGGTTTTGTTTTCGCGATCCATTGGCGCTGGGATGAGCGCACGCCCCGCGGCCCCGCCCTGGATATTCGCCCCCGGCCGGAGCAAATCGTGGCATGGGCCGGGCAGACGGGGTTGCTGGAAGCGGTCGGCCCGGTGCTCGATCTGCCCCCGTGGCATTACGGACTTCGCCTGCAGCGCCCAGGACCACCCGTGATGTGACCGCGCGCGGCGGGGCTGTTTTCAGGCGGAAAAACGCGCTCCGTGCCGGCGCGTTTTTATTTCCGAAAAACACTTGCGCTCGCCGGTGAATCAAACTGGCTTCGTTTGGCAAACGTTGCGAGCGGAGCGCACCCGCAAGGCCCCCCTTTCCCGCGGGGCACGACCGGCGCGACACAGAGAAGGACATCATGATCGAATTCAAAAACAAGATACTCTTCGTGGGCTACGGCGCGGTGGCCGAGTGCACGCTCCCCATCCTTTTCCAGCTGCTCCAGGTCCCGGCGAAGAACGTCACGGTCATGGATTTTGAGGACCGCACGGAAAAGCTCCGGCCCTGGACGGCCCGGGGTGTGCGCTTTGTGCGCGACCGCGTGACCGAGGAGAATCTCGGTTCGCTGCTCGGCCGGCATCTCGCGGCCGGCGACCTGCTCATCGATCTCGCCTGGAACATCGATGCCTGCGAGGTGCTCCAGTGGTGCCACGATCACGGCGTGCTCTACGTCAACACCTCGACCGAGCTGTGGGATCCGTACGCCGGTGCACCCAACAAGCATCCCACCGCGCGCACGCTGTACTGGCGGCACATGAATCTCCGCCGGATGACGGCGAAGTGGAAGGAGAAGGGACCCACGGCCGTGATCGAGCACGGCGCCAACCCGGGCCTGATTTCGCATTTCACCAAACAGGGCCTGATCGACATCGGCCGGCGCCTCCTCGCCGACAAAAAGGTCAAGGCGAAGGCCGCCGAGGAGATCGGCCAGCTCATTGCGGAGCGGAGCTTCAACCGCCTCGCGCAGAAGCTCGGCGTCAAGGTGATCCATTGCAGCGAGCGCGACACGCAGGTCACCGACCGGCCGAAACAGGTGGACGAGTTCGTCAACACCTGGAGCATCGAGGGCTTTCGCGAGGAGGGCACGACCACCGCCGAGATGGGGTGGGGCACGCACGAAAAGGAGCTGCCGCGGCTCGCCTACCGCCACAAGACCGGCCCGCGGAACCAGATTTGTCTCGCCCGCATGGGCATCAACACCTGGGTCGTGTCATGGGTGCCGGACTATTGCATCCAGGGCATGGTTGTCCGTCACGGCGAGGCGTTCACCATCTCCGACAAGCTCACGGTTTGGGAAAAGGGCAGGGCGGTCTACCGTCCGACGGTCCACTACGCCTACTGCCCGTGCGACTGCGCCATCGCCTCGCTCAACGAACTGCGCGGCTACGATTACCGCCTCGTCGAGCGTCAGCGCATCATGAACGACGAGATCACCGGCGGCTCCGACATCCTCGGCGCGCTGCTGATGGGCCACGCCTACAATTCCTGGTGGATCGGCAGCGACCTGAGCATCGAGGAATCGCGCCGGCTGGTGCCGCATCAGAACGCCACCACCATGCAGGTCGCCATCTCGGTTGTCGCGGCTTCGATGTGGATGATCGAAAATCCGGCCAACGGCCTGTGCGTGCCGGACGATCTGCCCCACGACTACGTGCTCGAAATCTCAAAACCGTATCTCGGCAGGTTCATCTCGACCGCCTCGGACTGGACACCGTTGAAGCATTACCAAAATGCCTTCAAGGGCTACAACCGGCCGAACGTCGATCCGCGCGATCCCTGGCAGTTCAAGAACTTCCTGATCACCGACGGCGACTGACATCATTGTTTGTAGGTCAGCGAGCTTGCTCGCGCCCTGACCGCCCGCGCCAACGTACTGGTCTGCTCATCCATCCACTCTCCTTCCTCCCATGATCTCTCAAGCTCGGTTGCAGAAACTGGCGAAACAGCACGGCACGCCTTTGTTCGTGGTGGATCACGACGCGCTCCGGAAGAACTACCGTCAGTTCAAGCGCTACCTGCCGCGCGTGCAGGCGTACTTTGCCGTCAAGGCCAACCCCGACCCCGCCATCGTCCGCACCCTCTATCGCGAGGGCGCCAGCTTCGACGTCGCCTCGATGCCGGAGTTCATGATCGTCCATGAAAACATCAAGGACCTGCCGGCCAAGCAGCGGCAGGATTGGATCTGGGACAAGATCATCTACGCCAACCCGACCAAGCCCACTGAGACGCTCGAGGAGCTGAACCAGTACAAGCCGCTCGTCACCTTCGACAACCTGGAGGAGATCAGGAAGATCAAGCAGCACGCGCCCAATGCCGGCCTGGCGCTGCGCCTCAAGGTGCCGAACACCGGCGCCATGGTCGAACTGTCGTCCAAGTTCGGCGCGTCGCCCGGCGAGGCGGTCGACCTGATTCTCGCCGCCGACAAACTTGGGCTCGTCGTCGAGGGCATCAGCTTCCACGTCGGCAGCCAGACGACGAATTTCGAGAACTACGTGCAGGCGCTGAATCTCACCGCCAACATCTTCGCGGAGGCCAAGGCCCGGGGCTACACCAAGATGAACCTGATCGACATCGGCGGCGGCTTCCCCGCGCCCTACGATTCGTCGGTCAAGCCGTTCCGCGAACTCGCGAAGGTGATCAACGGCGAGATCGACCGGCTCTTCCCGAAGGATCTCCAGATCCTCGCCGAGCCGGGTCGCTTCCTCGTGGCCACGGCCGGCATTGCCGTGTCGAAGGTCATCGGCAAGGCCGTCCGCGACGGCAAACCGTGCTACTACATCAACGACGGCGTCTATCACACCTACTCCGGCGTCATCTTCGACCACTGCAAGTATCCCATCAAGGCCTTCAAGAAGGGGGAGACGCAGCTCAGCGCCGTTTTCGGCCCGACCTGCGATGCGCTCGACGTCGTATCAATGGCGGAAAACCTGCCCGCGCTGGAGCGCGACGATCTGGTGTACAGCATCAACATCGGCGCCTACAGCCATGCCTCGTCCACCTACTTCAACGGCTTCCCGCCCGCGACGGTGGTGCACGTGAACCAGTAGGTTTTTGCTCCGCAAAAACCTAAATTAGTTTTCCGCCGGAGGCGGAAAACTAGCTGCGGTAGTCCGCGTTTTCACTCACGTACTCGTGGGTAAGGTCGGCGCCGAAGACCGTTGCGCTCTCCTTGCCCGTGCCGAGCCGGACGACGATCTCCACGCAGCGCTGGTGCGGCGGATAGTCGATCGGCGGCGCGAACACGCCCCCCTTCTTGGGCGCGGCGCTGGCGTAGAGTTCGGCGTCCTTCAGGTGCGCCACCAACGCGGCTTCCTTGATCGGATCGAGCTGGAAGGCACCCCGGGCGAAGATCTCGATGCCACCCAGGCGTGCCCGGAGCTTGGTCAGATCGAGCCCCGGCTCGTGCGCCCCCACGTGCTTGCCGATGGCTTGCACGAGGCGGCCGACATTGGGGTCGTTGCCGGCCACAGCGCATTTGAACAGTGGCGCGTTGACGATCGCCTTGCCCAGCGAGCGGGCGATGGTGGCACTGGGAGCATGGGTGATCTGCACCCGCATCACATGGCGCACACCTTCCCCGTTGCGCACCACATCCTCGGCCAGGTCGCGGCACACCGCGGTGAGCGCAACTTCGAAGGCCGCCAGGTTGGGGCATGGCACCCGGCCCGACGACACCGCCACCACGGTGTCCGACGTGCTCGTATCGCTGTCGATCGAGATGCAGTTGAAGGTCCCGTCGACGGCCCGCGCCAGCAACGCCCGCAGGGTGGAGCGCGGCACGACGAGATCGGTGAGGATGTAGACGAGCATGGTTGCCATGTTGGGCTCGATCATGCCGGCGCCCTTGGCAATGCCGACGATGCGCCCGCCGCCGACGGTGGCACAGCGGATTTTGGGAAAAAGATCGGTGGTCACGATGCCTTCGGCCGCCGGCAGCACGGAATCCGCGGCCAATCCGGCTACGGCCTGGGGCAGCGCGGCGAGCATCGCCTCGACGGGCAGGCTCCAGCCGATCACGCCGGTCGAGCTGGGCAGCACCTGAGCCGCCTCGATCCCGAGCAGCTTCGCCAGCCCGGCTGAGATGCGCTCCGCGGCCTCCACGCCGCCGGGTGCGCAGACGTTGGAAATCTTGTTGTTCACCAGAATCGCACCGAGCGCGGACTCGCCGAGGCGCTTCCGACCGACGAGCACCGGGGCGCCGGGGAATGCGTTCTTCGTGAACACGGCGGCAAAATCCGGCGCCGGCCGGTCGAGCGCGATCAGGGTGAGGGTCATCTTCGCCGGCTTCGGCGCCTCGCGCGGCGTGAAGTCGAAACACGCGGTGCCGACACGGAAACCGCCCGGCAAGGGAGCTTGTTGCGCGAGCCACGCCCGATGCGTGGCACGCGACTTGAAGGTGAGGGATGTACTGGGCACGACGAGCACAAGTGGGCCGCTCGCGCCCGCAAGTGAAGCCGAATTTTGGGTCCGGATCGTTTTTCGTCGCCCGGAAATTTTTACGTAGTCCGCATATTTTTGTGGAAATGCGCCCGAGGAGTGCACTAAAGCATTTGCTCGTCGCGTGAAAAAATTTTCTTCCAGTTTCTTCCCCTCTTGGCCGTCGGTCGCATGTTTTGCCGGCCTATGAATGTCGAAGAGATCACCGCCAAGGCCAAAGTCCTCCTCGAGGCGCTGCCTTACATCCAGGATTTTCACGGTTCCACGTTCGTCGTCAAATACGGCGGCAGCTTCATGGACGATCCCGATCCCGCGATGCGCAACCGGGTGGCCTACGACCTCGCGTTTCTCGCCGCGGTCGGCATCAATGTCGTCGTGGTCCACGGCGGCGGCAAGGCGATCACCCGGGCCATGGAGGAGTCGGGATTGAAGGCGACCTTCGTCAACGGTCTGCGCGTCACCGACGAGGCGACCGTGCAGATCGTGAAACGCACCCTCGACGACGTGGTCAACAAGGACGTGTGCGACGCCATCGCGCTCGCCCACGGCAAACCCAAGGGACTGCCGGGCGACAGCGTGCTGCTGTGCCACAAGCTCACCATCGACGACGACGGCAATCCGGTCGATCTCGGCTTCGTGGGCGACGTCAATGAGGTGAAGGTGAAGTTGATCAAAAAGGAGATCGCCGACGGTTTTGTCCCGGTGATTTCCCCCGTGGCCGAGGGCTACGACGGCAAAACCTACAACGTGAACGCCGACCTCGCCGCTGGTCGCGTGGCCAGCGCGCTCCGCGCCCGCCGCCTCGTCTACATGAGCGACGTGCCCGGCCTGCTCGCCAATCCACCTGATCCCGATTCACTCATCTCCACGCTGAAGATCAGCCAGGTGGACGATCTGAAAAAAAAGGGTGTGATCGACAAGGGCATGCGTCCGAAGGTGGGCAGCGCCATCCGGGCGTTGCAGGAGGGCGTGCAACGCGTGCATCTGGTCGACGGCCGGCTGCCGCACAGCCTGCTGCTCGAGATTTTCACCGATCAGGGCATTGGCACGGAAATCGTCCAGGGCTGAGCGGATTTTCGATTTTTGAATTTCGATTTTTGATTTATACCTGCAGTCGCCGTCCGACCATAAGCGATGTGCCGTTAATAGAATCGATAACCGAGATCCGAAATTCGGAAATCGAAAAGCCAAAATCGAAAATCTAAAATCCATGGAATCGTCCGTCATCCGCACCAACGCCGCCGATCTCTACGATGCGCACGTGCTGCAGAACTATGCGCGTGCCCCGATCACCCTGGTGCGCGGCCGTGGCACCCAGGTGTGGGACGACCAGGGCCGGTGCTACCTCGACTTCACCTCGGGCATCGCGGTGAGCGCGCTGGGCCATTGCCATCCGCATTGGGTGGCGGCGGTGCGGCGGCAGGCGGGGGAACTGATCCACGTCAGCAACCTCTTCCGCAATCCCAACCAGGCCGAGCTTGCGCGGCGGCTGGTCGGCTACGCGGGACCGGGCCGGGTGTTTTTCTGCAACAGCGGGGCCGAGGCCAACGAGGCGTTGATCAAGCTCGCGCGGCTGCATGGCGAGAAAAAGGCCGGGGGCGTGGAGGGCAAATGCATCAAGATCGTCTGCGCCCAAAACGCGTTCCATGGCCGTACCTACGGCAGCATGAGTGCCACACCACAGGAGAAGATCCAGAAGCATTTTCGTCCGCTGGTGCCGGGTTTCGCCTTCGGCGAATTCAATAACCTGAAGAGTTTCACCGATCTGGTGGATGACGACACCTGCGCGATCCTCGTCGAGACGATCCAGGGCGAGAGCGGAATCATGTCCGCCACGGGCGAATTCCTGCACGGGCTGCGCGATCTGTGCACCCGGCGCAACCTGCTGCTCCTGCTCGACGAGGTGCAATGCGGCCTGGGCCGGACGGGCAAATTCTACGCCTTCGAGGAGGCCGGCATCCAGCCGGACGCCATCGCCATGGCCAAGGGCCTGGGCGGCGGTTTCCCGATCGGCGCGATGTGGGTGCGGGAAAATGCCGCCGATCTTTTCCATGCCGGCATGCACGGCACGACGTTCGGCGGCACGCCGCTCGCCTGTGCCGCGGCGTTGGCCGTGCTGGATGTGATCGAGCAGGAAAAACTGCTCGCGCATGTGAGCGCCGAGAGCGTGGCCTGGCATGCGGCGTTGCAGGCGCTGGGGCGGGACTTTTCGAAGCAGGTGCTGGCCGTCCGGGGCCGCGGTTTCATGGTGGGCGTGCAGGTGGCCGGCGACCCGGCGCTTTATGTCGCTGCGTTGCGGGAGCAAGGCCTCCTGGCACTAACGGCAGGTGTCAACGTCGTGCGCCTGCTCCCGCCGCTCAACGCCACGCGCGCAGAGCTGGCCAGATCGGTCGAGATCTTCCGCACCGTCCTCGCCGCCAAGGCGTGAGGCGACACCGCTTCCGAAGTCAGTCTCCCGCCTACTTGCTGCTCGCGGCTTAAGCAAGTTTGGCGAGTACGCCAACTTCACGATAGCTGCAGTGGAGAAGGATTCTGCGCCTCGTTGCGTGAACCATGATGCCTCCAATAGAGCTACGCCGCTCTGAAATGTCATCGACATCGACAAGAACAAAGCGATTTTTGAATAGCATATGAAAGGGGCCACATGAGCACGATGCGATTTACTCGGTTGCAGCTGAAAAACTGGAAGAACTTTAAATCGGTCGACATTCCTCTAGCTGGGCGGACGTTCGTGATTGGGCCGAACGCAGTCGGCAAATCGAATCTTCTCCTCGCGTTGCGATTCCTACGCGACATCGCCGCTGAAGATGGTGGCTTGGTCAAGGCGGTGGCGATGCACCATGGTCTGACTGCCTTGCGCTCGCTGCACGCTCGTCAATCGACGACGATCGAGATCAGGGTTGAAATTAAAGACGACACCGGGAACGGTTGGAGATATGAATTGGGGTTCGATGGAGACGATGCGAATCGCGAACGGCCCGTGGTGAAATTTGAACGAGTTATTGCGCTGATTTCTGGTATAGAAAGGACACCATTCCTATTAGATCGGTCGGGTAATTCAGAACCAGACTTGATCGATGGGAAACCAGATCCAGAGGGGCTGGCGCAGACAATCCTGCAGCAGGCGACTGCCAATCGAAATTTCCGTGGGTTGGTGGAATTCCTGCGTGGCGTAAGCTACTTGCATATTGTGCCGCAACTGTTGAGAGAGCCGCAGTCTCCTCACAGTAGTGGTCATGCCGTGGATCCTTATGGTCGAGATCTACTCGACCGTATCCGCCAAAAAGGCATCAAGGAGCAACAATCGCGGCTGCGCCGGATACAAAAAGTGCTTAAAGTTGTAGTTCCGCAGTTCAAGAAACTTAGCCTTCGGGCGGACGTGCATGGGAATCCGCACCTAGAATGTCGCTTCGAGCACTGGCGTGGAGTTGCGGCCCTGCAAAACGAGACGCAATTCTCCGACG
>DATJPQ010000017.1:0-2185 GCA_035506315.1 Opitutaceae bacterium
CTGCGGCCGGTGGCGTCGGCGCCCTTTGACGTCGACCGGCACGAGATCCCCGCGCGCCCGGGGGTGCCGGCGCACTGGCATCTCGATCTGCGTTTTCTCGTCGAGGGCGATCCGGCGGAGCCGCTGGTCGTGAGCGACGAATCGCACGATCTGGCGTGGGTGGACTTGCAGCGCGTGGCCGCGCTCAACCCCGAGGAATCCATGCTGCGGATGGTACGGAAGACCCTAGGAGCCTGTCGGGCTAGCTAATGAAACATATCTTCTTCGGAAAATCTCATTTGGATGGCTGGAATCTGCCTCGACAGGCTCCTTAAGCAGTGCTTCGCGCTGCGAAAACCGGATTTCTCTTGCGATTTTCCGCCGCAGCGCGGCGGATCAAGGAGTTTGTCGGTCGGGGCGGATTGCATCGCGACGGAAACTACGAGCAAGCTCCGCCCTTTGAGTCAAAGTCCGACAAACTCCTAGTGCGATGACGGGGCGTTGGCCGTCCGGGATCGCACCGGTCTGGTTCCAGTCGGCGACGCAAATAATTCCGCCCGAGCCAGCGCGATCGTATCGAGTTCGCGCAGTCGATGGACCACAAGCCGGACTTCTTCCACGTCGGTACTGGCGGTGCCGAGCGCATGCTGGAGCTCGTTCTTGCGGCGCTCGAGCCGGGCATATTCCGCTTTTTCTTCAGCGGTGAGGTGGTGGTGGTCCTGAGTATGAATGCTGAACATGGGGCGGCAAGTCGTGGAGGAGGGAGATCGATCCTCTGATTACCCGGGCACCTGCATTGTGAATAGGAATATTTTTCCCCTGTACACATATTCTTGGATTGACCGTAAAGTAGAAGTCCGATTGCCGGGCCGGCTCTGACGACAGCAAGAGAACGGACTTATTCCGTCCGTCGGCACGGCCAGCAACGATGGCATCTGGAGGCAGAACCCGACGGGCCACCAGGCGATCACGGAGCTACCGCCACAGCATCACCACGTCTTCCTGGCGCACCCAACCAGTCTGGCCATTGTCGAAGGAGAGGCGCACCCAGCCGAGGAATGTCTTGTCGACCACCGCCAGCGATCCGGCGGCGAGCGGCGTGGTTTTTTGCGTGGTGTCGGCCTCCGTGGGGATCGAGCGCAGGGCGCTGTGCCGCCAGGCGAGGGCCGCGCGCGCATCGGCGGCGGGACCATAGGCGTGCAGACTGACCGCGGCGGCCGTGGCCAGAAGCAAAGCCAGTACCAGCAGGCTCCAGGCGGCCGGTTTCAACCAACGCGCCCGCCGGCCGTAGCCGACGAGCAGCCCGAGGCCGATCGCGACAGCGACGAGCAGGCACGCGGCCACCAGCGCGAGCTGCCATTCGGCCGGCGAGGCGAGTCGCGCCAGATCCGGCACCGGGCCGGATTGCGCGAACACCGCGAGCACGGCGGGCGTGTAGCCGGCCTTGTCGCAGCCGAGGGCGAATTGATGCAGCGTGGAGGGATGGTCGGGGTGTTGCACGAAGGCCGCCGTCCATTGCGCGGCCGCCTCGGCCGGCCGATCCTGTTGGAAGAGCGCGAGCCCGAGATTGTGCCGGGCCCGCCAGTCGGTCGGGTTCTTGGCAACCACCGCCTGCCAGGCTTTCTCTGCCGCGGCGAAATCGCCCTGGCGATAGTCGGCTAGTGGATCGGCACCCAGCCGCGGCAGCGCCAGCCCGAGCAGCAGGGCGGCGCAGAAAAACGGCAGCAGGTTGCGCGGCAGCAACAGGGTGGCGGGCGAAAACGACTTAACCGGTTTGGCTTCGAGCGCCAGCTCGGCCCGCGCGCCCCAATCGGATGGCAGTGCGCCTTTGGCGCTATAGAGAGCGCGATCGGCCTCCCGCCAGAGCGTCACCCAAGCCTCGGCTTGGGCAGGGTTTCGGGTTTCGAGTTTCGAGTTTCGAGTTTGCCCGAGCAACGCGAGGGCCGACGGTGCGGCGTGGGCGATTTCCCAGAGCACGGCGGCGTCGTGCTGCCACGCGAGCAGCAGCTCGCGGACGCGAGGGGTGACGGGGGTGGCGGCAGCTTGCGCGGAGAGCGCCTCGATGGTCGCCCGCAGGCGGTGGCGCGCCTCGCGCCGGGGTCTCGCTGGATCGGTCACCCACGCTCTGCGCAGGGCCAGAATTGACCAGAACAACAGCGGACAACCCACGGCGGACAGAAGACCCAGGGTCAGCAGCGATGGCGCT
>DATJPQ010000018.1:0-35061 GCA_035506315.1 Opitutaceae bacterium
TGCCCAATGAGGCGGCGATCAGCCGGTCGCACCAGCGGTCGGGCAGGTGCTTGAGCAGCAGGCCAAGGCGGGCGTTGCGACCGATAACCTGCCGGATGCGTGGGTGGCGGACAGTAAGAGCGCGCTCGACTGCAATGGAAACTGCCACTGGTTCGAGTCCGGCAGCGGCTGATTTTTCGGTGGCGACGCGCAGCTTGTCGCGCAGCGGTCCGTAGCGTGCGGTCAGGTCCGGCGCCATGCCTTGCGCCAGGCGCTGCGATGTCGCGCGGGACTTCTCCCAGATTGGCGTCTTGATGGGACCTGGCTCGATCAGTGTCACGAAGATGCCGTCGGGCATCAGTTCCAGGCGAAGCGCATCCGTGACGGCTTCGAGGGCGTATTTCGATGCGGCATAAGGTCCGAGCAAGGGGTATGAAATCTTTCCGGAGATCGAGCCGATCATCACCACACGGCCCCGACTGCGACGCAGGAGTGGGAGAAACGCCTGGGTGACGCCGATCAATCCAAAGACATTGGTTTCGAACTGCCGCCGCCAATCGTCGAGCGGCACGGTTTCCACGGGACCCGCCACGACGATGCCGGCGTTGTTGACCAGGCCGTCGATCCCGGCATCGCCCACGGCAGCTTCGATCGAGTCGCGCGCGGCGGAGATGGAGGCTGCATCCGTAACATCGAGCTGGATGGGTTGAATGAGCCCAGGAGCAAGTGCCTGCACCCGTCTCCCGTCTGTCTCCCGGCGCACACCGGCAAACACGCGCCAGCCCCGCGACGCCAGTTGGCGCGCGATATCGTAACCTATGCCGGTGGATGCACCGGTGACGAGGACGCTGCGGGTCTTGGTCGGCATGGAGGCAGATTCTCAGGCGCAGATCTGGTAGTCAGTCATCTTGGCGGTCATACTTTTGTATGCGCTCGCATTTAAGGTAAAGCTTGGGAACTCACGGGACGAGCCCTCCGTGACACAGTGAAGTATGCCAACATCGGTTCTGAGCGTTCTAGTTTGCGACGATTCCAAACCGGGAATCCTTACAGGAGGAAACGGAGACAACGGAGCGGAGTGGCTGCTTCTTCGTACAATTTCTCTGTTCGCTCTGTTACCTCCTGTAAAATGATTTGGTGGCGGCTTTGCTGCAGTAAACATCCGGATTAGCGGTGAAGATTTTTGAAATTGGGGAATAGTCCACGGCGCGGTGACCAGAATCGGGGAAACTTCCCCGGCCAATGGCGAGCAGAGACATGTGCCCTTTTGATTTACTTACTGAGAGGTAATTGGAAAGGAACCTAGGCGTGGTTGGCATGTCGGTTGCATTCTCACTCGCCATGGAAACCTCGATTCCCACCGTCAAAACCTCGCTGCTTGCGGGCGGCCTGCGACTGGTAGCAGGCCGGGTCGGGACGTTGCTGTCCACGATGGCAGTCAAGGTTGCGCAGGAATTTGTGCGAGGGATCGTCGCCGTGGTATTTTTCGTCCTTGAGGCGTTGTTCGTGCTGAATGAGCGGCTGATCAGCCGGCACCTTGCCCGACGCCAACCGGCGAAAGTGACGCGACACGACCGTTAATGGTTCGTTCTTGGGAGGATCTCCCCCGATCGCAACAGAATGACCACGGATCGCACGGATATCCACGGATTGGCAGATCGATAATCCGTGCCGATCCGTGAAATCCGTGGTTTCCGTTTTTTGGAATTCGGTCGCAGTTGAGCTTGCAGGGGGCGGACATACTCCGGATTGACGTGCGCGGGGGATTGCCGCACCCACAACGGCATGGGAAGAAGCGTCGTCCACAACCAGACTCCGCGTTGCGCACGGTGCCAGCAACAGCTCCGCTGGTGCATCTGCGACGGATTCCGGGAGATCGATTGTCCGGTCAAGGTGGATGTCCTCATGCATCACATGGAAACCTACCGGCCCAGCAGCACCGGACATCTGATCCATCGCGTGATACCGACCGTGGGGCAGCATATTTACCGGCGTGAAAGGCCGCTCGACCGGTCGGCGATCGTGCAACCGGGCAAGACCCTCTGGATTCTCCACCCGTCGGGCGAGCCCATGCCGGCCGTCGAACGACCGTCGGACCTGCAGGTCCTGCTCCTCGATGGCAACTGGCCGCAGGCCTCGGAGATGATGCGACAGATCGAGGGGTGGGGGCGAAAGGTCAATCTGCCCATGGCCGGGACGAGCCGCTATTGGCTGCGCGCGCAACACGGCGAGGGCAAGTTTTCGACCGTCGAGGCACTGTTATTTCTGCTCGACGCCCTCGGGCTCAAGCGGGAACACGACCAGCTCCGCGTACAGTTCGAGCTGCATGTCTACGCGGGGCTTTGCTCGCGCGGCAACAAGCCGGAGGCGGCGGAATACCTGGCCACCTCGCCCCTGCGCGAAGCCTTTCCCGACTTGCTGCGCAAACTGGCCCCGCGGTCGCGGGCGAAGTGCGGCTCGGCGAAGTAGTCGGTCCACTCGTGCACGCTCGCGGCCACAGACAGCATCTTAAATTTCGCAGATCGATCTCGTCACAGAGGCCACGGAGCACAAACCGGAGTTCACAGAGAAAGGCTTGGAAACCGGGTCTCGAAAGGTCGGGTTTCAACTGCCGAATGAACACCGAAGTCGCGTTTGCTTCGATGCAGAGCTCTGTGCCCCTCCTGCTTGCCTCTGCGCCCTCGGTGTCAAACAGCGTTTCCGGGCGTCAGATCAGGCCGAGCTTCATCTTGCCCTCATCGCTGATCATCGACTGCGTCCATGGCGGATCCCAGACGACACGCACATCGGCCGTGGCGACGCCGGGCACGAGCATGATCTTGCTTTTGGCATCCTCGGCGATCGCCGGACCCATGCCGCAGCCGGGCGCGGTCAGGGTCATCGCCACGTCGACTTTGAAACCGCCGTTATCGGGCAGCTTCTCCACGTCCATCGAGTAAACGAGGCCGAGGTCGACGATGTTGACCGGAATCTCGGGGTCGAAAACCTTGCGGAGCTGATCCCAGATGGTCTCCGGGTCGGGTGCTCCGTCGGTCAGGGTCGAGGACTTGATCGCAGCATCGAGCACCTGCTCGCCGATTGCGTCGGCATCCTGATTGTCGATCCGAAAGAGGCCGAAATCGGTCTGCACCGTGTAACTGCCGCCGAGCGTCTGGTGGATGAAGACAATCGTGCCGGCGGTCAGCGTTTGCCTGGTGCCGGCCGGAATCTGGGTCGCGGAGACGTCGCGGGAGAGGGTGCGTTCGCGTTGCATGAGCACAGAGGGTTCACCACGAAACACACGAAAGACACGAAAGGGAAAACAGTTTCATGCGGCCGCGGTACTTTGTGGGTGTCCGAATCACTTTTTCAGCTTCGATTTGATCAGCGCGCGGAGGGCGTCGTGCAAGCCTTCGTGTTCGATCCGGCCGAGCACTTCCTCGAAGAAGCCGAAGACGAGCAGCTCGTCGGCCTGTTCTTTGCGGATGCCGCGAGAGAGGAGATAGAATTCCTGTTCCGGATCGATGCGACTGGTGGCGGCGCCGTGGGTGCAACGGACATCGTTGGCCTGAATCTCGAGTCCGGGCAGGGAATTGGCCTCGGCCTCGTCGCTCAGCATGAGATTGCGATTGCTTTGATAGGCGTCGGTCTTCTGGGCGTCGGGTTCGACGACGATCAGGCCCGAGAAAATCGTGCGCGCCTGGTCGAGCAGCACGTTTTTGTAGAGAAGATTGGAGCTGGTGTGCGGCACCTGGTGCGATTGGAAGGTGCGCTGGTCGAACTCCTGCGTACCCTGCGCGACGGTCAGGGCCAGCATCTCGCTGTGGGCGCCGGGGCCTTGCAGCCGGCTGTGCGACTCGTGGCGCGCCTGGCGGCCGCCGAGGTGAAGGTTGAGCGTGAGGAGGCGCGCGTCGCGCTGGGCGGTGAGGGCGTTGTGCTGGAAGGAGAGGGTGGCGGACGACCACGCCTGCGCGGCGATGTAGGTGAGCTGCGCGCCGGGGCCGGCGTAGAGATCGTTGACGCCGGAGGCGAACTGCGGGGCGTCGGCCTCAAGCGAACCGAAAACCTCGACAACGGTGGCGCGGGCGTTGTCCTCGGCCACGACGAGCGTATGCGGAAAGACGGACGCGCCGTCGCCGGCGGCGTGGTGGAAGATCGCGATGGGGTCGGCGAGCTCGACGCCCGGCGGCAGGTAAACGAAGACACCGTCACGCACGAGGGCCGTGTGCAAGGCCCGGAATTTCTCGGCGCCCAGGTTGGTGTGCTGCGCGTTGAGATGGCGGCGGACCAGTTCGCCGTGATGCTGCAGCGCGTAATGCAACGGCTCGACGATCACGCCGCGGGCGGCCAGGGCGGGTGCGAGCGGTATGCGATGCACAAGGGCGTTGTTGGCGAAGACGAGCTGGGCCGTAGGCGTGAACCCGAGGCTGGCGCCCTGATAATCGCCCGGGCGGACCGCGGCGGGCAGGGTGAAGCCGTCGAGCTTCACGCCAGCGAGGTTGCTGAAGCGCCAGAGCTCGTCGGTGCGCTTGGGCAGCGGGAGCGCAAGGAACTGGTTCCACGCGGCCTTCTTGGCCTCGAGCCACCAGGCGGGCAGATCGGACTGCGTGGCGAGATGCGCCGCGAAAAGATCGGTCGTGAAGCTGCCGTTGGGCAAGGCAGGGAGGGTGTCGGGAAGGGCGGACATGAAGAATTGCGGATTTCGGATTGGGGATTGCGGGTAGGATCGGCGGCGGTGGCGGATTCGCTATCCGCAATCCGGTATCGCCGATTCGCAATGGGATCAGCCGACGCTGCCCTCCATTTCGAGATCGATGAGGCGCTTGAGCTCGACGGAGTATTCCATCGGGAACTGGCGCACGAGGTCGTTGACGAAACCGTTTACGGCGAGGCTCATGGCCTGCGCCTCGGTGAGGCCGCGCGATTTCATGTAGAAGATCATCTCGTCGCTGACCTTCGAGACGCTGGCCTCGTGCTGCGCCGCGTGCCGCTGGCCGCGGACGCTGATGGCCGGGTAGGTGTCGGTCCGCGAGTTGGTGTTGATGAGGAGGGCGTCGCACTCGGTGTTGTTTTTGCAGCCCTGCAGGTGCTTCGGGATGTGCACGACGCCGCGGTAGGTGCTGCGGCCCTGGCCGACCGAAATGGACTTGGCGATGATGTTGGACGACGTCTCGTCGGCGGCATGGATCATCTTGGCGCCGGTGTCCTGGTGCTGGCCGTCGTTGGCGAGCGCGATGGACAGGACCTCGCCGCGGGCCTTGCGACCTTTGAGCACGACGCCGGGATATTTCATCGTGAGGCGCGAGCCGATGTTGCAGTCGATCCACTTGATTTCGGCCTCCTCGTGGGCGAGGCCGCGCTTGGTGACGAGGTTGAAGACGTTGGCCGCCCAATTCTGGACGGTGATGTACTGGATCTTGGCGCCCTTGAGCGCGACGAGCTCGACCACAGCGCTGTGCAGCGTGGTGGTGGAAAATTTCGGCGCGGTGCAGCCTTCCATGTAGGTAAGTTCGCTGCCCTCGTCGCAGATGATGAGGGTGCGCTCGAACTGGCCGAAGTTTTCGGCGTTGATGCGGAAGTAGGCCTGGAGCGGATGGGCGACCTTCACGCCGGGCGGCACGTAGATGAACGAGCCTCCAGAGAACACGGCGCTGTTGAGCGCGGAGAACTTGTTGTCCCCCGTCGGGATGACCTTGCCGAACCATTTGCGGAAGACGTCCGGGTGTTCGCGCAGGGCCGCGGTCGAGTTCATGAAGATCACACCCTGCTTGGCCACGAGCTCCTTGATGTTGGAGTAGGCGGCCTCGCTGTCGAACTGGGCCTCGACGCCGGCGAGGAATTTGCGCTCCTGCTCGGGGACACCGAGGCGCTCGAACGTGCGCTTGATGTCGTCGGGCACCTCGTCCCAGGTGCGCTTGGGTTTCTGGCCCTGCGCCAGATAATAGCGGATCTTCGAAAAATCGATGGTTTCAAGATCGCGCGTGGCCCAGTGCGTGGGGAGCGGCTTCGATTCGAAGACCTTGAGCGCGTTCTGGCGGAACTCACGAATCCACGGCGCCTCCTTCTTCACCGCCGAGATGTAGTCGATGGTCTTGGCAGACAGGCCGGCGCCCGCGTCGAAGTCGTACTTCACATCATAGCTGAAATCGCCGGCGGACTGGTCGATGCCGGCAAAAGGATTCTCGGCGTCGGCGACGGGGGCGGCCGGGGTGGCGGGCGGGGCCTCAAGTTCAGAGGGAGGCTTCATGGAATTTTCGGTTTTAGATTGGCGATTTCGATAGCCGGGCGGGCCAGGGTCAGGCGGGGACGAGTTCTTTTTTCACCCAGGCATAGCCCTTGGCCTCGAGTTCGAGGGCGAGATTTTTGTCGCCGCTCTTCACGATGGCGCCGTCCCACATTACGTGGACGTAGTCGGGCACGATGTAATTGAGGAGACGCTGATAGTGGGTGATGAGCAGCACGCCGAGGTTGGGGCCGCGCAGGCGTTCGACGCCCTCGGCCACGATGCGGAGTGCGTCGATGTCGAGGCCGGAGTCGGTTTCGTCCATGAACGCGAATTTGGGCTGGAGCATCGCCAGCTGGAGGATTTCGCAGCGTTTCTTCTCGCCGCCCGAGAAACCGTCGTTGACCGCCCGAGAGGTGAATTTCCGGTCGATCTTCAAGGAGTCCATCTTCTCGTAGAGGCGCTTGTAGTAGGTAGAGGCGTCGAGTTCCTCACCGTCGGCGAGCCGGGCCTGCAGCGCGGCGCGGAGGAAGTTGGCAATGGTCACACCGGGGATTTCGCTCGGGTATTGGAAGGCGAGGAAGATGCCGGCGCGGGCGCGTTCGTCGGCCTCCATGGCGAGGATCGATTGGCCATCGATCAGCACGTCGCCGGAGGTCACGGTGTAATCGGGGTGGCCGGCGATCGCTTTGGCGAGGGTCGACTTGCCGGTGCCGTTGGGCCCCATGATGGCGTGGACTTCACCCTGCCGGATGGTGAGGGAGAGGCCTTTGACGATAGCTTTGTCAGGGCTCTCAGTGAGGGCGATGTGGAGGTCTTTGATTTCGATGGCGGACATGTGAGGAGTGAAAGGGAAAGTGAGGGTGAAAGTGGGAAGGAAGCGGAAAAGGGAGTGAGGGAATGAGGGGGAAAATTCGGGTCGTCAGGGGGCGGCGTGGCCGCGGAAGTTGAGCTCGATCGTGCCAGCTTGGTAGCCGGGGGGGAGGAGACGGCGAAGCTGCTCCAGAACGTCGGCGGGCAGGTCGATATCGACGATACGGCCAGTGGCATCGTCGTGAAAATGAGCATGATCTTGGAGGTTGGGGCAGTACCGAGAGGCGCCGCGTTCGAAATTAACCTGCTTGACCAGCCCGCAGCCGACCAAGGCGTCGAGGCAGTTATAAACCGTGGCCAAAGAGATGGTCGGCATGAGGACTTTCACGCGCGAAAAAACCTCGTCGACTGAAGGATGATCGCGTTGATTCAGAAGCACCTGATAGACAATCTCGCGCTGAGACGTTGCGCGCAAACCACTATCGGTGAGCTTCTGAGTAAGCGAAGAAGTTTGAGAGTCTGAAACCATCGAAGAATAGAGGAGTAAATAGGATTGGGACTGGGTTTCAAGTGAGAATTAGAATAATTCCAAAGAATCCACAGGAATTGATTCAATCATTTGTAATATAAATTCATACATCTGTAAGGCGTCGTGCCATGAGGTCGATTGGCTAGGATCTGGGGTTTTGCAGGGGCACAATCTAGCAGGGGCGCAGCCTTGCTGCGCCCTTACCTATCTTGTTCAGAAGCCACCCCCGTCGTTCAGGAGCCCCAGACTTTGAAGTCCTTCAGGATCGAGCCGCCGATGAATTCCCGCAGTATGGAATTATCGGGGACCCATTCGGTATCGATGGGCAGAAACCACTCCAAAAATGCCAGCAAGCGCCGGGTCTCCACAAATTCCGGGGTGCTGTGCGCGACTTGACGCAGGAGCGGCTCCGCCAGTGGACGCAGTACGGAGAGTTCATAGGCCAGCGCGGAATTGAACATCACGTCGGCATTTTCCTGGTAGGGGAAAATATGACGTTTCTCGCCGCGCCGCACCGATTCCCACCGGTTGATGGTCTGGGCGGCACTGTAGCCGCGATCGCGCGCATCCCGCACGATGCGACGGATAAGCCTGGTATCGGTCGTGGAGACGCGGTTATGGCGGTCGAGGTTGAGCTGGGTTAGGGCCGAGGCGTAGATCTTGAACGATTGCGCCGTCAGAGTCGCGGGGATGAGGCGGGGGTTCAATCCGTGGATGCCTTCCAGGATGATCAACTGGTCCGGACGCAGGCGCACCACATCACCCGCCATTTGCTTGCCATCTTGGAAACTGTAGCGCGGCAACTGCTCTTCCTCGCTGTTGAGCAGGAGCTGCAAGTGATCGCCCAGTTGCACCAGATCAAGCGCGTCGATGGTCTCGTAGTCCAACTGGCCATTGGCATCTCGGGGCGTCTTTTCGCGCTCGATAAAATAGTTGTCCAGCTCGAGGGCGAAAGGCGAGAGTCCCAGCGCCAGCAACTGCACCGCGAGGCGGCGGGAGAAGGTGGTTTTGCCCGAGGAGGAAGGGCCGGAGATCAGGACCAGCCGCGCCTGGTCCCGGCGCTCGGCGATCTGGCGCGCGATCGCGGCGATGTGCTGTTCGTGCAATGCTTCCGAGACCAGGAGGATCTCGCGGCTGCGGCCGGCCTGGATGGCATCGTCCAGCGCACCCACGCTTTCGATTCCGAGGCGCTCCAGCCAGTCGCCATACTGGCGAAAGGCGGCAAGCAGCTTCGGGTACTCGACCATCGGCGCGAGCGCAGTCGGGGCGTGCCGGCGCGGGAACCGAAGGGAAAAGCCGCCGTTGGTCGTCACGAGTTCGAACCATTTCAGGTACCCGGAGGAGGGCACCATGTAGCCATGGTGATAATCGACATAGTTGCCCAGGCGGTAGAGCGAGACGGTGGGCTTGCGGCGGTGCCGCATCAGCCGGGCCTTGTCCAGGTAGTTGTGGCTCTCGAAATAGGTGACCGCCTCCTCGACCGGGGCGTCGCGTCCGCTAAAGGGCAAATCCTGTGCGACCAGGCGTCGCATTTCCGACTCCAGGTTCTTCAGTTCTTCGGGCGCGAATGGCGCCCGCTCGCGCACCTGGCAGTAATAACCGCCGGAAGAGAGGGAATGGTCGATGAACAAGGAGGCCTTGGGAAACAGATTGGAGAAGGCCGCCTCGAGGAGAAACGTCAGGGACCGACGGTAGATGCGTGCGCCGTCCGCGTCCGCCATCGTCACCGGTTGGACGTGCGATTCGATGCCGATGAGATAGGTCAGCTCATGCAGTTCGCCGTTGACCACGGCTCCAACGAGAGGCGCCGGCAGATCGGCGGCGATGGGCTGGAGCAAACTTGCCGCGCTGGCTCCGCGCGGGCCCTGCAGCGTGCGGCCATCCGGCAGGTGGATTTCGATCAGGTCGCTCGGTTGGACAAGATGGGGTTCAGGCATGACCCGGGGAGTTTCGCGGTCCCCGCCTCCAAGTCAAAGGTGATGAGCAGGGCAGGACCGGTTTGAGGGCGACACTGCGGTCCTGCCGACGGGCGCTGGCGGTCCTCAGGCGCCGGGCATTTCGCGCGGGGTCACGGTCAGGGCCAGCCGTTCCGTATGGCGCAGCACGGCGAGCGTGGCCGGCCGGTCGATGCGTTCGGCAGTGAGAAGCTTGTGCAGGGCATTGACGTCGGGCACGGACGTGGTGTCGAGCGCCAGGATGATGTCGCCCTCACGCAGGCCGGCGGTGGCGGCGGGGCTGCCCGGCGCGACGTGTGCGACGAGCACGCCGGAGGCGGCGGGCAGGCGGTAGGCCCGCACCAAGGCGCGGAGCAACGGCACGGTTTGTCCGCCGACACCAAGATAACTGCGGCGGATGCGGCCCTCCTTGATCAGCCAACCGGCGACCCAGCGGGCGAGATTGCTCGCAATCGCGAAACAGATGCCCTGCGCCGGGCGGATGATGGCGGTGTTGACGCCGATGACCTCGCCCCGGGTGTTGATCAGCGGGCCGCCGGAGTTGCCCGGATTGAGCGCCGCATCGGTTTGAATGATGTTGTCGATGAGGCGGCCGGAGCTGGCGTGCAGCGCGCGGCCGAGACCGCTGACGATGCCGGCCGTCACCGTCTGCTGGAACCCCATCGGACTGCCGAGCGCGATGGCGATGTGGCCCGGCCGCACACGGTCGGAGTCGCCCAGGGCGAGATGCGCCAGATCGCTGGCGGTGACGCGGATGACCGCGAGGTCGGTGTCCGGATCGTCGCCGACCAGGTCAGCCTCGAGACGACGGCCGTCGGCCAGCGCGACGCGGATCGTGGTGGCGCCGCGCACGACATGACTGTTGGTCAGGGCGTAGCCATCGGGAGAGAGGAAAAACCCGGAGCCGCTGCCAACGCCATCGCCGTCGGCGCCACGATCAGTCGATCGGGACTGCACTTCCAGGTGAAGAACGGCCGGGCCGGCGAGTTCGACCGCCCGGCTCACGGCGTCGGAATAGGCGTCGAGCAGCGATTCGTCGGGCGGCACTCGCGGCGGGACGGCGGATGACGGGAACTCGACGACGGGAGAATCGGAAAGAAAATCGATCATGGCGGCGGAGACCATGATCAGGATGCGGCGGATCGCAACCGGGCACGGCCGGGGCTCCGTAAAAACGGGCGTGTGCTTCACAGGATGATCGCCAAGCTTGCCGGACGAATGGCGAACCGGCCCAACATCCTCTGGATTGTGACGACGCAATGGCGGGCGCAGGCGACGGGCTATGCCGGCGGTCCCAACGCGCGCACACCATGCCTCGACGCGTTGGCGGCCCGGAGCGTAAACTATGTGCAAGCGGTGACGCCGCATCCGTTCGGACCCTTCGCGCGGGCGGCGATGCTGACCGGCGTGCCGTCACCGGAGAATGGCGTGCGCGAATATTTCGATCCGCTGCCGGCTGACAAGCGCACCATAGCGCACGAGCTGAACGACTGCGGTTATGCCACGGCGTTTTTTGGCAAATGGCATCTGGCGCCGCGCGACCCGGCGGCACCGCTCGTAGGGGAGGCGCACGCGCAGACGTTCGTGCCGGTGGAGCGGCGCGGTGGGTTCGAATTTTGGGAAGGCTTCGAAAGCGGATTTCTCCTCAACGATCCGTGGCTGCACGGCACACGGCTGGCCCAGCCGACACGTTTTACCGGATACCAGAGCGAGGTGCTTTGCGCCCGCGCAGCCAACTGGCTGTGCCAGCAAATCCGAAATCCAAAATCCGAAATCCGAAATAAAGCGAGACCCTGGTTTTGCGTCGTGAGTCTGGAACCGCCGCATCCGCCGTATGATGCGCCGGCGGCGGGCGTACCCCCGCGCGCTCCAAGTGAGATCATACTGCCGGCGAATGTGCCACTGGGCGGAGAGGAGGAGGCGATTGCGCGTCGTGAACTGGCCGGCTATTACTCGCACATCGAGGCGACCGACCGCGCCATCGGGCGGTTGATCGACGCGGTGGACCGGCCTCAGGCGGAGGCCAGGCGCGCGGGGCTTGCCCGCCGTGGCGGGGACAGCGCGCTCCCTCCGGCGATCATCGTGTTTACCTCCGTGCACGGCGACATGCACGGGGCGCATGGACTGTTTCGCAAAGGCTGGCCGTACGAGGAAAGTGTGCGCGTGCCGCTGCTCGTCAGAAGTGCAGAGAGCGAAAAGCAGCAAAAAACGGAAACCGGAAAGCGGAAACCGGAAAGCCTGACGACGGATGCCTGCGTGAGTCTGCTCGATCTGCCGCGTTGGACGCGGGCGTGGGCGGAAGGCCGACAACCCAAAACCCAAGACGCCAAATTCAAAACGGAAATCCAAAGGATTTCCATGCCGAGCGTGGTGCAATTGCCCCATCAATGCGACCGTGTGTGGCGCGGTGTGCGCACGGCCAAGCGTAAATTGATACTCAATATAGACGGTTCGCCATGGTTATTCTTCGAT
Organism: Opitutaceae bacterium; assembly: GCA_035506315.1. Taxonomy (GTDB): domain Bacteria; phylum Verrucomicrobiota; class Verrucomicrobiia; order Opitutales; family Opitutaceae; genus MWDT01. The sequence continues at coordinate 11,951 of DATJPQ010000018.1, forward strand.
ATAGCCAACGATCCCAGTGAAATGCGGAATCTGGCCCACGATCCAGCGTGGGCGGACGAACTGACCACGCTCCGTAAGCAGGTGTGACGTCTGCTACAACGGCCCCGCTCCAGCTCCCAACTAAAATCACGTAACACGCGTAGAAAAAGCCCTATCTATTAGTTTGTCACGTATTACGTGACAAGTAGACGCATCGTATTGTGGTATAGTATATAGCGTAAACTATTACAGGTTTCCCCGGCAGTGTTTCGGAAGGGTTGTCACGTGAAATGTGACAATGATGCGGGAGCGAGGCGAGTAGAGCGCGGTGGCCCGGTCAGCCGATCATTTTCTCCGGGTCGGGAGATGGCGGACCAAACTGACGGCGGATGGCTTCCTCGATCTCGTGCATTTTCACGGGCTTGCTGATATAGTCGTCCATTCCGGCGGCGAGGCATACTTCGCGATCGCCATGAAGCGCGTTGGCCGTGAGAGCGATGATCTTGGGCTGGCGCTCGGGCGGCAGCCGGCGGCGGATCTGCCGGCTGGCTTCGAGGCCGTCCATCTCGGGCATCTGCAGATCCATCAGCACAAGATGATAGTGTCGCGATTCGAGCGTATTGACCGCCTCGAGACCATTGCCGGCGGCGTCGGCCCGGTAGCCGAGCCGGTCGAGGAAACGCAGCGCCACCTTCTGGTTGACGGGGTTGTCCTCGACGAGGAGCACGTCGAGTGGAATCTCGTCGCTGAGCCGGTGCACGGGCTCGGGCGGCGGCGTCGCGCCGGCCTTGGCCACCGAGGCCAGCAGTGTGCTGACGGCGTGGTAAAAGGAACTGTTTTTGAGCGGCTTCGAGACGAAATTGTAGAGCTGGCCGTCGCGTGGCGGGGCGGGCGGATTCTGGCCGAAGGGCAGCAGCAAAAGCCGTGGCGCCTTGATCGCGGCCAGCGGGTCGAGGGTCGCGTTGGGGGCGGCGGGATCGAAGCTGGCGACGAGCAGGGCGGGTGAGGTGGCGAGTCCGGCGGCGAGTTCGCAGGCATGCGCAGCATCCGATGCGACCAGACTCGAGGCGCCCCAGGCGGCGAACAGTTCCTGGAGACGGCGTTGGGCGACGGGATGGTTTTCCACCACGAGCACGGTGCCGTTTTGGAGGAGGCCGGGCAGCGGAGGCAGGGAACTCTCGAGGGGAATCGCCGCCGGCTCGGTCTGCATCGTGAAGATGAACGAAGAGCCCTGACCCTCCTTGCTTTCCACCTGGATATCGCCGCCCATCAACGCGCAGAGACGCTGGCAGATGGCGAGGCCGAGGCCGGTGCCGCCGTATTTGCGCGTGGTCGAGGAGTCGACCTGGCTGAAGGCCTTGAAGAGGCGGTCGACACTGTCGGCCGGAATTCCGATGCCGGTGTCGCGCACCGTAAATTCGAGCAGCAGATGGCCGGGAGGCACGCCGTGTTCCGCCGGATCGCCGGGCGCCTTGCGCACCTCCACCGCAATGCTGCCGGCGGGGGTGAACTTGACGGCATTGTTGACGAGATTGACGAGCACCTGACGCAGGCGGGTGACGTCGCCGAGCACCAGCGGCGGCACGCTGCGGTCGATGTCGTACACGAGTTCGAGTTGCTTGGCCGCAGCCTGGGGGGCGAACAAGTCGAGCGTTTCCTCAAGGCACACGCTCAATTCGAACGGCAGCCGCTCGAGCTCCAGCTTGCCCGACTCGATCTTGGAGAAGTCGAGGATGTCGTTGATGATCGTGAGCAGTGCCTCGCCCGAGCTGCGGATGGTGTTCACATACTCGCGTTGTTCCACCGACAGATTGGTTTCGAGCAGCAGACTGGTCATGCCGATGACGCCGTTCATGGGCGTGCGGATCTCATGCGACATGGAGGCGAGGAACTCGCTCTTGGCGCGCGAGGCGGTGTCGGCCTCGATCTTGGCCCGGCGGAGCGCCTGCTCGGTCTCGACCCGGGCGGTGATGTCGGAAGCGACGGCGATGAAGTTCTCGATCTCGCCCGCCTGGTTGCGCACCGGCTGGACTTCGAAGGCGAGGTGGTATTTGCGGCCGGACTTCGCGTATTGCACGATGTCGGTGCTGAGGCCCTGGCCGTGGGCGAGGGCGGTGCGCAGGCGGGCGATCGCCCGGGGATCGGTCTCGGGACCGGCGAGAAGCTCGGTGGAAATTTTCCCGACGATTTCCGGCAGCGGATATTCCATCGTACGGGTGAAACTCTCGTTGGCCCACTCGACCCGCCCGTCGGCGGTGAAGATGATCACGAGATTGTCGGTGCGCGACGCCACCAGCGAGAGCTTGCGGGTGGAGGCCTGGCTGGCGCGCAACGCCTCCTCCGCCTCACGGCGGGCCGTGATGTCCTGCATCGTGCCGAGGATGCGCGTGGGCAGGCCCCCGGCGGCGGTGGCCACCGATTTGGCGCGCATATAGACCCAGCGCCACTCACCGGTGCGGGCACGCACGCGAAACTCGGGCTCGATGAAGGAAGTGCCGCCGCTCAACTGGGCCTCGATGCGGCGGCGATAAAGGGGCAGATCCTCGGGATGGATGAGGGACTGCAACGCTTCCACCGTGGCGGGCATACGGCCATGTTCATAACCGAGCATCGTCCACAGGCCCGGGCTGTAATAGACGTAGCCCAAGGCGACGTTCCACTCGAAAATGCCGATGCCCGTACTGTCGAGAGTGAGGCGCAGGCGTTCGTCGGACGTCTGCAGGCGGGCCTCGACGCGGCTGCGCTTTTCGTTTTCGGCGAGCAGGCGACGGTTCGACTGCTCGGCGGCGAGCTGGCCGGAGCGGGCCCGGCGGGCCAGGAAGGCACTCAGGCCCAGCAAACCGGTGATGCCGAGGCCGGCGATGAGTGCCAGCTCCGGCAGAAAGCGGCGGTTGGTCCGCAAATACTCATCGGTGGGGGCGAGGCTCAACCGGAAACGATGGCGTTGGATGACGACGGAGTAGGCCTGCTCGTCGTCGCGATTGACGTCGGAGGGGAGCGCGGCGTACACCGGTTCGCCGTCCATCGCGATGGCGGTATGGTAGTTTTTGGAAAGGTTGAGCTGCCGGTCGATGGCGCCGAAGAAACCGGCGTGGGAGAACTCGGCCGCCACATAGCCCGCGATCGCGCCCAGGCGGCGTACGGCGGTATAGATGACGAATCCCTGGCCGCTGGGCAGAACGATCGTGCCGGAGACAACGGAATGATCGCTCAACTGCGCGGCGGCGATGGCCTCGGCGCGTCCCTTGTCGAGCAGATGATCGAAAGAGATGGCGCCTTCGTTGCCCTTGAGCGGATAGATCCAGCGCGTGCGCAGAGAAAGATCGGGCCGGGGCTCGACCCAGGCAACGGCGGTGGCGCCGCTGTCCTTGGCCCCAGAGTAGAACAACGCGGCATACACATCCCACAGGGGGGCCGTATCCTCCGCGACGCGGCTCCACGGGGCGGCCAGGCGGTCGTTGATGTCGCTGGTGAGCTGTTTCAGTTCGCGGTCGATCGTGATCGCAAGACTGTTGATCGTGGTTTGGGTGTTGGCGCTGAGGTAATCGAGTTCGCGGGCGCGCAATCCGAGCCAAAGGACGACGGAAAGGGAGAGGCAGATGATGACGGCCGGCATGGGCGACCAATTCGGCGGACCGTTTTCGGCCTTGTTCCCTTCGCGCCAGGCCCTGAGCAACAGCGCGCACCCCAGTACCAGCAACGCGATGCCGCAGACCGGCCCAGTGGCCGTGCCCGAGCCCCAACGATACACAACCGGCAGGCTGCTCGCGTAGCCGAGCAGCGTCGAGAGCCCGACCGAGCTGAGGATCGAGCCGGCGAAAGCACCGGCAAAAATCCGGGCGCGGGCCTCGGGTGCGAAGGTCCGCCACGCCAGCACTACGCCGCCAAGGAAGATGCAGCCCGCCGAGACCGCCGCCATGCGTCCGGGGTGCGACGTCTCGAGCATCAGGTGATCGGTGGCGAGCAATTCGTCGATCCGCAGATCGATGCCGGCTACGTGCTCGATGAGGGTCAGAAGTCCGATCGACGCCGGGAGCATCGCGATCCACGCAAATTGGGGCAGGCCCAGCTCCACGGTGAGCAAGGCCAGCCCCAGGAACAGCCAGCAAAAAGCCGCGTTGGCCTTGATGGCGGCAAAGCCCGTCAAGGGTCGCACCAGAGTATCGAGGTGCAGCCACCATCCCGTCAATGTGAGAGCACCCACCAGAACCAAGACCAAGGCCAGTCCGAGCGACAACTGCTCGAGCCAGGTCCGGCGAGGTAAAGTGGGCAGGGTGGTCATTGAGGGAATACCTCTTGGGAGTATCGGCGCCTGCTCCCGGGGCAACATGGTTTTTGGCGTAACAAGGCTGGGTAGAACTACGATAGGGCGGATGGCAGGATGAAATGAACGCGACGCATCAGGGGGGTGATGGAGGGGACGCTGCGGGGGGTGGGGTTGCCGGAGGCGAGGGCGTTTTTTCGGTCGTCTCGGAGGGTTGGGCCATCGAACGCAGGAGATTGCCGGGACTGTACAGGAAGTTCCACGCAGGGCGGTCGATTTTACCGGTGAGTTTCAATTCGAGAAACGTGGAAAAAGGCGTGAGGAAGAAGCCGATGGCGCCGCGGAGCGGCCCCTGGCTCTCCTCGAATGGAAACACCTTCGCGTTGAAGTCGAGGGTCTTTGTATCGAGTGCATAGGTGCCGTGCGCTTCGATGGCGGAGTTGCGACCCGTGACCTTCACCTCGGGGAAATTGAGGCGCGAGCCCTCCAGTTTGAAATTGGCCCGGGCCGTGGTGAATCGCAGCGAGGTGAAACGTAGCAATTCCGAGAGCAATCCCAGCATGGGCACCTGGCCGAGTTCGCTGCCGGCGAGCTGGGCATTGCCTGAGCCATGGAAGCTGAAGAAATCGTCGAGGCGCCCATCGGCCGACAGGGCAACATCGAGCTGAATATCTGTTTTGCGCTGCAGCCAGGCGCTGGGTGCGGGCGCCGGCAGACCTTTGCGTTGCGCCCCAAATTGCTCCAGGGTAGTGACTACTGCGGCCAGGTTGGCTTGATGCAGTGTGGCGTCGAAACCCAGCTGGCGCCCGGCGTCCCGTCCCGCCACGCGCGCCTTGCCCTCCACCGCGCCGCCGGCGAACTCCGCCCGCACCCGATCGAGCACCAGGTCGTGGTCGACGAGATCGGCGGCAAAGGCCAGATTGCGCAGGGGGAAACCGTACAGCTTGAACGCGCCGGTGGAGTCGGCCTCGAGATGCAGGTTTTCGCGCACCGGGCCGCCGGTCGCACCCGGACCGTCGAGATGTCCCCGGGCCGACAGATGCGGCGGCCGCTCGAAATCGTAGGGAGCGACCAGGTCCGAACCCGCCGGACCAAAGAGCCGCGCCGCTTCCCGCAGGTCGATGGTCGAAAGCACCTCGAAATCGATCGCGCGCCAGGCGGCGGCGTCGGAATCGTAGGTGCGCTTGAACCAGCCGCGCGCCTCGCCTGAGTCGCGCGTGGCGGTAAGATCGTAGATGTGCGTGTAATTGGGCCGGTAAAACAACCGCAGGCGCACGGCGTCGAATGCGGCGGAGTTCACGACCGGGCGGTCGCTCGTCACGGCCGCAAACACGCTCGACTGGCCGGCTACGCCCCAGCGGCCCTGCACGTCCACCTCGGCAGCCGGTGCAACGGCGGCGAAATCGAAGGCTCCCCAGAAACGCGGCCACCATTCCTGGAACCACCCGTCGATGCCGGGCGGGCGCAGTGCACCCGTGAGCAGGAAACGAAAATCGCGGGTCGCCAGATCCATCGTATAACTTCCGCGCGCGAGGTTGTCGCCCTGGCGGAGCAGGGCGTCGGTCGCGCGGAAGGCACTACCGCGCAGCTCAACCTGGCCCGCCACATGATCGATCGGCACCCCGCGCACCGCCAGGCGGTCCGCTTCGACCCATCCGCCCGCCCGGGCAAGCTGGCCGCCGGCGGCCAGGACGACGTCGCCTTCCGCCCGGGCGGGTCGGGTGAAGGTGATCAACGAACTGAGCTCGCGCCCGAGTTGAGCTCCGACTGCGGCCACGACGGCGGAAGTGAGGCGGGCGTCGAGGTGCACGGTACCGGCACGCGTGTCGAAGTTGAAATCGCCTTGTGCCGCCAGCGGCGCATCCCCGAGACGGGCCAGCAGCGCAAAGTTTACGCGGGGCAGCGGACCGGGCTCGAGATGCGCCAAGGGCGCCGCCAGGGTCATTTTATCGGCGCGTACCTCAGCCGCGGCGAAATCGAGTTCCCGTGGATCGAATTGGAAAGCGGTGGGTCGGAGCACGCCGCGCAGATGCAAACGCATATCCCTCGCCGCACCGTGGGTGGTCGTAAGCGAAGACGTAGTCGCCACCACTCCGGCCATGACGGCGGTCTCGCCCGCCAGTGGAAAACGCGTGGCGAGCTGCAACGGTCCCGTTTGCACCGGGAAGGGCGGCCCGAGGCGCAGGCCGGCGGCCAGGATACGGGCATTGACGATGGCGCCACGCGTGGGCGAGGGCGCGAGGGTGAGCGTAACTTGCGCCGCCTCCAGGGCGGCGAGGCGGGGGGCGTATTCGGCGAGACGCCGGGCGAAGCCAACATAGTTCCGGGCGAAAATCTCCTCGGGCACGAGCGGGGCGCCGCGTTCCTGCCGCCATGCGGTGGTGGCGATGGATCCACGGGCGGCGAGGCCCACGCCGGCGAAACGCGCCGTGAGCCGTTCGAGCGCGATCCCCTGACTGTCCGGCGCGAGGGAAATATCCAGATCGCGGACGAGCGCCTCGGCGCGTCCGGAAGGCGAGAACATGGCCGGCACATACAGCTCGACACCCGAGGCCTCCAGGTGGTGCGCCTCGAAACGCCCGGTAAGCAGCGCCCAGGGATCGAGGGTCACATAAAGCAATTGTCCGGTCAGCAGCGGCTCGGCGATGGAGGTGGTGGACAGGGAGAAATTTTCCAGCAGCAGACGTCCGGTGGGGTCGAAGGTGGCCCGGCCGAAACGGACGCTGAGCTGGGAGCTGGCGAGCTGCTTTTCCAGCGCGCGCAGGAGCGGAGCCGGCACCACCAGCTCCCGGGCCGCGGCGATCCAAAGCTGCATGGCCAGCAGCAAGGCGAGCAAGAGCCAGAGCGTCCACACGGCCAGCGTGCTGAGGCCCGCCGCCATCAGGCGCGTGCCCTGCCAGCTCAATTTCAAAACCCGGCGCATGGTGGTTTCAGGCGGGGCGGACGCCCCGCCTGTAGCGGCGGTCTATGAACGCCTGAGGGCACTCCTAAAAAATCTGAATTTCGTAGGTCAGCGAGCTTGCTCGCGCTCTGACAAACCGCGCGAGCAAGCTCGCTGCCTACAGCTAAGAGGAATTCCCTTAAGGCATCGGATCGGCGGTCATAGACCGCCGCTACAGATGGGTCGGTTCCTGCATTCATGAACGTGCGCACGGCGGTCAGGGAACGCCGCTATGGGCTGGCTTTTCCCTGGGGTGCCGGTGGCGCCACCGGTGCTGGTTGGGTTGCCGCCGGCGCCGGCTGGGCGGCCGGGGTCGAGGGCGTCGGCGGGGCCGACTTGGGCGTCGATGTGGCCGCCGCCGGGCCCGGATCTTGCGGGCCGTAGGTCAACTTCCAAAGGGCATCGAGCAGCGGCTGTTCGACCTCGAACACAGCATCGAGATCCTGAGACCCGGCCAGCTGCGTGCTGCCGCCGATCCGATCGCTGAAGAGCAAGGTGTAGGTGCTTGACTGGGTGCCCGCGCCTCCCCCGAGCGCCACGGTGACGTCGAGCTGGTACTTCCATGGGCGCTCCGCGCCGTCGATGGTGACGGTCGGAGTGAACCGATCGGCTTTAAACGCCTTGGCCCGGAGCGTGCGGAGTTGATCGAGCAGGGGCGACAGCGCGGCATCGGCGGCCACCGCGCCCGGCGTGGCCGAGAGGGTTTTTTCGAATAAAGCCGCATGGGTGGCGGTATCGGTGAGTTTAAGGGCGGTGATTTGCGCCCCGGCGGGAAGTTCGCGCAGGCGACGGTCGCGCCAGGCGCTCACCGCGACGGGCAGGTCGCGCAGAATATCGGCGTCGACTTGATAAACGTAGCCGGCGCCATCGAGGGCGTAGGCGCTGGGGCCCCGCTCCGCGCCCACGCCGATCTTCAGGCTGGTGGAGAGTGGCGGGTTGAGCGGGGCGAGCGAAGCGGCGCCCGGGGAGGGCGACGCGCCCGCCAGCGTGAGTGCAATCTCGCGTTGGGGGCTGTTGAAGCCCCACTTTTCCAGATCGGCCGAGGTGGGGACATCGCTCAGAAATTCCTGCGCGGAAAGCTGGCCCAGTTTTTCGAGCAGGCGTTGCACGGCGCCGACGTCGGCCGGTTGGGTGAGGGGGGCTTGGGTGCCATTGCGCCGCACGATCTGCCAAGGTGTCGCCTCGCTGGTGGTGGCGGTGGTCTCAAGTCGTTGCAGGACCAGTTCGGGAGTATTGGGCGCACGCAGGGTGATGGCGGTGACGGCGTGGGCGTCAAAATCGAGCACGCGGCGTTCGCGCAAGGCCGTTTGCGCATTGCGCAGTGTGTTCACAAGGTCGTCCGGCTGCGTGGGGATCGCCACGGTGAAGAAGACGGACCGGCCCTCGATCTGGCCGTAATACTCGACGGCGGTCGGGGCGGACTGGCCGGAGGCGGGCGCGGCGGGCGCGACGGCTCCCCCGAGGATGAGTGTCTCGCGGCGATTGTTACCTTCGAGGGTGAGGCTGAGCGTACGATTGGTGGCAGGACTCAATTCGGGCGGCGGCGCGGCGACAAAGGCGTGCACGCGCAGGCCGTCCAGGCTGTTGATCGCGGTTTCCGTGGCCGCCTTGCTGGCGCGCGCCACGATGGGCGTCTCGAACGACCAGCGCGTACCGTCGCGCCGGAGGCGGATGCGCAGATTGGCGGGCGCGGCGGTTTGCAGGTTGAAGGAACGCACCTCGAAAACCGGGATGGTGAAGAGGGTGTCGGAGCGGAGCTGCTCGGCGGTGAGCGCAAGGCTTTCGGCAAGGGTGCGATCGACCACGTGCACGCGGGTCCGATCGGGCGAAAGCACATAAAGGCGGCTGCCATCCTTGGTGGTGTCGCCGAGGCTCAGGGTGGTGCGCGGCAGTTCCGCACCAGGCGTCCCGGGTTGGATCAGACCGGTGGTGAAAGTGACGGTGAGCGACGGTTTCTCGAGACCGTAATCGGCCAGCGACTGCCCGTTTTTTGCGAGGTCGGCCACAGCGAAACTCGTCTCGTGCTGGAGGTTTTGCAGGGTCGTGAGGATGCGGCTGACCGCATAGGGATTGGCGGGCCAGTCGAAAGGCTGCGTGAGCGCCCACGCCTCGCCGCGTTTCACGAGCCGCACGGTCCGGCCGCCGGAGACGATCTCGAGCGATTGAATGTTGACGGACTCGGGGCCCAGCACGCGCCGACGCGCCTCCTTCAGCCGTTCCTCGGTGGCCCACTGCGGGCGCAGGTAGAAGATGAAGAAGCAGAGCGCGACGTTGAGGAAAAGCAGGACGAGCGTGACTTTGGTTCTCACCGGCGATGGAGAGTTGAGGGTTGAACGTAGTGGGTCATCGTCGCGGGCCGCGTCAGGTCCGGCGGGACCAATAAACCATGAGGCCGAGCAGTGCGGCGGCCCCGGGCACGAGCAGGAGCAGACAGTAGCGCAACCGGAGGAGTTCCTGCTGGCTGAGCGCCAGCTGGAATTTCTCGACTGGACGCGGCGGGATGTTGAGCTGGGTGTAGCGGTCGACAGTCCAGTTGATGGCGTTGAGGAAAAGGTTGTAATTGCCGGGAGCGCCCTGGAACCGGTTGTTGGTCACGAGATCGGCGGTGCCAAACACCACGAGGCGGCCGCTGCGCACGCTGAACGGCAGATTGCCGCGGGCCTGCACCCGCTCCGAACACACGGCCACGCCGAGGCGGTTGGGCGGATCCATCTGCGGCAGGCCCTTGAGGTCGATGCCCGGGTGGTATTCCAGCACGCCGCGCCGGCGGTAGTTGCGCTCGCCCCACGCGTTTTCCGTGGTGGCGGCGAGGGTGATGACATTGAGGCCGCTGCCCTGCGCGCGACTAGGGTCAGGGTGCACGCTGCGGGTGAACCCGAGGGTCAGCGGGATGGCCCGGTCCATCATCGTTTGCGTGATCGGATGGGCCTGGTAGGCGATAATGATCAGATCGCCCGTTTCGGAACTGCTTTCCGGGCTCGGGTCGCAGATCACATCGTCGTCGACCATCACGCCCCAGTCGTAGAGGAGATCGTCGAGCCCGGGGTTGGTGCCGGGAGCCAGCAGCAGGATGACGCGGCCGGCGCGGGTGCTGAGATACTGGCGGAGTTGTTCCTGCACGAACGGCTCGATGCCTTGCGGCGCGGCGACGATCACGAGCGCAGCATCCTCGGGGACTTTGCGCCGAAAATTGATGTCCAGGGTATCGAGGGTGAAATTGCGCAGACGCAGGTCGGCCGCCAGCGCGGACAAGCCGGTGCGCGGATCGACATCGTCGATCCGCTGCTCGCCGTGACCGGTGAGGAAATAGATGGTCTGCCGGTCCGGTTTGGAAACATCGAGGATGGCGGCCGTGAAGGCCTGCTCGCCGCGGAAATCTTTCCGTTCGCCGCGCACGATGCGGTAGAGCTCGCCCGCTGTCACCAGGCTGCGTTTTTCGCCGCTGAGGAAGAGAATGGCATTGGGCTGGTCGAGGCCGAGCTGTTCGGCCTCGCGCCGCCGCTGGTAAACGTCGAGGTATTCCACCGCCAGGCGGATGCCGTTTTCGTTGGCCTCGGTGGCGTAGGCGTATTCGCGCAGGAGGTTGCGCACATCGACGAACGCCTGCTCGTTTTCGGGATGCTCGGTGTCCTCCGTGAGCGTCACGACCACCCGCACGGGGCGCGCGAGATCCTTCAAATAGGACAGCGTCTCGGGCGAGAGCGAGTAATGGCGCGAGCGGGTGAGGTCGGTCCGCCAGGAGTAATGCTGGGCCAGGTAGTTGAGTCCGGCGCAGAGCGTCGTGAACAGCACCGCCTGCAGCACGAGGTTGAGCGTGCGGATCCAGCGGGTGGCGCGGAAGCTTTCGAATAAATGCATGGCGGCTCCCTCAGCTGTGCAGGAGCTTCGCCTCGACGCTCAGGATGCTGAAGATCAGCATGAGCCCGGTGCCGCTCAAATAAAACAGGATCTGGCGGGTGTCCACGATCCCGCGGGTGAAATCGTCGAAGTGCGTGAACACCTGCGCATAGTCGATCGCCGCCTTCGCCGGGTACAACGCCTCGGCCTGCAGCGCGGGCAGGTCGGCGAGAAAACGGGCGCCCACGATCAGGGCGAAGAGCATGGTGAAGGCGATGATGCCGGCGACCGCCTGGTTGCGCGACAGCGAGCTGGCGAACACGCCAATGGCGACGAACAACAGGCCCGACACCGCGATGAACAGGTAGCCGCCGATGAGCGGTCCGGGATCGAGGAAGCGGGCGTCGCCCGCGAAGCGGTGGAGGATGTAGAAAAATCCGCCCGTCGAAATCCAGAGCAGGAGGTAGAGGAGGTAGGCGGCGCTGTATTTGCCGAGCACGACCTCGGTGGTGGTCACGGGGGTCGTAAACAGGGTCTCGATGGTGCCGAGGCGACGCTCCTCGGCGAGGCACTTCATGGTGAGCAGCGGCACCATGAAGAGGACGGGGATCAGGAAGAACCGGAAAAATACATTGGCCGGGGAGGTTTCCTGCGGCGCCTTGCTGTAGTCCTCGAGAATGCCGGTGAACACGAAACCCATCACCGCCAGAAACAGCACCGCCGCGATATAGGTGCTCGGGTTGACGAGCAGCATGCGAACCTCGTGTCCGAGGATGGTGAGGAAGTGGCGCATGGCGGAAAAGGCAGAATTAAGAATGCAGAATGGAGAATATTGAAGGGGAGGGCGGAAATCGGAGGCCGGATGGCGAAAGGAATCTAAGTGGTTTTAGGCGGTTCGGATTCTCCATTCTTCATTCTGCCTTCTCCATTGGCCTTGTTGTCCACCACGTCCCAGCTGCGTCGCGTGGCGGCCAGGAACACGTCCTCCAGGGTCGGATGCACGCGGCTGAGGGCGCGCAGGCGGAAACGGCCGTCGGCCGTGAACGCGCGCCACAGCGGTTCGCCGAGTTCGTCGTCGCGGGTCGTGGTCAGCCGCACTGCGCGAAAGCCGGCCGCATCGGGCTCGCCCACCGTGGCAACGCGCAACGTGCGATCGACCCGGACCAGCACCGGGTCCAGCGCCCCGGTTTCACCCGCGAGCTCGAGCTCGTAGGTCGAGTGGCCGAGAATCTCGCGCCGCAATTCGGCCGGCGTGCCCTGCGCCACGACGCGGCCGCTGTTGATGATGAGCACCCGGTCGCAGGTGACTTCGATTTCGGGAAGGATGTGACTGGAGATGATCAAGGTCATCCGCCCGCGCAGGCTCGCGAGGAGGTCCCGCACGATCAGGATCTGATGCGGGTCGAGGCCGATGGTCGGCTCGTCCATGATGATGACGGGCGGTTCGGCCAGGATGGCCTCGGCGATGCCGACGCGCTGGCGGTAGCCTTTGGACAGCTTCCCGATGATCCGGTGCCGCACGCGTTTCAGGTCGCAAACCTCGAGCACGTCGTCGATGCGCGGGCCGAGTTTCCGGCGGGTCATCTCCTTCAGCCGGCCGCGGTAGTAGAGGTATTCGCTCACCCGCATGTCCTCGGGGAGCGGGTTGTTTTCGGGCATGTAGCCGATGAGGCGCTTGACCTCGTCGCTCTGCGTGGCCACGGGCAAACCGCACACGCTCACGTTGCCGGCGGTCGCCGGCAGGTAGCCGGTGAGGATGCGCATGGTGGTGGATTTGCCGGCGCCGTTGGGGCCGAGAAAACCGAGGATTTCACCGCGCGCGACCGTGAAACTGATGTCGTTGACCGCCGTCACCCCGGCATAGGTCTTGACGAGTCGGCTTACTTCAATGGCGGGCGCGGTGGTGTCGGGCATGCGAAGGCGGGCGACTTTCGGGTCTCGCCGCGCAACACTCAACTCTCAACTCACCGCTTTCTCCAGCGTCACCTCGCCGGCGCGGAAGCGCTGGATGCGGCCGCCCTCGTCCCGCAGGAGCAGCGCGCCCTCGTCGTCGATGCCGGCGGCGGTGCCGGTGAAGCGGCAGGCGCCCTGGAGCACGGCGACGGTCTTGCCGCGCAGGAGGTCGAAGCGCATCCAGAGATCGGCGAAATCCTTCCGGTAGCTGCCGTCGATGAAATTGTCGTAGGCCTGCAACACCCGGCCGATGAGCGCGGCGGTGGCGCGGTTGAGGTCGAGCGGCGCCGCGGCCTGCTCGGAAAGCGAGGTGGCGCGGCGGGCGAGGTCGCCGGGCCAGGAATCGGCGGCGGCGTTGACGTTGAGCCCGAGGCCGAACACGAGGTCGCGAATCTGATCGGAGTCGATGCGGGCCTCGGTGAGCATGCCGCCGGCCTTGCGACCGAGGAAGAGCAGGTCGTTGGGCCATTTGAGGCCGGGCACGGTCTTGCTGAAATTGGCGATGAGCTCGCAGACGTTGACGCCCATCCAGAGCGTGAAGGTCTGCATGCGCTCGGGCGGGAGCTCCGGGCGAAAACCGAAGCTGGCGTAGATATTGCCGGCCTTCTCGCTGTGCCAGATCCGGCCAAAACGGCCGCGGCCGCGGGTCTGGCGGCGGGCGATCACCACGAAGGGCGCCTCCCGCCCGGCGGCGAGCTGGCGCGCGGCCTCGTCGTTGGTGCTGTCGATTTCGTCGAGCATCACCAGGGAGCAGTCGCGGGAGCGGCCCTTGAGGAGCGCTTCGACGAGCGTGGCATTCAGACCGGAGGGGCGGCGGGTGATCCGGTAGCCGCGGGCGCGCACCGCATGAAAGCCGAAGCCTTGCGCGCGCAGCTTCTCCATGTGCTGCCAGACGGCCACGCGACTGACCCCGAGCTTGGCGGCGAGCTTGCTGCCGGAAACGAACTTGGGCTCGCTGGCCAGCAATTCACGCAGAATGACGAGTTCGGAGGACGGCGGGTTGGTGGGCATCGCAGATGGGGATGCGACAATTGATTGCAGACCGGGCTTGTTTTTCAAGCCAGCAGAAGCAACCCTTGGCGGCACACCCTCCATGGCCGCCAAGATTAGAAAAGCGCTTATCACCGCTGCCGGCCCCCAACAGCGCCGGCTGCCGCTCCAATCCCTCACCGATCGCGATGGCGCCACCAAACCCGCGCTCGCCATCATCCTGGCCGAAATGCTCGCGGCCGGCATCGAACGCGTGGGTCTCGTGCTCGCCCCCGGCGACCGTCCCGCCTACGAGGCCGTGCTGGCGCCGTTTGCCGCCAATTTGGCCTACCTTGAGCAAACCGTCCCGACGGGTTACGGTCATGCGGTGCTGTGCGGGCGCGAATTCGTCGGCGGCGAACCTTTTCTCCTGCAGGTGAGCGACCATCTCTACGTGAGCCGCGCCGGGAAAAGCTGCACCCGCCAGCTGCTCGACCTGGCCGAGGCGGAAGATTGTGCCGTTTCCGCCGTGCAGGCGACGCATGAGAGCCTGTTGCGTTTCTACGGCACGGTCGCCGGCTCCCTCGTCCCCGGCCGCGCCGGCCTCTACCAGATCGAGAACGTGATCGAAAAGCCCACGCCCACCGTGGCCGAGCAGCAATGCATCGTGCCCGGCCTGCGCAGCGGCCACTATCTCTGTTTCTTCGGCATGCATGTGTTGACGCCGACCGTCTTCACCGTGCTTGCAGCCGACGCCGCAGCCGCGCCGGCTGCGAAACTCGGCCTCACGCCGGCGCTGGCCCAGCTCGCCCAGCGCGAGAAATACCTCGCCGTCGAGATCGCCGGCCGTCGGGCCGACCTCGAAGCGCCCTTCGGCCTGTTGCGGGCGCAAATTGCGCTCGGCCTGTACGGCGCCTCGCGCGAGGAAGTGCTGGCGCTGCTGGCCGAGGAACTCGCCGCCGACTCCGTCGCCCACCGCTGACCCCCGCCGTGTTGCCCCCCGTGGACGCCACTCTTCTTGCCCTCGTCGAAGGCGCCGCCGCCGGCGCCACCTGTTTCGAACAGCTCTGCCGCGCGACCGACCGCGCCGGCCTCGAGCGCATGGCCGCCGAGCTGGAGGCCTACCGCCAGCATACCGGCAATTTTTATCACCGGGTGCGGGCCGTGTTTTTCCTGGCCGCGCTCCATCGCTATTTCCTGCCGCCGCATTATCCGGCGGACGCGGCGGGCACGATTCCCTTCGAGGGCCACAAGCTTTGCCTCGACCGGCGCTTCGAGGAGGCGATCGGCGTCTTCCTGGCGCACCAGCGGACGCAAGGTTCTTCCGACGCGCTGAGCAGCGCGTTGGCCGCCGCCTACCAGGGGCTCGCGTTCAAGACCCTTGCGCAACAGGTCCAGAAGACCGTGCGTCGCGTGCGCGGCAACCAATGGATGTTTCGCACCGGCCATCCGCTCGACTACCCGTTGGTCTTGCGCCGCGAATTGCTCGAGCCCGCCGCCGACGGCTCCCTGCCGGTGTTGGGCGAGGAGACGGCCGTGCGCCTCGACCTCAGCCACGCCGCGTGGAGCGACATCTTCTTCCTCGGTATGGATTATCCCGAGGGGGCCAAGGTGCTCAACCTCTCCATCGATCTCGGCGTGCACGGCCGCGACACCGCGCCGCGTCCGCCGGTCAGCGCCTTCCTGCGGGTGATCGACGAGCCGGTGCTGCGTCTCACCAGCGTCGATCTCGGCGCCACCGCCGACGTTGCGACCATCGAGGAGGTGTTCGATTTCGCCAAGGACTACCTCGGGCTGCTGAAGGCGGCCGTGATCGCCGCCGGTCTCGTGCCGTCGGGCCTCGAAGGCTCCGGCCACCCGTTGCGCGACATCCTGGCGCGCCTGGCCGGTCCGGGCCGCGGCCTCGAAATTGCGAGCCACGTGCGGGACATTCCGAAGGGTTCGCGGCTCGCCGTCTCCACGAATCTCCTCGGCTGTCTCATCGCGCTCTGCATGCGCGCCACCGGTCAGACTGCGTCGCTCACCGGCGGCCTCACCGAGACGGAGCGCCGCACCATCGCGAGCCGGGCGATCCTGGGCGAGTGGCTGGGCGGCTCCGGCGGCGGCTGGCAGGACAGCGGTGGCGTGTGGCCCGGCATCAAGCTCATCGAGGGCGAGCTGGCCGAGCCGGGCGACACCGAGCACGGCACGAGCCGCGGCCGCCTCCTGCCGCGCCACCAGCTCTTCGGCCCCGACGTCATCACGCCCGCCACGCGGCGCGAGCTACAGGCCTCGCTGATTCTCGTGCACGGCGGCATGAGCCAGAATGTCGGGCCCATCCTCGAGATGGTGACGGAGAAATATCTCCTCAAACTCGAGCGCGAGTGGCAGGCCCGCCTGGAGGCGCAGGAGATTCTGCGTGGGATCGTCGCGGCGCTCCGCGCCGGCGACGTGCGCCGCGTGGCCGGGCTTACCACGCGCAATTTCCTTGGCCCGATCCAGATGATCATTCCGTGGGCCAGCAACGCCTACACCGAGCGCCTCATCGCCGAGACACGCGCGGCGCTGGGCCCGGCGTTCCGCGGTTTCATCATGCTCGGCGGCATGTCGGGCGGTGGCATGGGCTTTTGGGTCGATCCCGCCGCGCAGGCTGCCGCGCGCGACACGATCCTTGCCATCATGCAGCGCACCAAAAAAGCGCTGGAGCACGCGCTGCCCTTCGCGATGGACCCGGTGGTGTACGATTTCGAGATCAACGAACACGGTTCCACCGCCGCGTTGCTCTCCGGTGTGGAGGCCATGCTGCCACCCGAGTACTACCTGATGATGGTGCCGCGCTGGCTCCGGCAGGATCCGCGGCAGCTCCCGCGCGCCGTGCGCGCCGAGATGGAACGGTTCAGCGCGCGCCAGCTTTTCGCCGGCGAGCGCCCGCTCGCTGGTGCGCTTGTGCAGCGGATTTTCCCGCCGCCCGCGGCGGAAAAAACGAACGGCGGCACCACGCTGCGCGAGCTGCTGGCGGCGAACGGCTTCGATCCGGTGCAGCACGAACGCATCCGCGACGATCTGCGTGCCGGCCGCATCGGTCTTGCGCAAAACCGCCTGCCGATCAGCGCCGTGGTCGAGGACGTGCGGCCCGGCGATGTGCGACCGCTCTACGCGTCCGAGGCCGAGGCCGAACGCGCCGGGAGCCGGGCGCTCGCGGAGGGCCGCGTGGCGGTCGTCACGCTCGCCGCCGGCTCCGGCAGCCGCTGGACGCAGGGCGCGGGCACGGTGAAGGCGTTGCATCCCTTCGCGCGGCTGGCGGGCCGCCACCGCAGTTTCATCGAGACGCACCTCGCGAAGAGCCGCGCCACCGCGCAGCGCTTCGGCGCGCCGATCCCGCACCTCTTCACGACGAGTTACCTGACGCACGCGCCGACGGAGGCCTTTCTCCGCGAACACGCCAATTTCGGCTATCCGGGGCGCGTCGTCCTTTCGCCGGGCCGGTCGATCGGCCAGCGGTTCGTGCCGATGGCGCGCGATCTGCGGTTCGCCTTCGAGGAGGTGCCGCACCAGCAGCTCGATCCGCAAAAGGAGAAGATGCGCCTGAGCCTGCAGCGGGCGCTGCTCGAATGGGCCGTGAACACCGGCGAGGCGACCGACTATACCGACAACCTCCCGCTGCAATGCCTGCATCCGGTGGGGCACTGGTACGAGGTCGCCAATCTCCTGCTCAACGGCACGCTCGGCGCCCTGCTGGCCGGGCAGCCGCAGCTCGAACATCTGCTGCTGCACAACATCGACACGCTCGGCGCCAACCTCGATCCGGCGGTCTTCGGCCGCCATCTGCTCGACGGCGCGGCCCTCAGCGGCGAGGTGATTCTCCGCCGGCTCGAGGATCGCGGCGGCGGGCTGGCCCGCGTGAACGGCCAGTTGCGCCTCGTCGAGGGGCTGGCGATGGCCCGCGAGGAGGACGAGTTCAAGCTCACCTTCTACAACACCGCCACCTACTGGCTGCATATCGACCGGCTGCTCGCGTTGTTCGGGCTGGACCGCGCGACCCTGGGCGAGGCCGGCCGCGTAGCCGCCGGCGTGCGCGCCCTGGCTGCCAAACTGCCGAGCTACGTAACGCTGAAGGACGTGAAGAAACGCTGGGGGCACGGGCAGGAGGACATTTTCCCGGTGGCGCAATTCGAGAAGCTGTGGGGCGACATGACGGCGCTGCCCGACGTGCCGGTACGATTCTTCGCCGTGCCGCGCGCCCGCGGCCAGCAGCTCAAGGATCAGGCGCAACTCGACGGCTGGCTGCGCGACGGCTCCGCCGCCGCGGTGGAGCAGCTGTGCCGGTTCGAGTGAGCCGCGGGACGAATCCCGCCCGGCGGACCGGACGATTTGTCATCTAATGGATGACAAACTCCGCAGGCGGTTAGGTCGTGCCAATGTCCTATAGATTTTGGACTTTGCTGTGGCGCTCGCGGCTACGTCCCGGACTAGAGGCCATTTGGCGGGTAGGGCGCGTTATCCTTAACGCGCCGGAACCTCGGGGCTCGCGACGGATTAAGGATATTCCGCCCTACCGTGGTTCCGGACCGCAAACCAAAATCCAACGACGGTCGACCTCATGGCCGGCAAACTCCGCCGGCGTCTCGCCTCACCTGTGCCAGGTGTTCCAATCCATGCCGCCGGAGCGGAGGAAGGTTCGGTTCGTTTCGCGGAGAATATACTGGGCCTCGGCCTTGTCGCCGGCGAGCCGGGCCAGGGCCGCGTCCTCCTTTAATTCTGCGATATTCTGGAGGCGTTCTTCTGCCTCGTACCTTTCCAACGCCCGGCCTTCGAGTGAGCCGAAAATACTGAGGCTGCTGAGCGCGCGCTCAAGTTCGCTGAAATAGCGTTTGGCCAGGATGCGGCCGAACGCTTTCCTCGAATATAGCTCGCTCTCGCGGAAGACGGGGGGGCGGTTTCCCTCGACGACGTAGTGCGGCAGCCGGATGATTTTGTTAGTTGGTTGGTCGGGACCGAGCGGGCGGTCTTCGGGGACGATTTCCGTTTCGTCATCAACAGCGGCAGGCCGTTTCTGCGTTGGCGCTGGCGATGGAACGTAGCGCGGCAGGCCGGCCAGGATGGCCGAGGACAACGTTGCCGGTGCCGTTGCGGGCGCCTCGTGTGTCGCCAGTTTGGGCTCTACCGCCGGTACCGATGGTGCCGGCTTGGCCTCTTCGGCAAGAAGTCCGACCGCATACAACAGAAACGTCATGGTGCCAACGAGCGTTGGTGGCGCGAACGTCATCGATGCTTGGACGTTCGCAGAAGGGGAAAGTTCAATTTTCGGGCTGAAGGCGGACTCATGCGCGGCACCGCGCACGGGTTCAGTAGTCCGCGGCGGCCGAGAACTTGGCGGGTAGGGCGCGTTATCCTTAACGCGCCGGAACCTGGCAGATCGCGGCGGATTAAGGATAATCCGCCCTACCGTGGTTCCGAACCGCAAACCAAAATCCAAGGACGGTCGACCTCATGGCCGGCAAACTCCGCCGGCGCCCGGCTCACTTGCTCCAACTGTTCCAGTCCATGCCGCCGGAGCGGAGGAAGGTGGAGTTGGTTTCGCGGAGAATGTAGTCGGAATCCGCCTTGTCGCCGGCCAGGCGCGCATTGGCGGCGGACTTCTTCAGGTCGGAGATGTTTTGCAGGCGCGCATCCTCCTCGTACATCGCCATGGCGCGGCTCTCTGGCGACGTGCCAAACAAGGGTAGCGTATAACGGCTCAACAAACTGCGATCCAGCCCACTCAGGTAGCGCCGCATCGCGATCGCGGCGAGCGCCTGCTTCGTATAGATGTCGCGCTCACGGAAGACCGGCGGACGGTCGCCTTCGACAATGTAGCGCGGCAGGCGGATGATCTTGTTGCGCGGCTGGTCGGGGGCGAGGGGGCGGTCTTCGGGCTCGGCTTCGTCTTCGCCCTCGACATCGGCAGAGGTTTTTTTCGGCGCCGGCTTTGGCGGCGGGTTGTAGCGGGGCAGGCCGGACGTGATGGCGGTGGCGCCCGCCTTGCCGGAAGCGCTCGCCGTGCTGGCGGGGGGAGCAGTCGGCTTTCCGATTGCCGCAGGCGTCACGGGTGGGGCAGGGGCCGCGGGCGGAACATCCTCCGCCGACAACCGCGCTCCGCCCAGCAGCAATCCAGCGGCAACGATGACATGGCAGGCGATCTTCGGCATAGGCATTAGGACGGCCAAACGGCGAAAAAGTTCAGTGAGGTACAACCAAATTAGCAACCCCACTTCACGCGGCCGTGGCGCCGGTGCGGGTGGAATTTTGGCGTTCACACGTAGCAGCCGACGTGAGGAGGCTGGAAACGCATCCTTTCCGGGCCACAAAGGGATGATCGCGGCCGTGCGGTTCGATCCCGCTCAGGAGGAACGCGCAAATACCGCGTTCCGCCTGTCACGCAGGGTCGGCAAACAACGAACTTGGTGTCAAATTCCGGGGCGTTGCTCCGGGGGGGATGATGGCGGTTTTTTGGGGTCCAGGAACGAGCGCAGCAGCAAACAGGGGAACGCCGGATCGTGGTTGAGCTGCCGGGCGCGCTCGAAATAGGCCGCCTGCGTCGACGGGAAGCGCACGCCGAGCGCAGTGAAGAGCACGCGGTTTTCCAGCGCAAAATTGGACGTACGCAATATTGTGGAATACGCCGTCAAATTGCCCGCGGCGATCACCTGCGCCATTTCCTGTTCCTGGCGATCTTCGTGACGCAGGGCTTCGACGCCCTGCTGAAAATATTTTTCAGCGGCAGCGGTGTCGCCGACCGCATAAGCTGCGAGATAGAGAATCCAATGAAAGTGCATGGGTTTCCGTTTCACGGGCTGGAGGGCGCGTTCGGCGGCGGCTAGATCTCGCCGGTCGATCGCAGCTTCGAAAGCATGGACTGGTTCGGGCACCTTCTCGAGGTATGTGGCGGCACCGTTTTCGTCTCCACCGCTATACGCAAGCTCACCCAGCAGCAGGTTCTCGACCGGCTTCAAGTCGGCATTCGGGCCCAATGGTTTCCGCAGCCGGCCGAGGAACTCGGTTACCGCGATGGTACCGGCCAGGCGGTCTGGAGCGATGCTCTGCGCCAGGCGCAGTTCGTCGGCGAACAGCTCCGGGTCGTTGGGCTGGAGATTTCGTGCGGCGCGGGCGCTGGCAAGCACCTCGCGGGTACGGCCGAGGGCCAGCAAGGTTTCCCGGAGGCGCAATTGCAAAGATTCACTCCGAATTCCGCCCCGCTCGGCTTGCTGCAAAAGTTCGTAGCAACGCGGATAGTCGCCCTCGGCGAAGGCATCGACGGCAAGGCCATACGCGGCGTACATGCTCGGGCGGGCGGCGTGCAGCGCTCGTTCGAAGAGCGGACTTGATTTCACGGGATCGTGGATTGTACGGGCGTAGAGATAGAGCAACCCGCCGTCGTCTGGCTCGGCGTCCGCCCAGCGACGATATTGGCCGCCCAGGTCAAAGTCCGGGAAACTGCGCTCCATGAAATATTGGTAAGTACGGTGCCATTCGATCAGCACCGGCCGGTCGGTCAGTCGCGATTCGAGCAGCGACCGGGCGTCGGCCGGCTCGAGCATATAAACCACCATTTGTTGAAGCCACTCGTCCTCGGGCCGCAGCCGGGCAGCCTGGCGCAGATGCGCGAGTGCCGCAGGATAGCCGAGTTGTTCTTTGATCACGGCGGCCGTGGTCGCAAAGCGGGGATTCTCCAGAAAATGCAGCCGGGTTTTGCTCATGCTTTGCGTACCGGACGGCATGCGAAGGCTGGTGGGAAAGTTCGTGAAAAAATAATCCGGCTCGGGGAAAAGATAGGTCAGTTCGTTGGCAAAAAAAGCATACGAGGCCTTTTCGTTGGGATCGGCCGGAGTACCGGTCGGATGATATTGGACGGTTTCGCGATAGACGACCGCCAGCCGGTCGGGATTGATCACCGCGATATGCGGCGCGAAGGGTCGGCTCAGAAACGGCGTGGACAGCGTCACGCGACGTTCGCCCGTGCTGCCGGGCGCGCCCTTGATCACGATTTCACCCTCGGGCATTGTGATGATCGCCGGATTTCCCGGCGTGATGCGATGGCTCGTACCATTCAGTTCGAAGGCATAGGGCGAGGGCAGACCGGAGATCAGCGCCACCTTGAGGTTATTCCCGCAATGGTAGCACACGCCGGCATAAATCAACGCGACGAGTGCGACTGCGATTGCGGCGTACCGCAGCACTGTTTTGGGCCGAATCGGCACGCGCGGCAGCACCGGCACCGCAGCCGTTGGCTCGGACGCCGGGAGGGCCGGCGACGTGGTGGGTTGCGGGGAAAGCGCAGCAACGAGCTCACGGGTGATGTCCTTTCCGCCGCGCAAATTCACGATCAACGCTTCGATGGTGTAGACAAAGCCCCAGGGAATTCCCCACCAGCCGAGCAGCAACGAGAGCAGCGTATACGGCAGCCCTTTGACGACACAGCTCTGACCGGGCTTCACGAAATAAATATCGGAAGACCGCTTGAACGTCACAACGACGATTGAAATGCAGTAGGTGTAAATGACCAGCCGCGCACCGCGGTCCACTTCCGCGCGAATGTCTTCCGCGGACAAGCCTTCGGCGCCGACGATTTTGAGACGAACGGACGTTGATCGGGTGAACATGGGGATGGGGTTGATCGCCTGGCAGCGGAAGAGTGCCACCGGGGCTGCTGCACTGCGACCAGAGGGAAACCCAAACTCGCCCTAAAAGACGAGACGGATCTTCGTCAAAGATGGTAATTTGGGTCAGCTTCGCCATCGTTGGATCGAGGCGTGCTGATCGGGCACAAACGGCGGTATAATGATCTTATCCGCGCAGCTGGCCGGAGCCGGTGACGAGCCATTTGTAGCTGCACAGTTCGCGCAGGCCCATCGGGCCGCGGGCGTGCAGGCGGTCCGTCGAGATGCCGATCTCCGCGCCAAGGCCGAACTCGAAACCGTCGTTGAAACGCGTGCTGGCATTCCAGAACACGGCCGAGCTGTCCACGGCGGCGAGGAAACGCTGCGCGGCGCCGGCGTCGGCGGTCACGATGGCGTCGCTGTGGGCAGAGCTGTCGCGGTTGATGGTGGCGATGGCCGTCTCGAGCGAATCGACGACGCGCACGGCGAGGATGTAGTCGAGAAACTCGGTCGTGTAGTCGGCCTCCGTGGCGGGTGTGGCGGCGAGGCCGGC
>DATJPQ010000019.1:0-32919 GCA_035506315.1 Opitutaceae bacterium
ACGCGACACCGCAAGTCCCTCGTAAGGCGTGGGCGACGGAGCCGGGGCCGCAGTTGCGGCCAGGGCCACCAGGAGAAAAGCGGGAAAGCAAAAAAGGCGTTTCATACGAACCTTGCCGGAGCAGCCGGCCGTCCGGTCGCGTCGGGGCAGGCGAATGCCACGGTTAACGACGCTGATGGTACTACGAGGTTACGGCCAGGCGAGCTTCGTCCACGTTCAGCGATAACACAGCCAGTAGATTGTCGCGACACCGAGGATGAAGAGGGCCATCGCGGCCACGAAGCTCCAGATACAGCCCTGCCGCATTCTGGCGGGGGAACTTTCCGCATCGCGGCGGAACTTCTCCAAAATTTCTTCCGCCACCGGCAGGTTGGAGGCGTCGCCGGTAGGGTTAAGTGGGGGAGAGTCGGCCTGCGGAGGAAGGATAGAGAGTGTCCCCGGAGTCTCGCCGCCGTCGGCGGCGATCTCGCGATCGAGCCACGCCAGATGCTCGGCGACCAGGGCGCGTTGGCGGCGGAGTTCCGGCAATCGATCGGACATGTTGCCCGATTCGTGCCGGAATGAGCCGCATCCGGCAAAAGAAAAAGCGCCGGGCGGAAAACCCGGCGCTGGGCGGAAAAACGGGAATGAGGCGCTCAGGCCTCGACGATGGAGACGCGGCGATGCGCCTTGTCGAACTGCAGCGTGCCGTCCTTCAGCGCGAAAAGCGTCCAATCGCGGCCGGTGCCGACGTTCTTGCCGGCGTGCAGCTTGGTGCCGCGCTGGCGGATGATGATATTGCCAGCGATGATCTTTTGACCGCCGAAAATTTTGAGCCCGAGCCGCTGGGCGTGACTATCGCGGCCGTTGCTGGATGTGCCTTGACCTTTCTTATGTGCCATGACGTGTCGCTCCTTAGACGTTAATCGATTCGATCTTGATGACGGAAAGATCCTGGCGATGGCCCTGTTTCTTTTCGTAGCCCTTGCGCTTCTTTTTCTTGAAGACGACGATCTTCTCGCCGCGCTTGTTCTCCAGGATGGTGGCTTTCACCGAAGCACCCGTCAGGGTCGGCTTGCCTACTTTGAAGTCGGCGCCTTCACCGGCAGCGAGGACGTCCTTGATTTCGACGGTCGCACCCTTCTCCGTGCCCGGAAAGCGGTTGACGATCAGGATGTCGCCCTCGGAAACAGTGAACTGTTGCCCCTGGGTCTTGATGGTGACTTTCATAAATAAAAGCGCGGATGAAGCGCCCTCGTTTCGGTGAAGGCAAGGCTGAATTTCGCCCGATGGCAATACGAGGGTAAACGGGCTCGCACCGCCGGTTTTCCGCGCGATTTTTCCGAGGGATGATGACCGTGGAATAGCTCCAGAACGGGAGTTGAAACCACCGGTTGCTGGAATGGCGGAACCGCCAGCAAAGGAGCGAGAATGGATTTTTGCCACGGATGGCCTGGCGAGGCGGAGCCGCAATCAAACGAAAAATTAACGGATTTGAACCACTAATGAACGCTAATGGACGCTAATTCGCGGAACGGCCAAAACTCCGCAGTTCGAACCGGCCGCAGATGGCGCAGATTAGGAAGAACAGAATTACCCTTTCGGATTGGCGAAAATTAGCGGTTCGCCCCGCCAACGGGATCGGGGAAATCGGCGATGCCGGGATGGGCGGCATTGGCAGCGGCGTAGGGCAGGGCGAATTCAAGGGCGGCGCGCCAGGTGGCGCCGCGCTGCAGCCGCGCGAAAAGCATGCAGGCGAGCAAGACGTCGCCCGAGCCGGTGGGCGAGACTTCACGGATGACGGGCGGCGTCAGGCTGATGGGCGTTTCGCCCCGCGCGGCCAGCCACACGGGCCGCGGTCCGTCGGTCACGATCCACGTTTGCACGGGCCACCGGTTGCGCGCGAGGAGAAGACTGGCCGCGGTGTCAAAAGCCGTGGCATTGGTGCCCAACAAGGTGCGCAGCTCGTCGGCGTTGATCTTAACCAGCTCGACGGGCCGCTCGACGAGCTCGGCGAGCGGTGGTCCGTAGGCATCGACGAAAAGCTGCTGGCCGCGCGTCAGCCAGCGGTCCAGCGCTTCGCGGAATGGCCTGGCATCAGCCTCGGCCCACCCTGGCATGCTGCCGCACAGGGCGAGGGCGCGATCGGCGGGGCACGCATCAAGGTAAGCGGCGGCCGAACGCCAGGCCGCAGTGTCGGGAGCGCGGTCAGGGCCGAGAAACGTCGTTTCGGGACGATCGGGCGTCCGCACCACGAGACCGGTGCGTGTGGCGCCGGCGGTGGCGAACGCCGCGAAGACGAAACCTTGGGCCCGCAGCCACGCGCGGCATTCCTCGCCCGCCGCGCCGCCGGTGAAGCAGAGCGCGGTGACGGGCGCACCGAGGCGTCGCAACATTTTGGCGACGTTGATGCCCTTGCCGCCGACCTGGAACGATTCGCGCGTGGCGCGCTGGGTCTGTCCGGGCATCCAGGCGGCAAACTCCTGCGTGTGCTCGGCGAGCAGGTTGCCCGTGAAGGTGAGGAGGTGAGGCGAGATTGCGTTCACACGGATTCCAATCCTCCATTTAAAACGCATGATCCGCGTGATGAAAGCGAAAGAATTCCGCGCCAGGAATACGGTGACCCTCGCCCGCCGGCTGCTCGGCCGGGTGCTGGTACGGACCTTCCCGGATGGCCGGCAGGTGCGCCACGTCATCACCGAGGTCGAGGCGTACCACGGCGAACGGGACCGCGCTTCGCATGCCAGCCGCGGCCGCACCCGGCGCAACGCCCCGATGTTTGGGCCGGGCGGCGTGTGGTACGTCTATCTCTGCTACGGCGTGCACGAGATGCTCAATCTCGTGACCGGCCCGCGTGATTTCCCGGCGGCGATTCTGATCCGCGGCGTTGCAGGCCTGGCCGGCCCGGGACGGCTTACCAAAGCGCTCGGGATCGACCGCCGTCTCAATGGCGCGCCGGCAAGGCCGATCAGCGGATTGCATGTCGCAACAACCGGGGTACGGGTGCCGCGTCACCTGGTGCGCGCGGCACCGCGCATCGGCGTGGAATATGCGGGACCGGTCTGGTCGCGGAAGCCGTGGCGATTTTTCTTCGACCCTGGCCAACTGACCGCCCCAACGTCGCTAGCAGTTGGGAACGCTCAAAGGACAGGGTCGAAGCGCCAGGGAAGAGAGTGTGTCACCGCCCGGTCGCGGTAAACCGCCCGCAGGGCGCCGGGCTTGGGCTCGAAAGCCACGCCGTCGAGATAGTCCAACCAGCCCGCTTCCTCATGGCGGACACCGAGCATCAGCTCGCGCAGGATGATGGTATTCCAATCGTGCGATATGTGCAGGTCGAGGCGACTAAGGCCGGCGTCCTCGTCGAGCCGGGCCGTCAGGTAAGCGAGCTTTTCGGCCGCGATCTCAGCCGCCGGGCGGATCACGTTGGCGGGAATTTTGCCGGAAAACCATAAACGGACGAAATGATCGCCATGCAGCGCGGTGAGACGCCCCGCTTCGGCCAGGTCGAGGATGTAGTCGATGCCCAGCGGATCCTGCGGACCCGCGAGCGTGACGGCCAGTCCGGCGGATTCCGCTCCGCGGGCGATGCACTCGGCCGTCTGCTGGCAACGGGTCACCGGGCTGTGGAAAAGCCGCAGGCGCGAAAAGCCCTCAAGCCGCGCACCCAAGTACTCGGCGGCGGCACGGCCGGCCGGATTCAATTCGGCTCGTGTCGGATCAGCCGCATCCACGATCGGAAAACGCTCCGCATGGCGGATGATCAGCGCGACGATGCGCCGGGCGTTCAAGGTGCGGAGGGTGTCCAGAATCTCTTGGCCGTGCATGAAAGTGTAGTTGGTCGTGGCTTCGATAATCTGGGCGATCCCAGTGGCGACGCGGCGACGGAATGGCCCGACAGGCTGACGAGTCCGCCGGGATAAAGTGAAGCGTAATTGAGCGGCATGGTTCCCGCTTGCTCCAGTTGAGGAGCAAGCGACCGTAGCTCTTCGCCTCATCTGCGCGAGCTGCGGCAAAAGGCCGAGTTGTCCCAACCCGGGCCCGTTACCCCATCACGGTTGCTTGACGGGACGAGCCTCCCGCTTGGTCCCTGGAACATTCGGCGTGCGTTCGAGGAGGGCGGTGCTAAGAGCCGCGTGGGCGTCGAGAAAATCCGCCAGTGCGGGATTGGCGGCCAGAAACGCACCATCACGGATCAGGCGAGGAGTCCGTTCGAGCTGCTGCCGGATGGCAGGACTTTTGTCGAGGAAGGCATCGAATTGGACCACCTCTTCGCGGAACAGGGGTTTGCGGGCCATGCGGGCGAGGGCGCGGTGCAGGAGGAAGCCACGTTCGGCTCGCAGCGCCCGGATCGTATCGGGCTGCAACTTGAGGTGTTGATCCCACGTCGGATTCAACTTGAGGAAGGCGGCGTCGGTCGCCTTGTCGACATTGGCGCGAAGCGTTTCCTCTACTTGAGGATTGGTATCGAGGAATTGGTTCAGACTGGTCAATTCGGCCTGGATCTTCTCATCGGTCGAGAGGATGGGCACGGGGAGTTTGGCGGGTTCGGTGCCCGTCGATTCCGCCCGGGCTGCCCACGGCAGCATGGTAAGGGCGAGCAGAAAAGCGGTCAGACAGATATTGCGCATCGAGCAGGTTGTAGTGCGAAGAGAGGGAGAGTTCATGGAAGAAGGCTGGATTGACGTTGAGCCGACGAACGGGCGAGGAGAACTTAACAAGAACCTAGGGTTCCATCCATGTAAAGTGAGTGGATTAATCCGTGGTATCCAGCCGTAACCATCGTGCTTCTTTAGCCGTCTCATTGCCATCATTTCACCGTCAAGATTGAATGAAATCGCCCAAGATACTAAACATTAGTATGTAAGGTAATCGGCCAGATAGATCGATGTTCATCCCCGACTGTCACAGAACCGACAAATCAGCCTCGTGCAACCGGCGCATTCTTTACGTTTTCTTCACTGGGCCGTAAAATAATTGCTTTGCGTCCCTGCGCTTCTGCAATAATTTTGCGACCCTTAACGCTGCTTTAGGGCAGCTCATATATCATCCATAATACAACGACAGCCTAAATCCCAAAAACATGCACACATCCTCCAAGAAGGGCTTCACCCTCGTAGAAATCATGATCGTCGTCGTCATCATCGGTCTGTTGGCCGCCATGGCGATTCCCGCGTTCCAGAAGGTCCGCGTGTCGTCCCAGGACAAGGCGGTAACGAACAATATGCGCCAGCTCGGTGCGGCGGCCGACCAATATTTCCTGGAAAATGGCGTCTCGGCGGCGCAGATCACCTCGCTCGTCGGCTCCTCGGCTTATGTCAAGGCGCTGAGCACGGTGGCCAATGAGGCCTATCCGCTCGACTACACCCAGGGCACTCCGGTCATCGTTTCCGGCATCGCGGGGGCCCGCACACTCACCTACATGCAGTAAATGCAGATTTTCAAAACAAACCGCCCGTCCAAACGCGGGCGGTTTTTTTGTGGGCAAAAGGGCCGGTTCTCACCGCGACGCCGCCACGGCGGACCATACGGCATCAACCGATATTGTGGACAGCTCCGGACCACGGTGGATGGTGTGTACATGCTCTCCGGGTGGAGTCCACATCGCCGGGTCGGTGGGACCGAATAAGAGTACACAAGGCGTGCCCACGGCGGCGGCGAGATGGCTCACGCCGGAATCGTGACCAAGAAACAATCCACACGCCGCGAGCCGGCAGGCCAGTTCGGGCAACGGCAGATTCAGCGCGACTTCACCGTAGGTGGCGAGCGCCGCGACCGCGGCCGTGTCGGCTTCCCCGCCAACGATCAGGAGTGGAGCTCGGTCGCGCAACCTTCCAGCCAACTCCACCCAGTGTCCGACCGGCCAGTTCTTGCGCGGCGAACCGCTGCCCGGATGGATCGCGACACAATCCGTGTTCTGGGTTCTGAGTTTTGAGTTTTGGGTTTCGGATTTTCCGACCGGGAGTCGGGCCCGATAATCGGTGGTTGCCAGGCCCAGCAGACGCAGCGCTTCGCAGTAATGCCGGGCGGCGGGTGAGACGGACGGTTGCGCGGTGGCCGTCAGCCACGTCTGCCCGGGGTGAATGGGAAAATGCGACGCCAGCGCGCCGTCGGGATCGGGCCAGAAATTTACCACCAGATCGAAAGTCGCCAGCCACGCGTGAAGCCCGGCGGGAAGCGGCTCGTGCCCGTAAAGGGCGGCCCAACGCGCCTCGTGCTGCGAATGCACGGCATCAAGCGTGCCGCCGGGAAGGGCGAGTTCTGCGGCGCGAGCGTGGCCAACCAGCTCGATCTGCGCCTGCGGCCAGCGGGTACGCAGCAAGCCCAACGCCGGGAGCGTGACCAGGAAATCACCCAGTGCGCCGCCACGTAACACCAGAATTCTCATGGAGCTGGACTCGACGGTGCCGCAGGGCGCGCCGCCCGACTGGCGCAAAATAAATCCGAAATTCGAAATCCGAATTTCGAAACAATTTCAAAATCCGAATACCAAAATGGGTTCACCACGGGGGTGACGGTTTCTTTGTCCGCCATTTCGGGCTTCGGATTTGTTTCGAGCTTCGAAATTCGGATTTCGAATTTTCCCATCAGGAGGTCTTGTGCTCCACCAGGGTGAGCATGGCTGTGCCGAATTTCAGCTTGAGCTGCATCTTCACCGGCTGCCGGTCGCCATCCTGCGACACCCAAACTTTGATTTCGCCGCCGCGCTTGAAGATGCCGCGCGGCTCGGCGGAGTCCATGCGCGGCACGAGCCGCAAGGCGCGCAGATCACCCTGGTAGGTCCGCACCTGGTCGTAGCCTTCCGCATAGAGCGTCACCGGATAGAGATCGTTGCCGACGTAGACCACCACCGCGCGCTTGTCGCCCGTGTGCGCCTGCCACTCGCGGGTCTGCACCAGGGCGGAGAGGAGGTCCACGGGATCGCCTTCGGGAATGGCGAATTCGTGGTTGCGGTCGGGGCGCGCCCGGTCGGTGTGCGA
The DNA here is from genome assembly GCA_035506315.1 of Opitutaceae bacterium. Lineage (GTDB taxonomy): Bacteria > Verrucomicrobiota > Verrucomicrobiia > Opitutales > Opitutaceae > MWDT01. The sequence continues at coordinate 6,957 of DATJPQ010000019.1, forward strand.
GGCCACTCGTTTCGTGTAGTCGAAAAGGGTCTCCGTATCCGAAACGGTTTTGTCGTCGGTCCGGCCGACGTCGCGGGCCGAAACGATGCGGCCGGTCGCTTCGTCGATGATGGCCTCGGCGTGATCGTCGTAAGGATAGAACCCGCGCAGCAGGCCGCGCGACGAGGTATCCATGGTGATGCGGAACGTTGCGTGACCTTCGGCGACCTCGCGGCGCGCGCTGATCCGGATGTCGCCGGCATGAAGAAAGATGCCCCAGCTCACGCGAAAAAGCAGCATCTCGCCGTCGCGCAGGGCGGTGTAAGGCGCGGCGGAAGCCAGGAGAGGAGTGAGCATGAGACAGGTGAGGAGAGAGCGAAAACGCATGAGCAGGTCGCGAACAAACCACGGAAATCAAACGGAGTGCGATGCATTTTTCAGCGCGTGGGTAGACTGCGGCATTGGGTGATTGGCCAGCCCGGTGGGCTGGCGGCCCATTCGAATGGCCAGGTCAACGACCTGGCCTGCAACGGCGGACGCGCCTTGTGCCCGGGGCCGGCCAATGGAATATGATACGTATTACGTATCATTGGCGCCGCGTGTCAGGGCTCGTCGGGCAACGGGAACTCGAGCTGGTTGGCGGCGCCGAGGGCCCAGGCTTCGACACCGCGGGCCCGGAGCGTGGCGGCAAATTCGCGGGCGAAGCCGTGCACCGTGTACACGAGCCGAGGCTGCACCAGCTCCACGAAGCGGAGCAGGTCGTTGAAATCGGCGTGGTCGGAGAGCGGGAAAGCCGCCTGGCATTGAAAGCGATAGATCGCGCCCGAATCGAGCGCCCAGCCGGTGACGGCGGCGGTGCGGTGCGCCGGAATGCGGTTTAGCAGGCCATGGGCGTGTGGCGGGCAGATGACGACATGGCCGCCAAGGGCGCGGGCATCGAACTCACGGTAGGGCGGAAACGCCACGCCGAGCGGCTCGTGTAGCCGCGTGAGGCGATAAGTGTCGGCATGCAGCATCACGGGCAACGCGGCCGGAGCGAGCGCCCGGAGGACCTCCTGGCTTTTCCCAAGGCTGTAACAGAGCAGCACGGGAGTGGCGCCGTCGGCGAGCGTCTGCCGGCAAAAGGCGATCAGCTGGCCGATGACGTCGGTATCGGGCGGGAAGACGTAGCGCGGCAGGCCGAACGTCGTTTCCATGATGAGCACGTCGGCGCGAGGCGTGGCGCAGGGTTCCGCGGCAAGGCTGGGGCGAAGCTTGAAATCGCCGGTGTAGAGCAGGGATCCGTGGGTGGAGTGGGCGAGCAGACATTGCGCGGAACCGCAGATATGGCCGGCCGGGTGGAGCGAGACGGCGCAGTCGGTAGTGAGTTGTTCCGCATGCCCGAAGGGCAGCACGTGCTCGGTGCGTTGGCCCGGCAGCCGGGCATGGAGAAAACGCGCCGTGCCGCGAGAACAGAGAATTTCCCGGTGCCGCGCGATGTGGTCGGCATGGGCGTGCGAGACGAAAGACCGCTCGACGCGGCTCTGCGCATCGAGCCACCAGCCGACTTGTGGCAGGTGGATGCCTTTGCGATAGTGGATGTCCCAAGCCATGACGTGCGGCGGGAAGCTGCGGCCTTCGGGCGGGCGGATCAAGCCTCAGACCTCCTGATCCCAGGGAATCACGCCGCGACAGGTGGGCAGGGCGTCAACTTTCGACTCAGTTGCTTTCCATGGCTCACGCGTGCACGCCCGGTGGGGCAAGAGGTCTGAGGCTGCGGTGGGACGGCTTGCTGTCGGATCATAACACGCCGGAAAGGGCCGGTTTCCGGAAGCGGAAACTGGCTGCCGGCAAGGCGATTATGCCGCGCGTTCAAAAATAGTACTGGGGAAGCGGAAATTTCTCGTTTGATTCGCGGGGGGGAGGTTTGCAGGTTCGCCGGTTTCATTCGGCTGAACCCCGTCAACCATGAGTCTTATCAAGAGCATCACCGAGCTGCGCAAACGTCGCGCCCTCGTCCAAAAAGGCGGCGGCGACGCCGCCATCGAAAAACAGCAAGCCATGGGCAAGCTGACGGCGCGCGAACGTGTGCTGGCGCTGCTCGATAAGCATTCCTTCGCGGAGTACGATCTATTTGTCGAACACCAGGCGCGCGATTTCGACATGGACAAGAAGGTGTTGCATGGCGACGGCGTGATCATCGGCACGGGCACGATCGATGGCGCGCCGGTCTGCATCTATGCACAGGACTTCACGGTGGCGGGCGGCTCGCTCGGTCTGATGCACGCCCGGAAGATCGCCAAGATCATGGACCACGCGCTCAAGATGCGCGTCCCGCTGATCGGCATCAACGACTCCGGCGGTGCGCGCATCCAGGAAGGCGTCAATTCACTCGCAGGCTACGGCGAGATCTTTTACCGCAACACCCTCGCATCGGGTGTAATCCCGCAACTTTCGGTCATCCTCGGCCCGTGTGCTGGCGGAGCGGTCTATTCGCCCGCCCTGACCGATTTCGTCTTCGTGGTGGATAACATTTCCAAGATGTTCATCACCGGTCCGAGCGTCATCGAAACCGTGCTTGGCGAGAAGATCGGCATGGAGGAGCTCGGCGGCGCTCGCGTCCACGCCGAGATCACCGGCAATGCCCATTTCTTCTCGCTCAGCGAGCAGCAGTGTTTCGAGCAGATCAAACGCCTGCTCTCGTTCCTCCCGCGCAGCAACGACGGCCGGCCCGCCACCCACGAGCCCAAGGCGCCCAAATTCAAGGGCCGCATCGAGGAGATCATTCCGAGCGACGCCAAGATACCCTACGACGTGCGTGACGTCATCCGCGCCGTGGTGGACGAGTCCGATTTCTTCGAGGTGCAGGAGCTCTGGGCGGCCAACATTGTCATCGGCTTCGGCCGGATCAACGGCCAGTCGGTCGGATTCGTGGCCAACCAGCCCCTCGTGCTCGCCGGCGTGCTCGATTGCGACAGTTCCGACAAGGCGGCGCGCTTCATCCGCTTTTGCGACGCGTTCAATATCCCGATCATCACCCTCGAGGACATGCCGGGCTACCTGCCGGGCGTCGACCAGGAGCACGCGGGCGTGATCCGCCATGGCGCGAAGATGCTCTACGCCTACTCCGAGGCCACAGTGCCGAAGATCACGGTGATCCTGCGCAAGGCGTATGGCGGCGGCTACATCGCAATGAACTCGCGCCACCTGGGCGCCGATTTCAACTTTGCCTGGCCGTCGGCCGAGATCGCCGTCATGGGCCCGGAGGGCGCGGCCAACATCATTTTCAAAAAGGAAATCGAAGAAGCCCAAAATCCCGTCGAGATGCGCCAGAAGAAGGTCGCCGAATACAAGGAGAAGTTCGCCAATCCCTACGTGGCCGCCTCCAAGGGCTACATCGACGCCGTCATCGAACCGTCCGAGACGCGGCATCTGTTGCTCCACGCCCTGGAGCTGAGCGCCAACAAGGTGGATAATCGTCCGCCGAAGAAACACGGCATCCCGCCCTTTTAACCCCCAGACCCTGCGATCATGGATTCCGGAAAACACCGCGACCTGCCGACGCTGCAGATCGAAGAAGGCACGTATTTCACCCGCCTCACGAAGAAATTCCAGGGGCGGGAAAAATGGGAGCGCCCCGATCCACGCGAGGTGCATTCCTTCATCCCGGGCATGGTCGTCCGGGTGGTGGCGCGGGAAGGCGAGCGGCTTCCGGCCGGTGCGCCGATCCTTACCTTCGAAGCGATGAAAATGGAAAACACCCTCACGATGCCCTGCGATGGCATCGTGCGGAAGATCCTCGTGAAAGTGGGAGAGGTCTTCGCCAAGGATGTCATCCTCGCGGAAATCGACGGAGATTAGCAGTCAGTCGGTTTGATTGTCTCATTCGGTATAAATCGTCTAAAAAGACGAAAAACACGTATATTAGGCTATAAATCGACAGAAAAGGCTAATATTAGTTAATCGTCATATATGGCGAAAATAATTGACTTTTCGCCGTAAAGCGACGTATAAGGCGACATATGAAAATTAAATCCGAAACTACGGATGAGTTAATCATTCGAGAATTGGGTGAACGGTTGGCGGGGGTTCGATTGGAGAGGAATATGACTCAGGCGGATCTGGCCGAACAGGCCGGCGTCTCCAAACGCACCGTGGAACGGCTGGAATCGGGTGAGGTGGCGACACAGTTGTCGGGTTTTGTCAGGGTGTGCCGGGCACTCGGTCTGGCCGGGCGATTCGATACGCTTGCCCCCGAGCCCGGGCTGAGTCCGATCGCGCTGTTGAAATTGCAGGGCCGCAAACGAAAGCGGGCCTCGCGCAAAAAAGCTACCACGAGCGCTCCGGCAAAGTGGACCTGGGGTGAGCCGCAATGATCGCCCGAGTCCAGCTATGGGGGCGAACCATCGGCGCTGTCGCGATGGAGGAGGGGCGGGATTACGCCGCCTTCCAATACGATCCGGAGTTCGCCCGGAGCGGGATCGAAGTCTCGCCATTGACCATGCCGCTGGGCGATCGCGTGTACGAATTTCCCGGGCTGCCACGGAAAACGTTTTACGGCCTGCCGGGCTTGCTGGCGGATTCGTTGCCCGACCGGTTCGGCAACGCCCTGATCGATGCCTGGCTGGCGACGCAGGGCCGGACTCCCGACAGCTTCAGCGCGGTGGAGCGGCTTTGCTATACGGGTACGCGTGGAATGGGGGCGCTGGAGTTCGCACCCAGCATGGGCCCCCGGCCGCGCCGGGTGACCAGGATCGAGATCGATGCTCTCGTCCAGCTGGCGTCGGAAGTGCTGACGCAACGCGGGGCTTTGAAAGGCAGCTTTGGCGGAGGCGCGCGGGGCAAGGCCTTGAACGACATCCTGCGCGTGGGCACCTCGGCCGGCGGAGCGCGGGCCAAGGCGGTGATCGCCTGGAACCGCGCGACGAACGAGGTGTGCTCCGGGCAGATGGCGGCGGGCGAGGGCTTCGAATACTGGCTGTTGAAATTCGACGGCGTGACCGGGAACAAGGACAAGGAGCTGGAGGATCCGAAAGGCTATGGGGCGATCGAATACGCGTATTACCTGATGGCCCTGGCCGCCGGCATCACCATGAGCGAATGCCGGCTGCTGGAAGAAAACGGTCGCCGCCATTTCATGACGCGGCGTTTCGACCGCCTGGCCGGCGGCGCCAAGCTGCACCTGCAATCGCTCGGTGCCCTGGCGCATTTCGATTTCAACCAGGCCGGCGTCTATGCCTACGAGCAGGCTTTCCTGGCGATGCGCCAGCTGGCACTGCCGATGGCGGCCGTGGAGGAGCAATTCCGCCGCACGATTTTCAATCTCGTGGGCCGCAATCAGGACGATCATGTGAAGAACATCGCCTTTCTGATGGATCAGCAGGGCCGCTGGGCCCTGGCGCCGGCCTTCGACGTGACCTACAGCTACAATCCGTCGGGCGCCTGGACCGCCACGCACCAGATGTCGCTGAACGGCAAACGGGATGGTTTCACGATGGAGGATTTGCGGGCCGGGGCGAAGAGCGCGCTGATGAAACGCGGGCGGGCCGAAGCCATCTTCGAAGAAGTGCGGGCCGCCGTGATGCGCTGGCCGGAATTTGCCCAACAGGCGCAAGTGGCCGAGGTCGCGCGCGACCAGATCCAGAAGACTCACCGGTTGTCGCTTCCCGGCTGAATCGGCTGCCCGGGGTGCGCCATGATTTCGTCGGCGGGGCGGCCGGCGAGCACCAGAGCCGCCATCCGCTGCATGGCGGGATCGATGTGCGTGAAAAACCGGCGATACGAGGCGCACAGATAACTCACGCCGGGGCCGCCCGGCTCGCTGCATACGAAACGATGCTTCGGACAATCTCCGTTGCACGCGAAACGCACCGGGCAGTGGAGGCACACGCGGGGCAGCCGGGCCTTGGCCGCACCAAACCGCGCGGTGGCCGGATCGTTGCCCAGAGCGGCGATCGGCGTCTGGTGCAGGTTGCCGAGCCGGTGGTGCGGGAAAACGAAATGGTCGCAGGCGTAGAGATCGCCGTTGTGCTCAAGCACCAGGGCACGTCCGCAGCGCTCCTGATACACGCAGAGCGGCGGCGTCCGGCCGACCCAGGCGTTGAGCGCGACGTCGAAGTGCTGCACGAAAATCCGGCCGACGTCGCGCCGGACCCAGCGGTCAAAAATCGTGCCCAGGAATTCGCCGAACCCCTCCGGCGGGGCGCATTCGTCGGCCACGGCCGCTTTTACGCCCCCGAGCGGAATCAAAGCGGCGGGGTTCTCAACGGGCTGTCCATGATCGAGCCCGCCCGCCTTTTCCTCCGCCGCAGACTTCAATTCCACGAGCGGGATGAACTGCATGAACCCCGAGCCGGTTTCGCGCAGGAAATCGTACACCTCGAGCGCATGGCGGTAATTGCGGCGGTGAACGACCGTCAGCGTGTTGAATTCCACCCGGTGCTTTTTCAGCACGCGCAACCCCCGCATCACTTTCTCCCAGGTCGGCCGGCCACCGCGATCGACACGATAGCCGTCATGCATCGTCCGCGGCCCGTCGAGGCTGAGGCCGACCAGAAAGCGGTGTTCCGCCAGAAACTCGCCCCAGGCGTCGTCGAGCAGCGTGCCGTTGGTCTGCAGCGAATTCACGATCCGGCGTCCCGCGCCATAGTGCCGCTGATGCTCCAGCACCCGCTCGAAAAACGGCCGTCCGGCCAGGGTCGGCTCGCCGCCCTGCCAGGCGAAGGCGACCTCTTCACCCGGCTGGCTCGCCAGATAATCCCGGACGAATATTTCGAGCGTGGCCTCGCTCATCCGCGGCACACCGGCCGCGGGATAGAATGCTGGCTCCTTTTCGAGGTAGTAACAGTAGCGGCACTGGAGATTGCAGCGAGCTCCCACCGGTTTGGCCATCACCTGAAACGGCTGCGACCACGGCGCGGCGCGCGGCGAGGTGAAGGCGGGAATCGGAGTGGGCAAGGGCGGCACGGATGGCGGATTATTACCACGAAAGACACGAAACACGCGAAAACGGAAGGGGAGTTGCCTGCGGTTGGGCGTGAATGAACGCGAATTTGGATGGATGTAGGGGCGCAGGCTTGCTGCGCCCTATTTGTTCTGTGATTGGAACCGGAGGGCGCAGGCAAGTCTGCGCCCCTACAGCGGAAAATTCTGACCGCACGCCTTCACGCGCGGGGTGGGGTCGGGCGGAGACGGGCCGCGTAGCTGCGCGTCAGCGCCGACAATTCGGCGCAGACCGGCGCATACTTGGAATCGTTGGCCAGATTGGTCATTTCGAGCGGATCGCGATGCGGATCGAAGAGCATCGCACCGTTTACGCCCTCGGGGCCGTACTCGGCGTATCGCCATTTTTCGTTGCGCACGGCGACGCCGTGGAACGTGCGGCCGTCCTCGCTCCAGCTGCTGTAGGCCGGCCGGTTCCAGACCGCGTCCGGGTTGCGGAGAAGCGGCGTCAGGCTCGCGCCCTCGATTCCGGCGGGCGGCGTCAAGCCGCAGAGTTCCGCCAGCGTGGGGTAAATGTCCAGCGACTGCACGATGCGATAACATGCCTGGCCGTTGCCGGGGGCGCCGGGCGCGGCGATGATCAACGGCACGCGCGTGCCCATTTCGAAGAGCGAGCCGGCCTTCGACCATTTGCCCTTCTCGCCCAGTTGATAACCATGATCGACCGCGAACACGACGATGGTGTTTTCGCGCAAACCGAGCCGGTCCAGTTCGGCGAGCACGCGCCCGACGTTCCAGTCGGCCCAGGAAATCGACGCGAGGTAGGCGCGGATCACCTGCCTGGCCTCGGCCTCGCTCGCGTGCCGGCCGATGAAGAGATCGGCGTTACGCTTGCGAATCGCCGCGCTCGGGAACCCGGGCGGCACGGTCGGCCACGGCGCAAAATCCGGGGTGAGTTCGATCTTGTTCGCGTCGTAGAGATCGAGAAAACGTTGCGGGGCGCACGGCGGGCTGTGCGGCTTCACGAATCCGCAGCCGAGGAAGAACGGGCGGTCCTGGTTCTGCCGCAGGTACTCGATCGCGCGGTCGGCGGTATGGTAATCGGGGTGGCCCTCGCCGTCGCCATCGAGCACGACGATCTGGTCGGAATGCGCCGCCTGCGAAATGTCCTGGGGCAGGGGCGGTACAATGTCTTTCGGCGCAGCCGGGCCCTCGGTTCGCGGGATTACCAGCTGGTGGCCGCCCGCACCGCCGTCGCCGTCCGGGATGCCGCCGCCCTCGGTCCAGGACTTCAGGTCGTCGAGACCGCCATGGTAAATCTTGCCGGTGCGCAGCGAAACGTATCCGTTCTCCCGGAACAGCTGGGGCAAAGTCACCCAATCCGGGTGGGCGGTGCGGAAGTCCGTCCGGTTGCCGATCACACCGGTGGTCGTCGGGTGCCGCCCGGTCAGCAACGACGCCCGCGAAGGATTGCAGAGCGGGTACTGGCAATAGTCGCGGTCGAAGCGGACGCCCGACCGGGCCAGCGCGTCGAGGTTGGGCGTGAGCGCGCCGAAGCGGCTGGCGTAACAGCCGAGTTCGACGCGCATGTCGTCGGACATGATGAAAAGCACGTTCGGCTTGCGGCCCGGCGCAGGGCGGGGTTGCGCCCGGAGGGTGGAGGCGAGCGTGGCGGCAACCGCGGCGCTGGCGGTCTGGCCGATGAATTGGCGGCGGGTCAAATTATTCATGAGGGGAACCGAAGTTTCGGGCGGACGAAAAACAGAAATTTTAGGGTCGGGGTTGTACCCGTCAAGGTCCGGTAGGCTTGCGCATCTACGGCTACCGCTGGCTCAAGAAGACATGAATGGAGGCACCCTGGCGGCGCATCGCCGGCGCCAGGCTGGTAGGTCAGGGAATTGATTAGACGCGCTTCGTTCGGGGTCACTAGAAAGAGACCGCCATGTACAACAACTGGGCGGAGACGCTCGCCGATTTTCTCAAACGCCAGCCCAACGTCGGGGCGGTGCGGATCGACACCGTCTCCCGCAAGGTCGCGGTCGCCACCGTCGGGTCCGTCGATCACGCCCTGCTCGAGGCGCGGTTGGCCGAGACGATCGCCGCGATCGAAGCGCAACTGGCCCATGCGGCGCCGGCCCCGGCCGGCTACAAACTACGGCGCGAGGGCGCGATGACGGAGATCGCCGGCGAGGCCAACGTCACCGCCACGGGATTCTGGCAATGGCGCGAGTTCACCCTGCCCGCGATTGCCGAGCCGGAGGAGCCGGAGTGGAAGGAGCTGGCGGTCTTTGCGGCGGTGTGCGCGTTATTCAGTCTCGCCGGTTTCGTCGTGGAAGGTTTCAAGCTCGGCCCGGCCTGGCTCGGCCATGCCTTTTATGCCCTGGCTCTGTGCGCCGGCGGCTGGGACGCGGCGAAAGATACGTGGGGCAACCTGCGCCGGGTGAAGATCGACATTCACTTTCTCATGCTCGCCGTCGCCGTGGGCGCGGCCTGTATCGGCGCCTGGGGCGAGGCGGCGTTGCTGCTGTTTCTGTTTTCCGCCGCCGGCGCGATGGAAGAGTATGCCCTCGACCGCACGCATCGCGAAGTCAGCGCCCTGCTGAAAACCGCGCCCAAGCGCGCCACGCTCGTCCTGCCCGACGGACGCGAACGCGAGGTGGCCGTCGGGGAGCTCACGATCGGGAACCGCGTGATCGTAAAACCGGGCGATGCCTTCCCGGCCGACGGCACCGTGGCGAAGGGCAGGAGCGCCAGCGACGAATCGGCGCTGACCGGCGAGGCGGCGCCGGTGGAAAAGAATGTCGGCGACCCGGTCTTCAGCGGCACGCTCAACCTCTGGGGCGTGGTCGAGTACGAAGTCACGCGACTGCCGGCGGAAAGCACGCTGCAGAAGATCATCCGCCTCATCCAAACCGCGCAAAAGCTCCGGGCCCCGAGCGAACGCTTCACCGACCGGTTCGGCGCCGGCTATAGCATCGTGGTGCTGGGGGCGTGCGCCGCGATGTTCCTGGTGTGGTGGCTCGGCTTCGGCCTGGAGCCCTTCGGCAACACCCCGGGAGCGCGTTGCGCGTTTTATCGGGCGATGACGCTATTGGTCGTGATGAGCCCGTGCGCCCTGGTGCTCTCGATTCCCTCGGCCATCCTCGCCGCCATCGCGTGGGGCGCGCGGCACGGCGTGCTCTTCCGCGGCGGCGCGGCCATCGAAAAACTGGCCGACATCGACGCCGTGGCGCTCGACAAGACCGGCACGCTTACGACCGGCGAGCTGGCGGTCGTCGGCTGCGAAAGCTTTCCCGCGGGACACGAGCAACAGGTGATGGAGCTGGCGTATGCCCTGGAGGCCAAGTCGCAGCACCCGATCGCCCGGGCGATCGCGCGGCATGCCCGGGCGCACCAGGTGCGCGAACTCGACGTCGACGAATTTCAATCGCTCACCGGCCAGGGACTGCTCGGGCGTTGCGATGGCGGCACGGTGTTGCTCGGCCGGCGCGAGCTGCTTGAGAACGGGCCGCTCGCCGAGTGGGCCCGGCAATTGCCGCCCGCGGCGCCCGAGTTGAGCGAAGTGTGGGTGATCGGCCGCGATCTCGTCGGCCGCCTGTTGCTCAAGGACCAGATACGCGCCGAATCGATCGGCGTGCTCGCCGAGCTCAAGCGGCTGGGGGTGAAGACCGTCATGCTGACCGGCGACCGCCGCCACGCGGCCGAGGCGGTCGCGGAGGAACTCGGCCTCGACGAAGTCCTGGCGGGCCTGTCGCCCGAGGACAAGGTCGCGGCGATCCAGGCATTGCGGGAGGGCGGGCATCGCGTGGCGATGGTGGGCGATGGCGTCAACGACGCGCCGAGCCTGGCGGCGGCCGACGTGAGCGTAGCCATGGGTGCGCGGGGCAGCGACGCCGCGCTCGAGCAGGCCGAGGTCATCCTGATGCACGACCGCATCGAAAATTTTCTCTCGGCGCATCGCCTGAGCCGCCGCGCCAAGGCCGTCATCCGTCAGAACCTGACGATTTCGCTGGGGGTGGTCGTCTGCATGGCGCTCGCCTCCATCGCCGGGGCCGTACCGCTGGCAGTCGGTGTCGCCGCCCACGAAGGGAGTACGGTGGTGGTATGTCTCAATTCGCTGCGGCTGCTCTTCGGGCGCAATCGGTAAACGAGCATCGAGCTGCGCCTGCAAGCTGCTTAAACTTTGCGGCGAGCAGATGAAATCTGACCTGCGGCCTGGAAATGTAAAAAAACTATGATTTTCTTAAGCCTTGATTGTGTAAAATGCTCCCCCATGTTCGCCGGTTTAGCCCCCCACCGACGCCGAGCCGAATGCAACCCACTCCTCCCACTCCTCCTCCTCCCGAAGCCAGCCGCAACAATTCGGTCGAGAAGCTCCGTCCGCAGGATATTTTGAGCGTGGCGCAGCGGTTGCCGACGACGGCGCAGGTCTTCGCCCAGATCAACCGGATCCTCGACGATCCGAATACCTCGTTGGACGACGTGGCGGAAATGGTGCGGCTCGAACCGGTGCTGGCGTTTCGCGTGCTGCAACTCGCCAACGGCGCGTTCTACGGATTCCGCACCGCGTGCAGCGATTTGAACGAAGCGATCACGCGACTGGGCTTCCGCGAGGTCAACCGCCTGGTCGGGCTCATTGCCGCGCAACATTTGTGCGCCAATTTCATGTCCGTGTACGGCATCAGCGGGGAGCTCTTCTGGAGCGATTCGCTGTGCAGCGCGCTCGCCTGCGAATGGCTCACACAGCGGCATGCCACCTACGGCGATGTCCGGACGGCCTACACGGCGGGCCTGTTGCGCTCGGTGGGCAAGGTGGCACTCCATCGCATCCTGGTCGACCGGCCGATGCTCTGGCGCAGCTATCTCGATTCCGGCGAAGGCCGGCCCCTGCTCGAATGGGAGGCAGAGTCCTTCGGCGTGTCCAACACCGAAGCGGCGGGAACCATCATGACGAATTGGAAGCTGCCGGCCGGACTCGTGTACGCCGTGCGGAACTACTGCATGCCTCAGGACGACGAGCCCCTGCCGCACCTGCTGCGGATTGGCTCAGCGGTCGCCTCCCAGCTCGGCGGCGCCCTGCCGGGCGAGACGACCTACTGGTCCAACCTGGACGAATCCATGCGGGTGCTGGAAGTGGATGGCGAACTGATCCAGGCGTGTGCCCGTGAAGTGGAGGCAATGTTCGATCGGGTGAAGTCGGCCGTCGGCGGCAAGTGAGCCGCCAGCCAGGTAGGGTGGGAGCGCCGATTTCCGCCGAGCCATCGACTCGTCGGAGTGTCGTCTTGCGGCGCCCTCGGTAGCAAACCCAGCCTCGTGACCTCGGCTGCTACGGTCACCCAGCCCGGGCGACGACCTGGAATCTGCAGCTTTGGTTTCGGTCGTTCTCGTTCCCATTTTTTCTGCCGAACCAGTCCCTGACGAACGAGAACGAGAAAGAGAACGAAGAACAAGGGATACCCAGCCTTGACCGGCGCGGTTGGAATCCAGGCGTTCGTATAGACGGTTTCCAGATCGTCCTCAGTCGCCGATCCAGACCAGGTCGCCGGCGCGCACCTCCTCGAAGAGCTCGATGATATCGAGGTTGCGCAGGTGCACGCAGCCGGCGCTCTGCGGCTGGCCGATGCGGTCTTCGCGATGGGTGCCGTGGAGGTAGATGTAGCGGGCGTAAGTATCAACGTTGCCGCCGAGGTTCACGCCGGGCTCCAGTCCGCGCAGCCAGAGGATGCGGCTGGTGACGAGGTTGGTCTGCCGGTCGGCCTCGGAAAACTCGGAAAAATGCCGTCCGGTGGGCAGGCGCGATTTGAACACCATGCCGGCGGGCTGGCCTCCGCCGATGCGCTCGGCGATCTCGTGCAGGCCACAGGGCGTGCCGAGCGAGTCCTTCACGTTGGAAGGCGGGCGTTTCGAGGTGGAAATCGGGTACGCTTTTACCAGCATGGCGTTGCGGTAAAACTGCAGGGTGAACGAGCCGAGGCGCACCACCAGAATCCGGTCTGTGGGCTTGATACCGAGCCGCGCACAGGTTTTGGTGACCGGTTCCAATGTGTCGTTTGGTTTATTTATGAGCAATTCGTCCTCCTTCACAATCGGCATCGTCGGCGCGACCGGCGCCGTCGGTCAAGAACTGCTGCAGCTGCTGCACGAGCGGAATTTTCCGTTTGGCGAACTGCGCATGTATGCCTCGGCGCGCTCAGCCGGCAAGCAGCTGACGTGCGCAGGCCGGACCTATACGGTGGCCGAGGCGAAGCCCGGCATTTTCACCGATCTCGACGTGGCCTTCTTCGCCGCGGGCGGTTCCGTGACCAGGGCTCTGGCGCCCGATGCGGTGAAGGCGGGCTGCCTGGTGATCGACAAGAGCTCCCATTACCGGATGGACCCGACGGTGCCGCTCGTGATTCCCGAGATCAATCCGCAGGACCTGCGGAAGCACCGGGGCATCATCGCCAATCCGAATTGCTCCACGGCGGTGACGCTCATGGGCCTGTGGCCGCTGCACGTGAAATTTGGCCTCAAGCGCTATGTCGTCGCAACCTACCAGTCGGTTTCCGGCACGGGTGCCGAGGCCATCCGCGAGCTCGACGCGCAGGTGCGGGCTTCCGTGGCCGGCCAGCCGCTCGTGCAGAAGGTTTATCCGTACCAGATCGCCTACAATCTGATCCCGCAGGTGGACACCTTCGGCAGCGACGGTTATACGGGCGAGGAGACCAAGATGATGCAGGAAAGCCGCAAAATCATGGGTCTGCCGCAGCTCAAGGTCTCGGCGACCTGCGTCCGCGTGCCGGTGGTCCGCGCGCATTCGATGGCGGTCAACGCCGAGTTCGAACGCCCCGTGAGCGTGGCCGAGGCGCGCGCCGCGGTGGCGGCTTTCCCCGGCGCCGTGCTCGTGGACGATCCCGCTACGCGGAAGTATCCGACGCCGCTCGATTTCACCCGCCAGGTGAAGTGTGGCGTGGGCCGCATCCGCCTCGACACGGCGCTCGACAACGGCCTGGCCTTCTGGGTGAGCGGCGACAATCTCTGGAAGGGCGCCGCGCTCAATGCCCTGCAGAATGCCGAGCTGATGATCCGCGAAGGCTGGCTGAAGCCGAAAAGCCGATAAATATATGCTGGTTAGGAGACATGGGCGGGACGCCCATGCCACCCGGCCACCGCGGGCAGGCGCAACGCGCCCAAAGCGTCTTGAGGTCAAGCCGCTCCACCCCGGACTGGCTCTCGGACATGCAAACGTCAGTTCGCGTTTCACTCGGCCGGCATCATGCCGGAAAAGTGGCGCGTTAAGGATGACGCGCCCTACCTGTTCCAGCCCGGCTCCCGCGAATAACCCTTGCCACGCCGGCCGGCCGTTTCCTTATCTCGCATTTCAGATTGGACGGCTAGCTCAGTTGGTTAGAGCACCTCGTTTACACCGAGGGGGTCAGGGGTTCGAGTCCCTTGCCGTCCACCAGCTTTCATGCACAGTCCAGCCGGGCGTGAAGGTTGGTCCTCCGCCGCCCGGCTCTTCCTCCCTCCTCCCTCCATCTCCCCATGCGACACACAATCTCCATCCTCGTTGAGAACAAATTCGGCGTGCTGACCCGCGTGACCGGCATGTTCTCCGGCCGCGGTTTCAACATCGATTCGCTCAATGTCGCGCCGACGCACGAGGCGGCGTTGTCGCGCATCACCTGCGTGCTCAAGGGCGACGATTCCGCGCTCGACCTCGCCATCAAGCAACTGCGGAAGCTGGTCAATGTGGTCGAGGTCGTGGATTTCAAGGAAGGGCAGGCGGTCATTCGCGAGCTGGTGCTCATCAAGGTGAAGGCCGACTCGAAGACCCGCTCCGAGATCATGCAGATCTGCGATATTTTCCGGGCCAAGATCGTGCATGTGGCGCACGACCAGGTGATCGTCGAAACCACGGGCGACGACGGCAAGGTCAACGCCTTCCTCAAGCTGCTCGAGCCCTTCGGGCTGCTCGAACTCGCCCGCACCGGCGTGCTGGCCCTCAAGCGGTAGCGTTCCGCGCGGCGGAGAGCAGAAGTTTAAGTTGTAAGTTGAAGTTTAAGTACGATCGACCTGCCTGCGACTTTCCTGCCGTCTTCAACTTCAACTTAAGCTTACACTTAAACTTCAACCTGAACTTTTCCGGGGCTGCCGCCTGCCATGCCGAAGATCATCCTCGCCACCCGTAAAAGTCCGCTGGCGCTCGCGCAAGCGGAACTCGTGGCGGCACGACTGCGTGAGGTCTTCCCCGGCGTTGAGTGCGAGTTGCGCAAGATCGTCACCACCGGCGACCGCAAGCTCGAATGGTCGCTCGAGAAACAGGGCGGCAAGGGGCTCTTCACCGCCGAACTGGAGCAGGCGTTGTTGCAGGGCATGGCCGATGGAGCGGTCCACAGTTCGAAGGATCTGCCCAACGAGCTGGCCGGCGGGCTCGCCATCGTCGGCTATCTGCCGCGCGAGGATCCGCGCGACGTGCTGGTGGTGCGCCAGGGTGTGAGCGCGCCGGCGACCATCGCCACCGGCAGTCCGCGCCGCCGGCTGCAAATCAGTCTCCAGTTTCCGGGCACAACGTTCACCGAAATCCGCGGCAATGTGGACACGCGGCTCAGGAAGATCGCCGCGGGAGCGGCCGATGCCACCATCCTGGCGGCCGCCGGACTGCGGCGGCTTGGCATCAACGGTTGGGCGGGGCTGGAATTCCGGCCGCTGACCCTGGCGCAGATGGCGCCGGCGGTGGGGCAGGGCGCGATCGCCGTCGAGACGCGGACTGCCGATGCGACGAAATTCGCCGCGGCATTCGACGCCGCCACGGCCCGCCAGCTGGGCCTCGAACGCGCGTTGCAGGGCCGTTTCGGCGGAGGTTGTCAGCTCGCCTTCGCCGCGCACGCGACGGCGGACACGCTGTACCTTTTTCACGAGCAGACCGGTCAGCGCCAGCTACCCCTCACGCCGGCGGATTTCGACCTACCCGCCGCGGCGGTGGAGCGGATTTGGAAAACGCTGGGGCTGTAAAGAAGAGAGGTCGCAGCAAGTTTGCGCCCCTGCGAACTGCGGTCCGAACTTGCAGGCTGTGGTCGTTGACCGGGCTGCCCGACCGCCGGTCGGGTATACAGGTAGGGAGCGTTCTTCCCTGTCATGCTGAGCGGAGCGAAGCATCCTCCCTGGTTCTGCCCAAGTCCGGGGGACCGAGCCAAGCCAAGGCTCAGTTCGGCGGGACTGCAGACCGGACCGGGCGGGTAACAACCGGGGACTGGGCGGTCACTTGGTCGCAACCGTCGGCACCCGGAAAAGGGAGTCTGGGAAGGTTTCGTTTACAGTGATCTTTTCGAAATCCAGTGCGACGGTCTGGGGCTGGCCGGCAGCATTCTTGGTGTCGATTTTCACGCTTTTGGGGAAGCGAATGCCTCCCGCGACGATTTCGCCTTGTTCACGCTGGATTTCTCCGGTTTCGGTCTCGGTATAAACCAGACGACCGGTCTCCAGGGCAAAATAGCGGCGGAAAACGATATTGGGCGCGTGGATGAACGCGACTTTCCGGCAGGCCACTCCATCGGCGGTCGCCGGGCCTAAATCCTCGATGCGGCCACCGTGCTGTTCGAGGCCGCGGTAGAACGAGAAACTTTCCCACGTCGCGGCCCGCAGGCGCTTGATCTGGTCGATGCTGAGGATAGTTTGGCGCCACTTGGTCGGGTCGCCTGCGACTTGTATCCGCTGCCACGCATCGTAGCCGTCGAGTGCGGTTACTTCGACGGTTTTGCCGGTGGTTTTGACGATGCGTTGCCGGTCGGGCTTTTGGAAAACAAACTCCACGGCGGTGCGGGTCGTCTTGGTGGGATCGCTGGGATTGGTGACGCTCAGTGTGCCGAAGAAATGGACGGTTTTCACGCCATCGAGCAATGCTTCGGGGCCGAGATAGGCCCGGGCCTTGGTCAGGATGGCCAGCTCAGCGGCGCGACCTGCAGCGGAACCCGGGCCAAAGGCGAGGGCGCACGCGACCACGACCATGGTGCCGAAACGCGGGAGCAGTGAGGCCATAAGTGAACGCTGGCAAATAATTGCCCGGGAAGAAAGCCCACAGATGGCAGATTCCACTTCTCGTGCCGCCGATGGCGGACGGCCGGCTTCGATTGCGATCAACTCTTCACCGCCACCGCCTTGAAGAAAGTGTAACAAAACGTGCCGTCGGCACCGGCGCTGGCTTTCAAGTCGGCGATGCCTCTCTGCCAGGCCCGCCGGTCGATCAATCCCTCCGCCAGGGCGCGCTGCCGCACGCCTTCCACCATCGCGATGTAGGTGTTGCGCGTGAATCCTTCCACCCATGCGGGCCGGCTGGCATCCACGTAAACGAAGCGCGGCGATACCGTGATCTCGCGAAACCCGGCGGTGCGTAACAACGGAAAAAGCCGCCGGCCGATCAGCGCGTCGCCACCGGCTTCGGCCTGAAGGTCGATCAGACATTGGATCGTCTTCCAGGCAGCTGCGCTGGGCGGATGAAACAAGGTCGAACCATGGTCGCCCTCGATGACCGTCAACGTACCGCCCGGTTTCAGCACCGCGCGCAGGCGCCGCAGCGCCCGGGCCGGTTCCGCCAGGTGCTCCAGCACGAAACAAACGAAAACGTGGTCAAAACTCTCCGGCGGGAATGGCAGCTGGAAAATGTCCGCCGTCCGGAAGGTGACGTTCGAGAAACCCGCCCGGCGTACTGCCGCCTCCGCCGTCTGCACGGAGACGGGCGAAACATCCACGGAGGTGAATTGCGCGCCGGGACTGTTCTGGGCCAGCAGGACGGTTTGCGCGCCAACACCGCAACCGGCCTCGAGCACATGGCTGCCCGCCGGGTAAAGCGAGTCGCGGTGCAACAATTCCGCCAGTGTCTGCGATTGATCACGGAGCCGGCGATCTTCGCGTTCCGAATAGCCGTGGACGTATTGGTCCGCGCGCCGGGATTTCTTTTGCTTGGCACCCATATGTCTTGGAGAAGGGAAAAAGAAAATGGTTCCGCTGCGGTGATAATCGTGAAAGGGGCCGAGGCCGGGGTTGCGTACAACCGGCAGTCGCACGGCTTCACTCAACCAGCCGGCCGGCGTAGCACCACCCGGAGTTGCTTCCCTGCCGCGGGCTCCGCGAGCTGGAAGCCGAGATCGGTCGCGCGCTTCACGGAGGCTTGAAAAGCTCCGGCCGATACATGTCCGCGGGGTTCGACGAACAACACCGACCCACCCGGCTTGAGCGCCGCATGCACCGCGCGCAGGAATCCTGCCTGATCGGAGACTTCATGCACCATGTGGAAGAGCAGGACGAAATCCACCTGTCCGGAAAGGTCACCAATTCCGAGGTCGTCCTGACGACAACACCGCGTTTCAATCCGCTCCGCCAGCCCGGCCGTCTGCGCCCGCCGCCGCAGCGCGGCGAGCATCCTCTCCGAAAGATCCACCGCCACCACCCGGCCACCTGGACCGACCAGCCGGGCGAGCTCGAGCGTGAAGAACCCCATGGCCGGGCCGGGTTCCAGGACAACCATCCCCGGGTGTACATACGGGGCGAGGATCTTCCCGGGATCTTCCTTCAGGCGACGCAAGGGTGTGACCAGCAGGTAGCCGAGCCACCAGGGGCAGGTATGAGTGGACATGGTTGGGAGCGAATCGGCAGTTCGGGTTTACGTCAGCCGAAATATTCCGTGTTTTCGGTCTGACGGCGAAAAATCAAGCAGGCCCGGAACTGTCAGAAAAGCGTTTAGAAAGAAAAAAGCGTTTCTCTGGACAGAACGATATCGTAGCCCAAGCGTCTTGCTGGCGTACCCAAACATGGCATCCCTGGCCAAAGTCAGATCCCCGAGTTCGCGAGAAAGCGCTCTTTCCCTGGGCGTCCTCGTCGTGCTCGGTATTGTGCTGGCATGGGTACTGCGTCAGCAAGCGCACTTCAATCCGGCGGTGACAGTCGCAGCCACGGCCGCAACGGCGGCAAGCGAGGGACCGGGCGCGACAAACGTGCCGGATATCGTCGCCCAATGGCCGGCCGGAATGCGCCCGATGAGCGCGGCGGAAGCGTTCACTCCGGCGACACTTTCCGACAAGATCGACGGCAAGGCTGAGCTCTACCTTTCGGCCAAATTTGTCGCGTTGAAATGTCAGCGGGTGACACTGACCGAAGCGCCGGGGGCTTGGATGGAGGTGTTCCTATTCGACATGGGCAAACCGGCCAATGCCTTTGCCGTTTACAGCTCCCAAAAACGGCCGGGCGTGACGGAGGCCCAGGTCGGCGACTACGGCTACGTCGCTGGCAACCAGCTCTGTCTCGTCCACGGCCAGTATTACATCGAGCTGGTCGGGGCGGACGACCAGCCGGCGTTGATGAAGGCGGCCGACGGGCTGGCACGGCATTTTGTGGCGACCCTGGCGGTGGGGGCGCACGCGAACGTGAACCAGGAACAAGCCCTCTTTCCGTCGGAGGGACTGCTCGCGGGTACCATTTCGCTGGTTGCGACGGATGTATTCGGATTTGACCGGCTACAGAATGTTTTCATCGGCCGCTACCGGGAGGGCCAGGACGAGATGGCGCTTTTCATCGCCAACCGCGGCACGCCCGCTGCGGCGGTGCAAATGGCCGGGGAGTTTCGCGGATTTCTGCTGAAGGACTGCGGTGGCAAGGAAGCAACGCCTCCCGCCGGTCTGCCGGGCGCAGTTCTCGTGGATCTGGACGGTTCTTTCGACGGAGTCCTAACTGTGGGGTCCTTCATGGCCGGCGTGCATCAGGCACCAAATCGCGCGGTGGCGGAGCGCATGCTGCAACGGCTTTACCGGAGCATTCAGACGGGCAAACCATGAGTCTCGACACACCCAACCCCGGGCCGGAACCCACGCGCCGCGAGTTTCTCCGCCGCAGTTTGCAGGCGGGCGCGGCCTTGGCCGTGACGGGCGGTATGGGCGCATGGTTGTGGAACCGCCACCCGCCGGGCGACTTCAACCGGCCGACGGCGACGGCGTTGCTGCCGGATTTCTCGGTGCGCGATGCCGGGAAGAAGATGAGCATCGTAACGGGCCAGAACCGTACGCAGATGGTACGCCGCGCCCTGGAGGCGATGGGTGGCATCGGGCGCTTCGTCAAAAAGGGCGACCGCGTGATGCTGAAGGTCAACGCCGCCTTCGCCACCCCCGCCATCCTGTCGGCCACGACGAATCCGGAGCTGGCGGCCGAGCTGGCGCGGCTGTGTCTTGCGGCCGGCGCGGCCTCAGTGATCGTCACGGACAATCCCATCAACGACCCGGAAAGTTGTTTCACACTGAGCGGCATCGCCCCGGCGGTGCGCGCCGCGGGCGCGGAACTCGTCCTGCCGCGCGCCAGCTACTTCCAGCCGGGCACGCTGCCCGACGGCCAGCTGATACGCAACTGGCCGGTGCTGCACGAGCCGTTCCGCGGCATCACCAGGCTGATCGGCATCGCGCCGGTCAAACACCACAACCGGGCCGGCGCCTCGATGACGATGAAGAACTGGTACGGCCTGCTCGGCGGGCGGCGGAATCAATTTCACCAGGACATCAACGGCATCATCGTCGAACTGGCGGCGATGGTGAAACCCACCTTTGTGGTGCTCGACGGCACCACCAGCATGATGGCCAACGGCCCCACCGGCGGATCGCTGGCCGACCTCAAGGCGACCAACACCATGATCGTCAGCACCGACCCGGTGGCTGCCGACGCCTGTGGCGCGACGTTGCTCGACAAGTCGTTTCACGACCTGCCCTACATCGGCCGTGCCGCCGGGCGCGGTTTGGGCACGGCGGATTTCGAGTCCCTCAACCCCGAAAGGGCCTCGCTGTGAAGCCCTTTTCCCCATGAGAATCACCGTCGCGCGCCGCCTCGCGCAGATTCTCTTTTTCGCCCTGTTTGTCTGGTTTTGCCTCGTGGCCACCGTCGGCACGGAATGGTGGCAATGGCGGGGCTGGCCGATCAAATGGTTCCTGGAGCTCGATCCGCTCGTGGCGTTGGGCACGGTGCTGACCACGCATTCGTTGTATGCGGGGCTGATCTGGGCGCTGGTAACCATCGCGCTGACGATCGTGTTGGGCCGCGTCTTCTGCGGCTGGATCTGCCCGTTCGGCACGATCCATCAGTTCATGGGCTGGCTCGGCCGGCTGGGCCGCCGCCCCAAGGAAAAGATGGAGGCGAACCGCTACCGTCCGGCCCAGGCGATCAAATATTACATCCTCATCGCGCTGCTCTCCGCGGCGGCCGGCAATCTGGTTTTGTGCCTGATCCGCGCCAGTCGTCAGCAACCGGTGGTGGCCGGGGCGGAGGCGGTCGTGGCGGTGCTCGCATTGCTGTGGCTGACGCTGCACAAAATCATCGCGGACCTCCGGCGCGCGCTTTGGATCGGAGCGGGGCTGCTCATCGTCTGGGTGGGGCTGGCGGCAACGATGTCGACCGACCAGGTTATCCTGAACGCGTTGCAGACGGGACTGCTCGACCCGATACCGCTGGTTTACCGCTCCTTTAATCTCGTCCTGCTGCCGGTCGCCGACCTCGCGTTCGGGAAATGGTTTCCGAGCGGCCGTTTTTATGCCGGCGCCGGACTTATCGGCGCGTTGTTTCTCGTTTTCGTGCTGCTGAATTTTTGGATACCCCGGTTCTACTGCCGGTTCATCTGCCCGCTCGGCGCGTTGCTCGGCGTGATCGGGCGCGGCACCTTGTGGAGCGTCGGAAAAACCGGTGCGAAGTGCACCGAGTGCAGCCTCTGCGACACGAATTGCGAGGGCGCCTGCAATCCGATGGGACCGATCCATGTGAGCGAGTGCCTGATGTGCATGAACTGCCTGGAAAACTGTCCCACCTTCACCCCCATCCAGTACATGCCGCGGCCGTCGATCGATGGCGAGGTGACTTCGCATGGCATCACCCGGCGTGGGTTTGTCGTCTCCACCGTGGCGGGGCTGGCGGCGGTGCCGCTGGCGCGGCTGGGCAACGCGACGGGCCAGAACTGGACGAACGCCAGCATTCGTCCCCCGGGTGCGGTGGCCGAGGAGGAATTTCTCGCGCGCTGCATCAAGTGCGGCGAGTGCATGCGCGTCTGTCCCACCAACGTGCTGCAACCGGCCGGTTTCGCCGGAGGGTGGGAAGGGCTCTGGACTCCCGTGCTCAACAACCGCATCGGCACGAGCGGCTGCCAGCTCAACTGCATCGCCTGCGGCCGCGCCTGCCCGACCGGCGCGATCCGGCCGCTGACGCTCGACGAGAAACATGGCACGGGCGAATTCGAGTCCGCCGGTCCGGTTCGCATCGGTCTCGCCTTTGTCGACCAGGGGCGCTGCCTGCCGTGGGCGATGGCGAAGCCGTGCATCGTTTGTGAGGAAAATTGCCCGGTCACGCCCAAGGCGATCTACGTCAGCCCGGTTTTCCAGACCGTGCGCGAGGGTGCGCTCACAGTCGCCTCCGCCGAAGGTGCGACGGTGAAACTGCGGGGTGCCGCATTGGGTGCCGGTCGCTACGCTTCGGGCGATTATTACTGCAAACTTGCCGGCGAGCCGCAGGGCCGCCTCATCACCGCCAACACCGGAGACAGCCTGACCGTGGATGCCAGCCACGCGTGGGACGAACCGCCCGCGGCCGGCACGGCCGTCGAGGTGCAGGTGCGCCTGCAACGCCCGGTCGTCGATCCCGAGCGCTGCATTGGCTGCGGTGTCTGCGAACACGAATGCCCGATGAGCGGTCTGCGCGCCATCCGGGTGACCGCCGACAACGAAACGCGCAGCGCCAGCCATTCCGTGCTTTTGAAAGCGAGAAACGTTCCTCAACCTGCCAAAAATTCCCCGCCATATGAATAACCGCCAAAACCATGTCACCCGCCGTGATTTTCTCCTCACCACCGGCGCAGTCGGACTGGGCGCGATGCTGCTGCCCCCGATGCTCCGGGCCGCGGACGGGACCAAGCCCCGGGTGGCCCGGCGAAAATTCGGCAAGACCGGCGTCGATGTGTCGATCGTTTCGCTCGGCTGCATGTTTCCGACGATCGACAATCAGATCGTGCTGAAGACCGCCTACGAGCACGGGGTGACGCATTGGGACACCGCCGCGGGCTATGGGAAGGGGGGGAGCGAGACCGGTATCGGGATGTTCCTCGAAAAGAATCCCGGCGCGCGCAAGGAGCTGTTCATCGTCACCAAGGCCGGCGGCAATTTTGCCCGGTCGCTCGACGAGTCGCTGGCGCGGATGAAGACCGACTACGTCGATCTGTTCTTCGTGCACGGGCCGAACAACATCGGCCGCGTAGACACGGCGGAGATGAAAGCCTTCGCCGAAGCGGCGAAGAAATCCGGCAAGATCCGGTTCTTCGGCTTCAGCACGCACAGCAACATGGCGCCGATGCTGACGGCCGCCGCCAAGATGGGGTGGATCGACGGAATCATGCTGACTTACAATTACCGCGAGATGCACAAGCCCGAGATGCAGGCGGCGGTGGATGCCTGCGAGAAAGCCGGCATCGGGCTCACCGCCATGAAGACCATGGCCGAGCGGAGCGGGAGCGACGCGCCGGAACAGGCCGCGTTGCTCGAGCCGCTCCTGGCCAAGGGATTCACGCCGGGCCAGGCGAAGCTGAAGGCCGTGATGGCCAATCCGCAGATCGCGACCGCGTGCGTGCAGATGCCGAACATGAAATTTTGCCGGGAGAACATCGCCGCCGCGCTCGACCAGACGCAATTGGCCGCGGACGACCACGCGACCTTGGAACGCTACGCGGCGGCGACCTGCAACGGTTACTGCTCCGGTTGCAGTCATCTATGCGAATCGGCGCTTGCCGGCGGCGTGCCGGTGCGCGACGTGATGCGCCATCTGATGTACCATCACCATTACGGCTCCGAGGTTGACGCGCGCGCGATGTACCGCGAGCTGCCGGCCGAAATCCGCGCCCGCCTGGTGCAGTCCGACTACTCCGCAGCCGAAAGAGCCTGTCCGAACCGGCTGCCCATCGGCCGGATGATGCGCGAGGCCTCGCAGGTGCTGGCGTAGGTCGGAACCGGGCACGATTTGCCGGTAGGTCGGGGTTAATCCCCGGCTGGTTTGCGGCCGTAGGGGCGCAGTCTTGCTGCGCCCTCTCCTGAAGCTCTCCGGAAGGGCGCGACAAGATCGCGCCCCTACCTTGGAGCATCCGCTCCCGCCGCCGCCAGCCGGCTACCCGCGGGCGGCGGCGATGAAGGCCTGGACGTTTTCGGTGGTGACGCCCATGGGCATGCCGCCGGCGCACGAGAGGATCAGCCGCCGGCGGTCGGGTGTGTCCGCCACCAACTTCTGCACGGCGGCGCGGACGTCGGCCGGGGTACCCTGGGCCAGTACGTCGCGCGGTGGGATGGTGCCAAGGATGGTAAGCCGATTGTCGCTCAGGCGCCGCATCTCGGCGAGAGGTGTCTGAATGCCGGGATTGTAGAGATTGATACCGGCCTCGGCGTAATACTTGATCGACTTGGCGCACGCGGCGTCGTTGTGGAAAAATTTCACCGACACATCGGTGGCGTAGAGTTCACGGAGGTAGGGCAAACCAAACGCCAGAAAATCCTTCTCCCCCATGAAGCCGACGATGTCGTCGAGCATCAGCATGCCGTCGATCGTCGGGATGGCCTCGCGCTGCAGCGCATGCCATTGCTTGAGGAAGTCCGTGATGATGCGCAGCAGACGATGCATCGGCTCCGGGTCGGTCTTGATCGCCATCAGGAACTCCGTCGTGCCCATCAGGAAGGTGGCGATGTTGAGCGGGCCGCGCGACACCGAGAAACGAATGTGATGGCCCAGCTCCTCAATATGCGGCCGGGCCCATTTCAGCCGGTTGAGCATGAAGGGGAGCAGCCCGTCCGAGTGCGGATCCGGCGTCCGCAGGTCCGCGACCTGCTCGACGGTGGTGATGATTTTCTCGGCAAACGGGAATTCGTTGGCCGGGAAACTGCAACGGCTGCCGAAGGCCGAGGGTTCGGTGCACATGCCGAATTCGGACCAGAACCCCGGCAGAAACCAGACGTCCGGGAAGGTTTCGATCGCCCGCCGGTTCGCCTCAAACCAACGGTTCTCGCTCGTCAGGTATTCGGTGATCGGCCAGCCGCACCAGCCGGGCAGCCAGGGACAATCGACGATGAAGCCGATGGGCAGCGGGTCGAGTTCTTCGCCCCGCAGTACACTGAGCAGTTGATTCCATTGCCGGTCGGTCATGGTCGGTTTTTTGTCCGGCTAGCGATCACGGCGAAGGGTCGCAGGTCCAGACAATTCATCTGATCTGAGCTGACAATCATGGGCCGGCGGGCAACCTTTCCCCAGGGCTCTGCCGCGGAGCAAGGCGAACTGTACGCAGCAGGCCGATCTTTTCTCGAACCCACAAAACTGTCCTGATCTTTTCACCATGCGTAAACCGATGACTCGACTCCTGGCCCTCGGCCTTTTTTGCACGGGATGCGTGCTCGCCGCCGCTCCCACCAACTTCGATGTCAAAGCCTACGGCGCAACCGGCGACGGCAAGACCCTGGACACCGACGCCATCAACAAGGCGATCGAGGCGGCCAACGCCGCGGGCGGCGGCACGGTGTTCTTTCCGGCCGGCACTTACGCGAGCTATTCGGTTCACCTGAAGAGCAACGTCACGCTCTACCTCGATGCCGGTGCCACGCTGCTCGCCGCCGATCCGTTGCCCGCCGGAACTCCCGGCGGCTACGACGCGCCCGAGCCGAACGCGGCCGATCCCTATGAGGACTTTGGTCACTCGCATTGGCACAACAGCCTGCTCTGGGGCGAGAATCTCGAGAATGTATCGATCCTCGGGCCGGGCCGGATTTTCGGCAAAGGTTTGAGTCGGGGCCAGGCCCCGAAGGATCCGCTGCCGGGCGAGCCCCGCCCTCCGCGTCCGCCCCGTCCGCCGGCCAACTCCGCCGTGGGTTCGGGCGGCGACGGCGGACCCGCGACCGCGACCACGCCGTTCGGCTTTCCTAATGCCCGCGACTCCCTGGCGGCGGGCGTGGGCAACAAGGCCATCGCGCTCAAGAATTGCCGCAACGTCGTCTTCCGCGACTTCACCATTTACCACGGCGGCCACTTCGCCATCCTCGCCACG
>DATJPQ010000020.1:0-3964 GCA_035506315.1 Opitutaceae bacterium
CTGTCCTTCACATGGATGTGGACGACGCTGGCGTGCAGCGCCTGCCAGGTAACCAGAGGATCCTCCCCGCCTTTCGTCCAGGTCTGATGCGTGTCCCAGAGCAGCCGGACGCCCGGCGCGGCCGTGCAAAATCGCTGGATCGCCGGCGTGGTGGTGAGGGCATCGTGCGTCTCCACCATCACATCCACCTTCCAGCCCTGTTCGCGGCGCAGCGTCTGCCACCAGCGCAGCGTCCCGACGGCATGTGCCAGCTCGGTGGCGTCGGCCGTCTTGCCCCCGTCGAACACCCGTAGCCAGCGCACCTTCAGCGCCTCGGCCCACGGGACGTAAGCCAACAGCTTGTCCCGGTCGGTCGCCGCGCCGTTCAGCAGGCGCAGTGAAGTGTCAAACGCCACCACGCGGATGGAAGCGCCATGCAGTTTGGCGGCCAGGGCGGCGGGAGTGCCGTAGCGCTGGATGAAAAGCTGTGGCAGGTCGACCGTACTCTCGAGCGCGCGCAGTTCGATGGCGTCGAGTTGGTGACGCGCCGCCAGGGCGAGCATGTCGTCGAGAGTGCCCTCGGGCCAGCCGAGGCTGGAGACAGCGCGGGTATAAGGCATGGCAGCGATAAGACACCGGAACTCATAGCCGATTTCAGGCCCGGGCGGAATCCTTTTCCGCGTCCCGGCGCCAGGGCGCCGGCCCTGCCGTTGGATCGCGCTATTTCCCGATCGTCCCCGACATGCCACCGGCCGCATTTTTCGTCACCCAGGCCTCGTAATCCTTCCGGAGGAGGAACCGCAGCGAGGCGGAGTTGATGCAGTAGCGCAGGCCCGTTGGCCGCGGGCCATCGTCGAACACATGCCCGAGGTGGCTGCCGCAGACAGTGCAATGCACCTCGGTGCGCGTCATGCCGTAGCTCGTGTCGGTCGTCTCGCCGATGAAGCTTTTTTCCAGCGGCTGCCAGAAACTCGGCCAGCCGGTGCCGCTGTCGAATTTATGGCGGCTGTCGAACAGCGGCGTGCCGCAGCCCACGCAGACGTAGACGCCATCGGCGTGATTGTTCCAGTACTCATTCTGGAACGCCGGCTCCGTGCCCTGCTCGCGGGCTACGCTATACTGTTGCGGCGTGAGCCGCGCCTTCCATTCGGCCACGGTGTGCTGCACCCGGGTTTTACTCAGGTCAATGACGACGTTCGACGGCAGGCCGCAGGCAGAGACGGGGCCGTTGATCTTGCAGGCGACCGGATCGGCCGCGGGCGCATCGGGGCTGGAAATCTTTTTCATGGTCGGTTCGGCCGCCAGCACGAGTCCCGCGGCGGCGAGAGCAATGATCAAGGCGGCGTGTTTCATGGTATGGGTGGGAGCGGAAGGAGCGGCAGTTTATTCCCCGTCACCGTTTGCTCAAGCCCGCGGTCCGTTTTGCCGGCCGGTTCGCCGTCACCGCGTCAGTCCAGCGTCTGCATCGGCTGGTCGCCGTCGGCGAACTGCGCGCTGACGCGCTGGCCGGCTCGCAAGCCGGCGCGCCGCGGCACGGGGCGGCCGGCCGGGTCGCGCACGATCACGAAGCCGCGGTTCAGCACCGACTGCGGACTGGCGGATTGCAGCCGTTTCCAGAGCGAGAGCAGCCGGTGCGAGGCGAGCTGGACGCGCGCCTCGGGCGAGCGTAGCGCCAGGCGCGCCCGGGCGTCGGCAAGCGCCTGCCGCTTCTGCTGCGCCGCGTGCCGCCACGTCGCGGTGAACCGGTTGCTCAAATCGTCAAGCCGCAGATAACCGCGCTCCACCTGGGCCGCCGGCGCCAGCAGCCGCAGCCGGCTGCGCGCCTGATCGAGCCGGGCCCGGGCCTGCACCGCTGCGTCTTCCGCCTGTTGCGCCAGCGCCCCGGCGGCCTGCGCCGCCTGTTCCGCGCCGGCGAGAAAATTACTCGAGATCAGTTCGGCCGCGCCGCTCGGCGTCTCGGCGCGCACGTCGGCCGCGAAATCGCACAGGGTGAAATCGATCTCATGCCCCACCGCCGAGATGATCGGCACGCCGCAGGCCGCCACCGACCGCACCAGCACTTCTTCGTTGAACGCCCACAAATCCTCCAGACTGCCGCCACCGCGCCCGATCACGAGCAGGTCGAAAAAAAGCGGAGCGCGGAGAGCGGAAAGCGGAGAGTCCGGAACGTCTGAAGTCGGAAGTTGAGCGTTGCGCGTTGAAAGTTGCCCGTTCGCTTTCTCGCTTTCCGCTTTCCACTCTCCGCTTTCGAAAACCGGTTCTTCCTCCGGGCCGAGTCGCAGATCCTCCGCGAGGCGCAACATCGCCGCCATCTCCCCGGCCGCGCCCTCCCCCTGCACCTTGACCGGCAGCACCACCAGCCGGCCGCGCCAGCCACGCCGTTCCAGGATGCGGATGAAATCCTGCACCGCCGCCCCGGTCGGCGACGTGATGAAGCCCACCGTGGCCGGCATGAGCGGAATCGGCGCCTTGCGTGCGGCGTCGAACAACCCCTCGTCGGCCAGCCGCCGCTTCAACGCCTCAAACTCGCGTTGCAGCCGCCCCACCCCGTCCTCGATCACGGCGCGCACGATGAACTGATACTGCCCACGCGGCTCGTACACGCTGATCTCGCCGTACACGAGCGCCTGCATCCCGTCGCGCAGCCGCACGCCCTGCCGCACCGCATCGCCGCGGAAGAGCACGGCACTGAGCTGCGCCCCGGCGTCCTTGAGGGAAAAATAAACGTGCCCGCTCGCCTGCGTCCGCAAATTGGAAATCTCCCCCTTGACCCAGCCCGGACGAATGCCGCCCTCGAGCAGCGTTTTCACCCGGCGCGTGAATTCGGTGACCGTCTCCACCTGGTCGCCGGCGTTGCCGAACAACGTCTCTTCGGCCCTTTTCATGCCACCGGTCTTTTCCGCCCGTAATGCCGGCGCACGAGATGTGCGGCCGCGATCAGGGCCGCGAGCGCGCCGACGGCGATGAGGATCGTCCGCCCGTTGCCCTCCAGCAGAGCCTGGCCGAACACCACGTAGGCCGCCGCCGCCGGCCAGCCGGCCAGGCAGGAAACCAACAAATATTTCCTAAACGGCACCTCCGCCAGGCCACAGAGGTAGTTCTGCACCAGGAAGGGAATACCCTGCGTCACCCGCAGGATGATCACGAGATCGGTGGCGTCGCCCGAATTGACCTGCGGCAGCCTGTAACCCAGCCGTTCGATCAATCGCGCCAGCGGCGGCCGCAGCGCCCACCGCGCCAGCCAGTAGGTGAAAAGCAGATTGCACGTGATCGCCGCCAGCGAGTACGCGACGACCAGCGGCAGCCCAAAGCGTTCGCCGAATAATCTTCCCACCGGCAGCATGAAGGCCAGTAACGGCACACCGATCGCGGGCAGCACGGCCATGGCGGCGAAAAAGGCCAGCGGGCCGGCGGCGCGAATGGCTTCGATTCCCCGTTGGCCGAGCCCGCGCACATCGACGCCGCTCAGCACCAACCCCGCCGCCGCGGCGACGAGGGCCAGGCCGGCGGCCAGCTTCAGCAGCAGGACTTTTTTGTCGCGAAGAGACGTGGCCGGCATCCGGCCACGATGCGGGCGCCGCCGCCCCACCGTCAATCTTGCGCTGGGAGCCGGTCGGGCGTGCCAATGAAATCCTTTCTTCTTCCGAAACTATCTTTGGCCGCGAAAACCTGCCTCGACCGGCTCCCTAAGCAGCGCTCCGCGCTGCGAAAATCAGAATTCTCTTTCATCCTTTCGCCGCAGGGCGGCATATAACCCAGAAAACGCAGTTTGACACGGAGGACACAGAGACAAGCAGGAGGGGCACAGAGCGTTGTATCGGAGTAAATGCAATCGGGGGTTTCACCCGCCGGGTGAAGCCAAATTCTCCGAGGCCAGATCCCAAAGTCTTTCTCTGTGAACTCTTGTTTGCGCTCAGTGACCTCTGTGACGAGATCGGTCTGCGGAATATATGCCTAAGGAATTTGTCGGCCGTGGCGGATTGCC
>DATJPQ010000021.1:0-12091 GCA_035506315.1 Opitutaceae bacterium
AAAAGAACGCCGGCGTGAGCGGTTAGCGCGTTGCGGCTCGCGGAGATCTCGACCTACGGCGTTCCGCCGCGGAGTGCATGCACCACCGCCGGGTCGGTGGCGATGTTGATCACCCCGTTGACCACAAATTGGATGCCAATGCAGAAAATCAGGAAACCCATGATCTTGGTCAGGGCGCTCATGCCGTTGGCACCGATCAATTGCACGATGCGGCCTGCCAGGCTCAGCGTCAGGTAGCTGACGATCGCCACGATCGCGAAACCGAGGACGATCGCCACGTAGTCGAGCCAGTGGGTGGCGAGTGAGGCCAGTCCGATGGTGGCGGCAATCGAGCCCGGCCCGCTCAACATCGGCATGGCGAGCGGCGAAAACGAGACGTCGCGTTTGGCTCGCGCCTCCTCGTGGCGGCGCCGCTCCTCGGCGTCTTCCCGCCGCGGAGCCAACATCGCGAATCCGATGCCCGACACCAACAAACCGCCGGCGATGCGCAGCCCGGGGATGGAGATGCCAAAGAAATTCATGATGAACGTACCGCCGAGCAGGGCCGCCATGAGAATCGCCATCATGTACAGGCAGCTCCGCTTCACCTGTGCGCGCCGTCGTTCCTCACTATCGCCCTCAGTGATGACGAGCAGCACCGGCGTCGACGCGAGCGGATTGATGATCGGCAGCAACGTTACGACGGTACCGAGAATCAGCTCCCAGAAGTGTGAGGCGGACGACATGGCGGTGGAAGTTTTGAGCGTTGCGCGAGGTGCTCCCAGTGGCGCACACCAGAACTCAAAACCCAAATTACTGAACGCACAACAGCGGAGCGCAGCTCCGCTACCAGTTTTCCACCGGCCCTTTCGGCACGGGGACGACTGCGTCGTAATTCGATTCGCCGGGGCCACGCATGAACGATGCCGTAAGAGGGGCTGATCGGTATTTCGGCAACAGCTCGCCGTGCTCGTCGCAAAATTTCGTCCGCCACTGCTGGTAGCCGGTGAGCACCGCCTCAAAATCGGCCCGCGACGTGATGGCGACGATCCGTTGCCGGAACTGCTTCGACGGGCCGAAACGCCGCGCATACCATGGCGCCACCTTGCGGAAAAACCGCGCGCCCTTGGCTTCGCCATAGAACTCGCAGTAACGCGCGAAATGCCGGCGCATCACCTCCAGGCGCTCGGCAAATACCGCTTCGGGGAGGAGTTCGCCGGTGCGCAGATAATGATCGGTGCGCCGGAAAATCCATGGGTCGTAGAATGCGCCGCGGCCGATGGCGATGCCGGCGCAGCCCGTTTCGTCGATCATCTTCTTCGCCGCCTCGGGCGTGGTCACGTCCCCATTGCCGATCACCGGAATCGCCCGGACCGCCTGCACCACCGCGCGGATCCCGGCGAGGTTGACTGTGCCGCCAAAACCCTGCGCCCGGGTGCGGCCATGCACGAAAATAGCGGCCACTCCGGCTTCCTCCAGCACTCGGGCGAGGTCGGGGGCGGTGAGATTGTCGTCGTCCCAGCCGAGGCGCATCTTGGCGGTGATCGGGATTTTCACGGCCTCGACCATGCCCCGCACGAGGTCGGCGGTCTTTTCCAGCTCCGTCATCATGGCCGAGCCGCCGCCGATCTTGACGACCTTTTTGACGGGGCAGCCCATGTTGATGTCCACCGCCTCCGCGCCCAGCTCCTGGCAGGCGATGGCGGCCGCGCGCATTTCCGCGGGCACGGCGCCGAAGAGCTGGATCGCCATCGGCCGGTCGTCGGGATGCCGGGCGACGAGCTGCATCGCCCCGCGGTTGCGCTCGAGCAACGAGCGGGCGTTGACGAGGTCGGTGGTGGCCCAGCCGAGCCCGCCGAGCTCCCGCAAGGTCAGCCGCATGGGCAGGTTGGTGTAGCCAGCCAGCGGCGACAGAAAGAGATTCGAGGACAGCTCGTAGGGACCGAGACGCATGATCGTCTGCCAGCCTGTCGCCCCCGCCCCCCGCTGCAATCCCGCCGTACAATGTAACCTTATGGGTTACAAAATCGCCTCCGACATTTTGGTCGCGAAATATGGACTTGGAAGTGAGTTCAGACGGACGGATCGTGACCTGCTCGGCGCTCAGCCAGCCAGTGAAGCATTCGCAGCAAGATTTCGGCATCGGGCAAGCGGCGTCGCCCGGTAAGGTAATCGCTGAGCCGCTGTCGATGAATGCCAAGGTAGCGGGCCAGTGCTGCCTTAGAGCCCCTGTGGTGCAGTTGGTTGCGCAAAAGCGAGGCGCATACATTCCACATCGGAGTGTCGAGACCAGGCCTGCGAGTATGGCCCGCCGCACCGCGCCGGCGATGCAGCGCCTGATAGGTCCTTTCAGCTCCGGTCGCTGCCGCGGTGGCAAGCGCTTCGCTAAGTTTCATCCAGATTTCCAACTGCGGATGTACCGGGATCATGGGGCGAATGTAACCCATTAGGTTACAAATTCGAGATCGGACTTTAGGGGGAGGAAAATACGGGAAACGCCCAAAAAATGTGGATGGCCGTCAGGAGGCGGCGGAGGCGCCGAGCGCCGATTTCATCCGGCGCAAGGCCTCGGCCAGGGTGGCGCGGGGGCAGCCGAAATTAAGCCGCACATACTTGCCACGTGGCGCCCCGAAGAAAACGCCGTCGGAGAGACCCACACCGCGCGTCTCGAAATGCGCCACCGGATTGGCCAATCCGAGGCGCTCTACATTCAACCAGGCGAGATAGGTGGCCTCGATCGGCGCCTCGATGACCACGCCGGGCAGTTCGCGCGCGGCGAACTCCAGCAGGAAGTCGCGGTTGCCGCGCAGATAGGCGAGCAGCGCCTGCCGCCAGGGTTCGCTGTCGCGATAGGCCGCCTCGCACGCCGTGTAGCCGAGGCAGTTCACCTCGGCTACAATCCCCGCGGTCGCCCGGACGAACCGGTCGCGCATCGCCGGATCAGGAATGATCGCCAGGGAGGTGCCAAAGCCGGGCAGGTTGTAGGTCTTGCTCGGCGCCATGAGCGTGACGGTGCGGCGTGCGATCTCAGCCCCGAGCGTGCCGGTGGGAACATGGGGCAACGCCGGGTCCAGGATCAGGTCGCAGTGAATCTCGTCGCTGCACAGCACGAGGCCGTGCCGCAGGCAGAACTCGGCCAGGCGCACCAGCTCCTCACGCCGGAAGACGCGCGCCACGGGGTTGTGCGGATTGCAGAGGAAAAAGAGCTTCGTCCGCGGCGTGACGGCGCGTTCCAGCGCCTCCCAGTCGATGGCCCAGCGCCCGACGGCACGATCGAGCGCGAGCGGCACGGCACGCGCCACCCGGCCGCTGTTTTTCGGCGCAGTCAGAAAGGGAGGATAGACTGGCGTTGTGCAAAGCACCTCGTCACCCGGCTCGGCAAAGGCCTGGGCGGTGACGTTGAGGCCCACCACCAGGCCCGGCAACCAGACCAGCCACGCCGGATCGATCGCCCACCCATAACGCGCAGCCATGGCGTCGACCACGGCACTCACAGTCGATTGCACCGGACGGGCGTAGCCGAAAATGCCATGATCAACCCTACGACGCAGGGCATCTAGCACGGCGGGCGGTGCGGGAAAATCCATATCGGCCACCCACAGCGGCAGCACGTCGCGGCCGGCGTATTTCTGCCATTTCTGCGAATCGGTGCCGCGCCGGTCGGGTACCGTGTCGAAGTCGAAAGTCATGGTGTTAGTTGGGCGTGGTTGCGGTGCGCCGCAACCAAAAGTACGTCATATGCCGTCGTGCAATGGTCGATGTAAGCGCCTGCTCGCAGGCGATGGTTCGATGAATCGCCTGCCAGCAGGTTCCTACAATATCTGCGGAGCGCGCTGCGGGACCGTACCGTTGGGAAGTTTTTTCTCAACTGTGACAGCTCAGGGCGTGCAATTCTTTCCCAGGCGCCACCGGGCCGGAAAACCAAGTTGCGATCTGGCCGCCACTTGCCGGGCAGGCGGGGCGCGGCACCGGTTGTGCAGAAGCGCTGGTCACTCATTCATCAACCATATCAACGGAGGAAATCACCATGCGTATCGTTCGCTATACCTATCCTGAAACCCGCAGCCTGGCCCCGGCATTCGGCCTTCCCGTCCGCAGCCCGTGGGCTGGTCTCGAAAGTGAAATCGACCGGTTCTTCGAGGCGGCGTTATCCGGCTCCACCGGTGCGTCGCTCGACAACCGCTTCCCGGTCGATCTCTACGACGATAAGGACCACACCTACGTCCGCGCCGAACTGCCCGGCGTGAGCCGCGAAGACATCAACGTCGAGATGGTCGAGGACTTTCTCACGATCCAGGCCGCACGGAAACAGAAGACTGGCGACCGCGAGGAATCATTCTCGTTCAGCCGCTCGGTGAGCATTCCCAACGAAGTGCAGGCGGCCAAGGTTACTGCCGCCTACGAAAACGGCGTGCTCACGGTCACACTGCCGAAGAAAGAAGAGGCCCAGCCGAAAAAGGTCTCCATCGCCGTCAAATAACCGGCGCCGCAACCCAGAATCTTGAAGTTAAAAACCGAAACTGAAAACCGGAGGTTTATCATGTCACTCTTCAATACCATTGTCCCGTCCCTGACCCGTCCGCTCGCGCGCCGTGGGAACGGCGGCGCCGATCTCGGCCCCACCGTGAAACCGTACTACGAAATCAAGGAGACGGACGAGGCCTGGGGTCTCGTGGTTTATCTGCCCGGCGTGGCCAAGGACGGTCTCGAGATCACGGCCGAGGAATCGCAGCTGCGCATTGTCGGACGCCGCGCGTGGAAGCAGCCCGAAGGCTGGACCGCGCTCTACCGCGAGTCGACCGACGCGCCGTTCGAGCTCGTGCTCGCGCACGACAACGCCATCGACCCGGAGAAGATCCATGCCGAGCTGGCCGACGGCGTGCTGCGCGCCTCGCTGCCCAAGGCCGAGGCCGTCAAGCCGCGCAAGATTGCGGTGAGCTGAGGATCGCGACTCTTTCGCGGCCTCGCGAGATCGCGAGCACGGTCAGATTCCGCCTACAAGCCGGACGCTCAAAGGTGGAGCGGCTTGTCCTCAAGACGCTTCAAGCGCGTTGAGGTCAACGCGCTCCACCGCTGATTTTCAGACTGTAGCGTCCGGGCCGGGGCGAGACGAACGGCCTGGATGCGAGGTCCAGCCATACACGAAACGGATCTACGCTCTTACACCGGCAGCAGGAAATAAAAGTCGCTGCCCTTTCCGGGTTCACTTTGGCAGGCGATGGTGCCGCCGTGCGCGACGACGATCTCGCGCGCGATGGCCAGCCCGAGACCGGCGCCATGCTTCGGCGCGCCCGGCACCCGGTAGAACCGGTCGAACACGCGCACCGCGCTCTCCGCCGGGATGCCCGGTCCTTCGTCGCGCACGCCGAACCGCACGAAGCCGGGCGGCGCCGGCTCGGCGTAAAGCGTCACCGTCGTGCCGGCGGACGCGTATTTCGCCGCGTTGGTCAGCAGGTTCAAGAATACATGCCGGATACGGTCGGCGTCCACCGCCACTTCGCCGAGCGCCGGATCACCGCACACTTCGAGTCGCGGTCCGCCCGCGGCAAAATGCGGCCGCGCTTCGCGGGCCACGCCGGCCAGCAATTCATCCACCCGCACCGGATGGCGCGATAGCGCAGTGGCACCACCCTCCAACCGGGCGAGATCGAGCAGATCGTCCAGGATACGCAGCAGTCGCTCGGCGTCGACGCGCGCAGTTTCGATCAGGTCACGCTGGGCGGTGGTGAGCGCGCCGACGTTCTGTTCGAGCAGGAGATAGAGCGCCATGCGCAGGCTGGTAAGCGGCGTCTTGAGCTCATGGCTCACGGTGCCCACGAGATTGGTCTTCGCGTCGTCGAGCAGGCGGAATTTCGTCACGTCCTGGAGAATCATGGCTGCGCCCTTGAACTCGGTGAGCTTGTCGCCAATGGCGAGGATGCGCGGCAGGTAGTGACGCGTCTCGCGCCCGAGCGTCAGCGTGACGACCTGCCGGTAGTCGGTCGGCAGGTAATGGTCTCCGGTGGCGAGCACGCGCTGGAGCGCGGCGGCGAGGTCGGGCGGAAAGCGGAGGGCGAAATCCGGTGAGCGCGCCAGCGCCTCGGCGGCCGGATTGCGCACTTCGTGGGTGCCGTCGCGCGCCACCACGAACAACGGATCGGGCGCGGAGGTCAACGTGGCTTCCATCGTGCGTTGGGTGCGCAGCACCTTGGCGAGCGTGGCGTCGCGGTAGGCGCGCAACTTGGCGGCCATGGTGTTGAACGCCCGGCCGAGCTGGCCCAGTTCGTCGGGTGAGGCCGTCGGTACCTCGCGCCCCAGATCGCCCTCGCCCACGGCGGTCGCCGCGGCGGTGAGCGCCTCGATCGGGCGGGCGAGCAGGCCGGTGAATCGCCACACCAGGACCACGGCCACGAGACAGAGGATGGTCATGCCCACGAGGACGATCCGCGTGGTGAGGCCGGCCAGCCACTCGGCATGGTCGGCGGTGGCCCCGGCTGCGGCCTGATCGCGAGCGGCGAGGTCGTCAATCGCGCGGAGCACGGCGTAGAGCGCAGTCTCGTCACGTTCCAGCGTCGCGAGCGAACCGCCCCCGCCGGCGGCGAGCGTGGACTCGAAATGGTCCGCCATCTCCAGAAAGGCGCGGTCGAGCCGTTCGATGTACGGCGCGCGCGGCGTCCCCGCTGCGTTGTGCGATTGCTCCATGAGCACGCGTTGGAAGGCGGCGCGCTCCCGGTCGAAACGGCGGCGCGCCTCGAACGGATCACGGCTGGCGAGCGCGGCGGCGTTCGACATCTGCGTGGCCGTCTCACGCAGGGTCTGACCCGCCTGCAGTGCGCGGTAGGTGGCCTTCAGCTCACCGCTCAGTTCGCGCGCCAGCTGACGGTTCACCAGCGCCGCCCAGCCGCCGAGCGCGACGAACAGCAGCAGCAGGGGCAGCAGGCCCAGGGCAATGCGCGGGCGGAGTTTCATGGGACGCCGTTCACAGCAGTCCGAGTTTCTGGCGTTTGCGGTACAGCGTGGCGGGATCGATGCCGAGCGTGCGGGCGGCATCGTCGAGGTTGCGCGCACTGGCGAGCACGCGGCGGAGATGCTCGGTCTCGAGCTCGTCGAGCGTCACGCGCGCCCCGACCTGGATGTCACGCCGGCCGCCGGCCGCGTGGAACTCCTCGGGCAGGTCGGCCAGCTCCACCGCCTCGCCAGTGGCGAGGATGACGGCGCGCTCGATCACGTTGCGCAGTTCGCGCAGGTTGCCAGGCCAGCCATAGCCGGCAAAGGCGGCGAGCACGGACGGCGAAAACTGCCGGACCTTTTTCCCAAGGCGGCGCGCAAAAAACGCGAGATAGCTGTCGGCCAGCCGGCGCAGGTCGCCGGGGCGGTTGCCCAAACCGGGCAGCGGGACGCTGATGACGTTGAGCCGGTAGAACAGATCCTCGCGGAAGCGCCCGGCCTTCACCGCCTCGGCCAGCGGGCGGTTGGTGGCGGCGATCACGCGCACATTGGCCCGGCGCGGCTGTGCCTCGCCCACGCGTTCATACTCGCGCTCCTGGAGGAGGCGCAGGAGCTTGGGCTGGATCTCGAGCGGCATCTCGCCGATCTCGTCGAGGAACAACGTGCCGCCCTCGGCCGCGGCGACTTTGCCCAGTTTGTCGGCCACGGCGCCGGTGAATGCGCCTTTCACGTGGCCGAAGAGCTCGCTTTCGAGGAGCTCGCGCGAGAGGGAAGGGCAGTTGACGGTCACGAACGGCGCCTCGCGCCGGGCACTGCGCTGGTGCAGCTCGCGCGCCAGGATGCTTTTCCCCGTGCCGCTCGCACCGAGGATGAGCACGGTGGCCGGCGTGTCGGCGGCCTTGAAGGCGATCTCAAGCAAGCGCTGCATGGCGGGCTCCGTCGAGGTGAGATCGACGGCGGGGGCCTCGTCGGCGAGCTGAGATTCAAGGGACCGCACGCGCTGTTCGAGCGAACGGGTCTTGGCCACCTTGGCGAGGACGGTGCGGATTTGGTCGGGCGTGAAGGGTTTCGGAATGAAATCGAACGCGCCGCGGCGCATCGCCTCGACCGCGGTCGCGATGTTGGCATAGGCCGTGAACATCACCACGGCGAGGTTGGGGGCGGCGGTCAGCAGTTGCTCGAGCACGACCAACCCGTCCTCGGCGCCGAGTTTCACGTCGAGAAAGCAGGCGTCGAACGGGCCCTCGGCGAGGGCGGCGCGGGCCCGGGCGCCGCTCGGCGCCGCCACGGCCTCGTGCCCCATGGTTTCGACCGCCAGGGCGGTGGTTTTGCGGATGCTCGCTTCGTCGTCGACGATCAGGACGCGCATGATAAGGCCGGAGATTAGTTTACGTTGTCGCGCGCGCCAGCGCTAAAAAAGCCAAGGCGGGGCTGCGGTTAGGCAACCCCGCCAGGTCCAGCTTCAACTAACATTCCGGCGGATTTTGCACCCGCCGGAAAACCGCCTAGCTTAGACGGGGACATGAAGAAAAGGTTTCATTTCCGCGGATCGAACTGCGCAGGGCTCTCGCCGTGACGACAATGCACCGCGATTGGATGGCGCAGTTGGAGGTGCAGGGTGGGGCGGGCCGCCCGCGCGATTGCCCGTTTTGCTTGGAAGCGCAGTCGTTATTCCCGCGACCCCCTGTTTTCACGGTCGAATCTCCCCGCTACTGGACCCACGCTACTGGACCCAGCAAATGCCGTGTGAAGAAGGTCCATCGCATTCAGATCCGTTTTTCCGGCTCGGAAATCCGCCGCGGCAACACCTAGGATCGGCCCAGCTTTTCCGCTCATGTTCGCTTATGCGCTAACCATCTTTGCCGGGGCCTTTTTGTTGTTTCAGGTCCAGCCGCTCATCGGCAAATACATCCTGCCCTGGTTCGGCGGCAGTCCCGGGGTATGGACGACCTGCCTGTTGTTCTTCCAGACATTGCTGCTTGGCGGATATGCGTATGCCCATGGATCAACCAAGTGGCTGAAACCAAAACACCAGGCCGTGCTGCATCTCGGACTGCTCATGCTGGCACTCGCGCTGCTCCCGATCACGCCGGCCGGCAGTTGGAAACCACAGGTGGCCGGTGATCCCACGTGGCGCATCCTGGCGCTGCTCACCGTCAACCTGGGGTTACCCTATTTCGTGCTCTCGGCCACCGGGCCGTTACTGCAGCAATGGTTCAGCCAGACCAATCCCGGCCGTTCGCCCTACCGGCTTTACGCCCTGTCGAACGTCGGCTCGCTGCTGGCGTTGCTTGGCTATCCGTTTTTTTTCGAGCCAGCTTTCACACGCCAGACTCAGGCCAACCTGTGGTCGGCCGGTCTGGGCTGCTTCGTGCTGGCCTGCGGCTACTGCACGTGGCGGCGGTACCGGCATGAGGGAGAGATTGCGACGGACGCCGCTGCCGGCGCGGAAGCCGAGATCGCGCCGCCGCCATCGCGTCGGGACAAGGCGCTGTGGCTCGTCCTGCCGGCCACCGCATCGGTGCTGTTGCTGGCCATGACAAACAAGCTCTGCCAGGATGTGGCCGTCATCCCGTTTCTGTGGGTGTTGCCGCTGAGTCTTTACCTGCTCACCTTCATCATCTGCTTCGACAGCCCGCGTTGGTATATCCGCTGGTTGTTCGGCGTGTTGCTGGTGGTCGGTTGCGCCGTGGTTTGCGACCTGCTGGTTTCGGGCTATCAGGCGTCCTTGATCAAGCAGGTCGTAGGTTTCAGCGCTGCGCTGTTTGTCGGCTGCATGTTTTGCCACGGCGAGCTGTACCGGCTGAAACCGCATCCGCGTCACCTCACGTCGTTTTATCTGTACGCTGCCGCCGGTGGGGCGCTCGGGGGAGTCTTGGTCGCCGTGGTGGCGCCGCTGGTTTTCAATTCCTACCTGGAACTGCAGGTCGGCCTGGGGGTGCTCGGTCTGTTGGCGGCGATCATCTGCATTCAGGACAGGAGCTGGTCGCTCACCTGGGGCATGGGTGTTGGCGCCGCACTGGCCACACTCGTACTGCCGGCCCTGCACTGCTCGTTTACCGGCGGTCTCGGCGCTTCGCTGGCGGCCTGGGGCCGGGAATTCACCCGGTTCTACTCCGAACAATGGTGGCGCCTCGGCCTGCTGATGTTGCTGGGCGTCGTCTGCTTTGCCGACGTGCGGCGCGGCATATTACGCGCATGGCAGCCGCGAGCCGCGAGTTATGCACTCGCCCTTGCCCTGGGGCTCGACGTGGTGCTGGCGCTGCAAATCCGCGACACGGACAAGCTCGCCATCAGCCATTCGCGCAATTTCTACGGCACGCTTACAGTGTTCGAATACGAAAAGAACGATCCGGCGGAGCATTACTATCTGCTGCAGCACGGCAAGATCACCCACGGCCTGCAGTTTACCGATCCGGCAAAATCGATCCGGGCCACGAGTTATTACGGCGAAAAAAGCGGCGTGGGGCTCGCCCTGCTCAACCTGCCGTTCCTCAAAAACCGTCGCATCGGCCTGGTCGGACTCGGGACGGGCACGCTGGCGACCTACGGATCGCCCGGCGACACCCTGCGCATCTATGAGATCAATCCGCAGGTCCGGCACCTCGCGGAAACCCGGTTCACCTATCTCGCCACCTCTCTCGCCAGGATCGAGGTGGTCATGGGCGATGCCCGGCTCTCGCTGGAGAACGAGCTCCAGCGCCACGAGTCCCAGCAGTTCGACCTGCTCGCCCTGGATGCCTTCAGCAGCGACGCCATTCCGGTGCATTTGCTGACGAAGGAAGCGTTCGCCCTCTACCTCCAGCACCTGCAGCCCGACGGCGTCATCGCCGTGCACATCT
Source organism: Opitutaceae bacterium (assembly GCA_035506315.1). Lineage (GTDB taxonomy): Bacteria > Verrucomicrobiota > Verrucomicrobiia > Opitutales > Opitutaceae > MWDT01. Next base: position 10,749 of record DATJPQ010000021.1, read on the forward strand.
CGAACCGCTACCTGGATCTGGAGCCGGTGGTCGCCAACGTCGCCAAGCAGTTTGGTCTGAGCGTCGTCACCATCTCCGACAACAGCGAGGAGGAGTGGTGGACCTACGCCACCACCTGGATGCTGGTGACCCGGAATCAGGCGCTGTTGAAGATTGACGCCATCCATACGGTGGCCATGCCGCCGGACCAAAAAGCCGCCGCGGCAGTTCCCCTCTGGACCGACGACTACGCCAGCCTCTGGCGGATCCTCAAACTGCACTGACGCGGATTCCGCGGACAGATGGACCGGGGCGGCACGGAGAACCTTCCTGGTTACCGCCGGGCCTTAAGTGTTTCCAGATTATCGCGAATGGCGGTGGAAGCCGGGTCGAGCCGGGCGGCAATTTCCAACTGTGCGATCGCGGCCTCTCGACGTCCGGCCTCGGCATAGGCAACGGCAAGGCTGGTATGGGCGTCGACAAAATTCGGCTTGAGGCGGACGACCGCTTCGTAGTGGGCAATGGCGTCAACCAGCCGGCCGGGGATTTTCGCCAGAACAACGGCGTAGTTATAACGGGCCTCGGCAAAATCGGGCCGGAGACGCAGCGCCTGTTCATAGTGGGAGAGGGCGTCGGGCATCCGGCCAGGCAGCTTCGCCAGTTCATTGGCGAGGTTGATATGCGCCTCGGCGAAATCCGGCTTGGAACGCAGGGCTGCTTCGTAGTGCGCGAGGGCATCGTCCAGCCGGCCCGGTATCTCCGCGAGGGTGACGGCGAAGTTGAAATGGGCTTCGGCATAATCGGGCTTGAGACGCAAAGCCGCTTCGTAATGAGCAATGCCCTCGGCCAGCCGCCCGGGCATTCCCGTGAGCACATCGGCGAGGTTGCGATGTGCTTCGGCAAAGACCGGCTTGAGACGCAAGGCCTCTTGGTAATGGGCGATGGCGTCGGGCAGCCGCCCGGGCATTTTCGCAAGTACGATGGCGAGGTTGTTATGCCCATCGGCATAAGCGGGGTCGATGCGCACCGCCTCTTCGCAATGCGCGACCGCCTCGGGCAACCGGCCGGGAATTTTCGCCAATTCTATGCCGAGGAGGGAATCCGCCCGCGCATTCTGCGGGTAATTTGCCACCGTGTTGGTCCAGAGCCCCACGACATCGAGGTACTCGTAATTGCGGACAATGGTCGCAATACTGAGCCCGGCCAGGGCGATGGCGGCCAGGATCCAGGTGACCAGCGGGCCCATCCGTTCATAGGCAGCCAGGACGACCAGACCTACGACTCCGGCCAAGGGCAGATACATCCGGTGTTCGGCCATGGTTTGGGTCACCAACGGCACCACGCTCGAACTCGGGGCGAGGATG
>DATJPQ010000022.1:0-10392 GCA_035506315.1 Opitutaceae bacterium
GCATCGTGTTCCCACAATTGGGTGACCGGCAGGCCGGTGAAGCCCACCATCACCTGCGAGGCGATCACGCTCGTCGCCAGGCCGAGGCGGTTGGCCACGTCGCTGTTGACGTCGAGTTCGACGCTGAAACCGTCCTGGAAATCGTCGCGCACCTGCGTGGCCCCCGGGGTATGGGCGAAGATCGCGCGGACTTCGTCGCCGAGCTGCCGGAGCGTGGGGAGTTCGGGGCCGACGATCCGCACCTCCACCGGCGCCTCGACGGGAATGCCCTGTTGAAAACTCATCACGTTGATCCGGGCGCCGGGGGCGACGTCGCGCAGCTTCGCGGCATATTCCTCCACCAGCACGTCGGTCTCCCTGGTCCCGGTGGTGCTGACGAGCAGCATGCCGTAGCTGGGCCGCGGAAACTCGGGCGCAAAGCTGTAGTAGACGCGCGGCGCCGCCGTGCCGACGAAGGCCGCAAAGCGCGGGATGCGGGGGTCGCCGTGCAGGCGTCGCTCGACTTCCCGCACGGCCCGATCGGTGGCCTCCAGCCGCGTGCCGAGCGGCAGGTCGACCTCGATGACGAATTGCGCGCGCTCGGCCGCCGGGAAAAACTTCTGTTTCACCAGCAACGCCAGCCCGGCCCCCGCCGGCAGCGACAGCAGCGCCAGCGCGATCACCGGCCCGGGATGCCGCACGATCGGCCGGATGATCGCGCCGTAGCCGCGCAGCACCAGGTCGAGCAGGCGGCCGCCCAGGCTGTGGCTCTGCGCCTTCAGCCCCTCCCGGATGAAGGTGTAGCACAGCAGCGGAGTCAGCAGCATCGCCACGCCGAAGGACACCAGCAATGCGATCGCCACCGTGATCGGCAGCGCGACAATGAACTGCTGCGTCGAGCCGGTGAGGAAAAAGCCCAGGGGCGCGAACGCCAGCACGATGGCCACCGTGGCGGTGAACACCGGGATCGTCAGCTCGCTCGCGCTGCGCCACGCGGCGTCCCACTGCGACAGGCCCTCGTCCAGTTTCTCCACGTAATTGTCGGCGATCACGATCGCGTCGTCGACGACCATGCCGAGCACGACGATGAGCGCCGCCAGCGACACCTCGTGCAGTTCGATCCCCAGCGCCTCCAGCACCGTGAACGTGATGGCGATCGTCACCGGAATGGCCATCGCCGCGATCGAGGCGACGCGAAACGGCAACAGCAGCAGCGTGACCAGGACCACGGCGCCGACGGCGATGAAAAACTCGCGGATGAAATGCCCCACCGCCGCCGCGACCACCGCGGGCTGATCGTTGATCGTGCGCACCGCCACGTCGGACGGCAGCAGTTTCGCCGTCTCTGCCAGCCGCGCCTGGAGGTCGCGCCCGAAAGTCACGATGTTGTGACCCGGCTGCATCTCGACGGAGAGGAGCAGCACGGGATCGTCGCGCCCGTCGATCCGGAGCAGCGCGGTGGGATCGGCCAGCCGCCGCTCGACGCGGGCCGCGTCGCCGATGCGGACCACGTGGTTCCCCACGAGATCGGAAAACACGACTTGTTGCGCCACGTCTTCCACCGAGGAATAGCGTCCGTAGGTATGCAGCGGCGCCTCGAGGTCGCCGGCCTTCAGGCGGCCGGTGAAGGGCGTGGCGTTCTGCGCCTTCAAGGCCGTGACGACCTGCTGCAGGCTCACGCCATAGCGGGAGAGGCGCTGTGAGTCGGTCTCGACGTAGATCGCCTCCTCGCGTTCGCCATAGCGTTTGATCCGGCCGACGCCGGGCACGGTCCGGATGCCGTCCTCGATGCGTTCCACATACCGGCGCAGCTCGGCGTAGCTGCGCTGCGGCGACGTCACGCCGATGAGCAGCGCCACCGAATCGCCGAAATCCGAATTCACCAGCGGCCCGACCGCCTCGACCGGGAGCCTGGTCTGTTTGAGCTCGGCCAGTCCCAGCCGCAGGCGCGACCAGAAGCCGGGCTTGTCGGCCACCCATTCGTTGAGCTCGACGGTCAGCACGACCAGGCTGTCGCGCGTCAGCGAGGTGGTCTTGACGGCGTTGACCTCGGAGAAGGAAAACAGGTACGACTCGACCGGGCGCGTGATCTGCTGTTCGACCTGCGCGGCGGTCGCGCCCGGATACAGCACCGCCACCAACGCCCGGTGCACGGAGATAGTCGGCGTATCCTGCCGCGGCATCGTGAGCAGCGATTCGACGCCGAGCGCGAGCGCCACCAGGGCGAGAATCACCACCACCTGCCGGTGGCGGAGCGGCCAGGTCAGCAGTTTCATGGCGCGGCGGTGACCTGCAGGGGCTGGCCTTCGTAGAGCGTCGCCGGCGGGTCCAACACGACCTGCTCGCCGGCCCGCAGTCCGGCGACAACCTCCACCTCCGCCGTCTGCAGCCGGCCGACGGACACAATGCGGCGCATGGCGACACTGCGCTGCGGATCCACGGTCCAGACAAAGAGCGCCCCATCGGGCAGCCGCCGCACGACGGCCGGGGGCACCAGCACCGCCGGGCGTTTCACGCCCGTCGCGATGCGGGCGGTGACGACATTGCCCGGCCGCAGGGCCAGATCGGCATTGGCCAGGCGGATCTTCACGGCAAATGACCGCGAGAGCGGGTCGGCCAGCGGCCAGACCGTCTCGACGTTGCCGGTCATCAGGCGATCGCTGTTCGCGGCGAGAAAAACCTGGGCGACCTGACCGGGCTGCACCCTCCGGGCCTCCGTTTCGCTCACGCTTACGCTCGCCCAGACGGGCGCCGGCGCCAGCACCGTGATCACCGGCACGCCCGGCGCCACGACCAGTCCTTGCGCGAGGCCGTGACGAACCGCCCGGCCGGCGAAGGGCGCACGCAGTTCGGTATCCGCCAAACGGCGGCGCGCGAGTTCGAGGCCGGCTTCGGCCTCATGCAGGGCGCTTTCTATCTTGTCGAAATCGGATGCGGTCAGGCTGCCGAGTTCGCGCAGCCGGGAGAGGCGGGCGTGCCGGGCGCGGACTTCGCCGCAGCGGGCCTCGGCCGCATTCAACGCCTCCCGAAAATCGCCGGGATCGAGACGCGCGAGCACCTGGTCCTTCCGGACGTCAACGCCGTCCTCGAACGCAATCTCCGCCACGCGTCCGGCGACGAAGAAGGCCAGGTCCACCTTGTCGACCGCCTCGATCGTACCCGCGGCCACAATCTCGTCTGGGAGTTCCTGGGGCACGACGCGCAGCACGGGCACGACCAGCGCCGGCGTCGCTGCCGCCGTTTCGCCGCGCCGGCAACCAGCCAGGACCAACAGGACGCCCGCGGCGGCCAGGATTGCTCCATTCCGGCGCATCTTCCCGCCGTATCGCCACTTGGTCCGAGCAAAACCGACTAGTTTCATGGCTGGCATCATTTTTCTGTCCAACGCCAAGTCAATCCCCGCCCAGACGCACCACGGGGTGTGATCCGCCCTGCCGGCCATACGCCGCCTTTCGCGGGGATTTCCCGTCGTCCTGCGATGGTCGGCCAAAACTGCCATGCGCCCACTGGCGTTCGGCCGCGCACGGAACCCTTGCACCCTGGACCGGTTCCCTGTTTGACTGGCCGGCCTCCGATGCAAACCGCCGAATCCATCCATCCCGACCTGGAATCCATCCTGATCACCGAATCGGCGATCAAGCGCCGCATCAAGCGGCTCAGTGGTGAAATCAAAGCGACCTACGGCGACGAGGAAATCACTGTCATCTCGATCATCAATGGCGCCATCCTGTTCACCGCCGACCTGCTGCGGCAGATCGACAATCCCCTCCGGCTCGATTGCATCCGCGTGTCCAGTTACGGCAACAAGACCAAGTCGGTCGGCACTCCGCAGCTCATCCACAGCCTCACGCTCGACATCGCCAACCGCCAGGTGCTGTTGATCGACGACATTCTCGACACCGGCAAAACGATCAAGATGGTCGTCGGCTTGATCCAGAAACTCAAACCCGCGAGCGTCAGGACCTGCGTGCTCCTCGACAAGCATGGCCGGCGCGAGGTGCCGTTCAACGCCGACTTCGTGGGCTTTCCGATTCCGGACAAGTTTGTCGTCGGCTACGGCCTCGATTTTGCGGAACGTTACCGCAACCTGCCCTGCATCGGCGTGCTCAAGCCGCACCTGCAAAACCCGCCCGAGTGGGCGTAGGAGTTTGTCGGACTTTGACTCAACGCGCGGAAATTACCCGTGAGTTCCGCCGCAAAGCAAACCGCCCGCCCGACAAACTCCTTAATTCCGCCGCACTGCGGCGGACGATCGAGCTGAATACCATTTTTACGCAGCGCACAGCGCTGCTTTAGGAGCCTGTCGAGGCAGGTCCCGTCCATCGTAATGAAATTTTGGGCCGAAGACGTGGTGTTTTGGGCGGGTCCGACAGGCTCCTAGACTACGCGTAAATTGTCCTGCCCAGAACGGCTTGACGTGCGCATAGACTTGGGAGCCTGCCGCTTTGGTGGGCGCGTCCTAGCGCTGGACTAAATCGTACAGTTGCTTGTCTTATATGGCTTAGTGGTTTCCATTATGCCTTAGCCAGTTCTTCCACCACTTCCGCACGCTCCCCGGCGTCACCCGTTTTCAGGATGCATGCTTGTATCCCGAAACCAGTGACCCCGGCCCAGCTGCAGTTTTCCGCCTCATGCCCACAGGTTTTCGCCATATTCTTCTTTATGCGCTGCTCCTCGCGGCGGTCGGGACCATCGCCGTTTCCGCCGCGAGCCCCGCTCCCGGCAAGGCGACCGGGAAATTCTACGTGGCCTCCGTGCATGGCTCGGCCGATATCTACATCAAGGATGGGCCTATCTATCCTCTCACGCCCAAGGCCGTTTTCTCGGCGGAAGGCAATGAGATCGTCACGGGACCGAATGCCAGCGTCACCCTCGTGTTTTCCAACAGCACGAGCGTGACCTGCGCCGGGGACACCCGGTTGCACATCCTCAAATTTTCCCAGCAACCGTTGAAACCCAACGTCACCGATCTCGACGATGAACCTTCGGCGTCGCAGATGCAGGTCTTCGTCGATCGCGGTACCGTGAGTGTCACCACGCCGAATCTGGCCGCCGGCAGTTCCTGCACCTGGTTTACGGCGCAAGGCCAGATTTCGATTCGCGATGTCCAGGCCGTGATCGAAGTAAAACCGAGTGAAACCATCGTCTCAATGCTTTCCGGCGATGCCACCGCCCGCACCGAAACCCTCGATGGCGGCGTCCGTTTGCAGCAGGGCCAGCAGGTGGTCATGCGCAATGAGATTTCCGGCCAGCCGGAACCCATCGAGGTCCAGCCCATTCCCACGGTCCAATTGGCCCAGCTGACCGCCCTGGCGGCGGATGCCAGCATGGCCCGCAAAATGGTCTACTTCGCGCCCGTGACGGCCGCGGGCGCCGGCCCCACCCTTGCGGGCGGCGCCACTGTCGCGGCCGCCAAAACGAAGTCGACCGACAACTCCACGTCGACCTCGACCGGCGCCAGCTCGGTTTTCGACGATAATTCCAATTCTTCGAACAGCCAAAACCTGCAGCCGGTGCAACTCGTGCCGGCCAATCTGCCGACGGAATTTATCGTCAGCCCCGCCCGGATCGGCGGCTAGGGACGAGCCGGGATCGAAACCCGGAATCCGGATTTTTCCGCGGATTTCGCCGATGGTCGCGGATGGATTTTTACAGGAGATAACTGAGAGAACGGAGAGAGAGTTAACCGCGAAGGCCGCGAAGGGGCGCGAATGCGGGCCACGAAATCTGGAACTCGGATTTCTAACCACGAATGCACACGAATGGGCACGAATTTAGAGTTCGAAACCCGGCCTGCCCTGCGTAGCCTTGGCGAAGCAGGGAACTCGGATTTTTTACCACGAAAAACACGAAACACACGAAAGGGGTTCGGAACGGATTTTTACCGCAGATCACGCAGATGAACGCAGATAAAACTACTCCTTAGATCGATATCTGAGTTATCTGAGAGATCTGCGGTAAACTGAATTGGATGTGTTCGGAGAAAGATAGCTGCCGGAATCTCAAACTCAGCTCTCCGCGCTCTCTGCGGCCTCTTGTAAAATTTCTGGGTCCGGTCCGTAACCCGAAACTCGAAACTCGGAACCCGGAACTTGGATTTGTTGCCCGCCGCGCTAGCGCGCCGGACGGCGGCGCCCGCCGGCGGGGCCCGGGCGCCGCGGCTTCGCGGATACCTTCGCGCGCGCCAGTCTCTTGAAATCGCCCGTCCGCAACGCGTCGATCTGGTCGCGCAGCAGGGCCGCCCGCTCGAATTCCAATTTGGCGGCGGCCCCGGTCATTTCGTTCTCCAGTTCGGCAATCACCGTGGCGACGTCGTCGCCCCCGGTTTCCGCCACGACCAGGCCGCACTCCTGTTCGCTGCCGCCGCCGTCGTACACATGCAGGCTCGCCTGCGCCGCGCGCTTCACGCTGCGCGGCGTGATGCCGTGCGCGGCGTTGTAGGCGAGCTGCTTTTCGCGGCGGTAATTGGTCACTTCGATCGTGCGCCTGATCGAGTCGGTGATCTGCTCGGCGTAGAATATCACCCGGCCCTGTTCGTGACGCGCCGCCCGGCCGGCGGTCTGGATGAGGCTCGTGTGGCTGCGCAGGAACCCTTCCTTGTCGGCATCGAGGATCGCCACCAGCGCCACCTCGGGCAGGTCGAGCCCCTCGCGCAGGAGGTTGATGCCCACCAGCACGTCGAAATTGCCGAGGCGCAGATTGCGGAGGATTTCCACGCGCTCGATCGCATCGATGTCGGAATGCAGGTACTCCACGCGGATTTTGGCCTCGCGCAGATAACTCGTGAGATCCTCGGACAGACGCTTGGTGAGAGTGGTGACCAACACCCGTTCGCCGGCCTCCACGGCGCGGCGGATTTCGCCCATCAAATCCTCCACCTGTCCCTTCGTCGGACGCAGCGTGATCTCCGGATCGAGCAACCCGGTCGGGCGGATCAGTTGCTCGGCGACCACGGCGGACTGCTTCAGCTCGTACTCGCCGGGCGTGGCCGACACGTACAGGGTCTGCCCGGCGATCTGGAGGAATTCGGCGAAACTCTGCGGGCGGTTGTCGAGCGCCGAGGGCAGGCGGAAACCGAAATCGACGAGCACCCGCTTGCGTGCGAGGTCGCCGTTGTACATGCCGCCGATCTGCGGCACCGTGGCGTGGCTCTCATCGATGAAGAGCAGGAAATCCTTCGGAAAGAAATCGAGGAGGCAGAACGGCCGCTCGCCCGGGTGCCGGCCGGCCAGGTGCATCGAATAGTTTTCGATGCCGCTGCAAAAGCCCATTTCCTGCAGCATCTCGAGGTCGTAGTTGCAACGCATGCGGATGCGCTGCGCCTCGAGCAATTGCCCCTTCGCCTCGAAATGGGCCACACGCTCGTCGAGTTCGCGCCTGATCCCCGCGATGGCGCTGGTGAGCTTGCCGCGCGTGGTCACGTATTGGTTGGCCGGATAGAGATCGAAATGGTCGAGCGACCGCAGCGTGTCGCCGGTGAGCGGGTCGATCTCGGCGAGGTTTTCGACCACGTCGCCCCAGAGCTCCACGCGCAGGGCGTTCTCGCTGTAGGCCGGCATGATGTCGATTACATCGCCGCGGACGCGGAACCGGCCCCGCTGCAGGTCATAGTCATTGCGCTCGTAAAGATCGTCCACGAGCTGCTCGAGCAACGCATGGCGTCCGAGGGACGCACCACGGCGCAACTCGATGCGCAGGGTGGTGAAATCCTCCGGGGAACCGAGCCCGTAGATGCAGGAAACGCTGGCCACCACGATCACATCCCGGCGCGAGACGAGCGAACTCGTGGCGGAGATGCGCAGGCGCTCGATCTCCTCGTTGATCGAGGAGTCCTTCTCGATGAAGGTGTCGCTCGACGGGATGTAGGCCTCGGGCTGGTAATAATCGTAGTAGCTGACGAAATATTCGACCGCGTTGTCGGGGAAATAGTGCTTGAACTCCGAGTAGAGCTGGGCCGCGAGCGTCTTGTTGTGGGAGATGATGAGCGTCGGGCGGTCGAGGCGCGCGATGAGGTTGGCCATCGTGAACGTCTTGCCCGAGCCGGTCACGCCAAGGAGCGTCTGGAAGCGATTCCCCGCCGCGAGCGAACGCGCGAGGGTCTCGATCGCCTGCGGCTGATCGCCCGTGGGCTTGTAGTCGGCGTGCAGCGTGAAAGGCATGGTTCAACCGTGCCGCAGCCGCGGCAGATGATCAACCGTAGTCAGGCTGCTCCTTCGATCTTCCGCCGCCTCGCGGCGGTTGAAGGAATTTGTCGGTCGGGGCGGGTGGCATCGCGACGAAAGTTCGAACTCCGGCCAAACTCTTGTCGTCAGCCCGGCAAATTCCTCGCCGCTCATAGGCCAAAGACCTTCAGTCCGACGTTCCAGGCGCGAACCCAAAACCGTCCCGCCGGTTTCGACTGGCGGCCCCGCACTGCTTCCTGGCGCAGGAAAAATCCCGCGCCGGCAAACACGGCATCGAACAGGGTTGTCCGGTTGTGGAAATAGTTCCAGAATTGCTCGGTCCGGGCCGCCCGGTAGTCGAGGTTGGGCGTGAAGCCGATCGCCGCCCCCCGGTTCGTGCGGCGCACGGGAGCCGTCTGGTCGTCGCGGGCGGCCAGCGACTCGACCCGCACTCCGCGGGGCCCGCCCACAATCAATCGGCAGGGGCCGACAAACTCAAAAAAGCGCAATTGCCGCGTCACCCATGCAGGCCAGCGCCACCACGCCCAACGCCGCCGGATGACCAGCGGTTCATTCGCCCGCCGGATGATGCCGACCAGGTAACTGGGCCGCAAAATGAACGAGGCGCCCTCGGGCACGCTGACCAACGTGAGTTCGGTCGGCGGGTTTTCCGCACTCGCGAAGTTCACGCGCACCGCGCCGCCGGCATGGGGGTGCCTCATTTCCACCAGCTTGACGAGCCCGCACGCCACGCTTGTGAACGGCAGGCGCCAATCGAGCAGGAAACGCGTCTTTTGGGTCAGACCCTCGTCGGATGACTGTAAAAATCCCGGTCTCGCGCGGAGCATTTCGCCCGGCCAGAGCGCGGCTTCGATCACCCCCCCGCTTTCGCCCACTTCGGGCGCGGCGGCCATTATCCCGGCAAACCGGATCGGCCGGCGGCGCGCGATCAGCGGGGCGAGGCCATGGTAAAATCCCAGTTTGCGCAGCGGCGGTCCGAAAAACCAGACCGCCAGCACGGCAACCACGTACCAGCGGGCATGGTCCCACGCCACCCGCAGATAGTAGACGATCCGCGATTCGCTCTGCTGCGCCTCCTGGATCCGCCAGTCCAACTGGCCGAGCGCGCGATCCAGCGCCTCCTTTTGGTGCATCGCCACCGCCATCTGTTTCTGCAGCTGGACCTCACGGGCGCGGGCCGCACCCCGCAATTGCTCCATGCGCTCGCGCCGTTCGGCATTGCTCTGCTGCTGGGCGCGGTTGCCCCAAAGCCTCTGCCACCATCCACTCTCCTCGCGCAACGCCGCCAGCACCCGGTCCGCTTGCTGGCCGCGTTGCTGCAGGGCGGTGGCTTCCGTCCGCCAGTCGGCGATCCGCTTTTCCACGTCGCCCCGGGCCGCCAGCAGCCGGGTGTGCTGCCCGGTGAGCACCGTCAACAGCCCGGACTTTTGCGTGCCGAAATCGAAATCGTCCTGCACGAACAGCCACAATCCGTAGGTGGCCAGCCCGAGCGCGGCCACCAGCACCCCGCCTCCCAGCTTGCGCAGCAGCCAGAAACCCAATGTGCGGAGCACGGATAACATGCTGGCAGTGTGCGACGGCTCGGCGCGGGAGATCAATCGCCTAGTGCGCGGTGCAGCCGCAGCCAATCCGGCAGCAGGTTTTACAGGAGTCGGATCGTTGCCCGCTAATCACACGAATGGGTGCGAATTGAGTCACCGGAACGCGGAACCCGGATTTTTTTACCACGAAACACACGAAAATGGAAACGGAAGGTTAGCCGCGAACGGGCGCGAAGATTCGCGAATGCGAACCGATTGGAGAGTTCGAATTCTGCAACCCAAAACCCAAAGTGCAGAACTCAGAACCTGAACGTAGTTCGCCCACGGAACACACGGAAGGGCACGGAAGAATTTGATCACGGATCTCACGGTTACGCACGGATTGGATGTGATCTGATCCGCGACCATCAGCGAGATCCGCGGAGAAATGTTTGGAAGAGGTCGTGCTGCAACTCGGAACCCGAAACTCGGAACCCGGAACCAGGCTCCCAGCCCTACAAAAACAGCCATCCACTCAGCGCCAGGATCGGCAGCAGGATGGGCAGGCTGTATTTGACGATGTAGCCGAAGAAGGTCGGTACCTTCACGCCGGCCGATTCCGCGATGGATTTCACCATGAAATTGGGTCCGTTGCCGATGTAAGTCATCGCGCCGAAAAACACTGCGCCCAGGCTTACCGCCAGGACGAG